>JAISCI010000113.1 GCA_031265685.1 Clostridiales bacterium
TGTCAGACTGTTTAACCGCGAGACAGGCTCAATATCAATGTCTTCTACGTCAACATCGGCGTGGACAGTGAATTTTGCTTGAATCACGCAAAATTCTGTCACGCAAAATTCATCCAAGCGAAATTTAGATGTGAAATTTATGCTGAATGTCCGTCACGCCCAAACCGTCATCGTGCTTGATATGAACACAAGAAGCGGCGATCTGAATCGCCGCTTCTTGTGTTTCTCTATCTATTAGTTATAGTAACAGTTTTTGTAGCGTCTTCCCATTCCACGTTCGCCCCGAGCGCTTCCGACAGCGCTCGCAACGGCAGCATCGTCCGCCCATTCATTATCATCGGCGGCACGTCTATCGCTGCCTGCTGCGGCGTCCCGTTTACCGTAATCGTTATAACCGGGTTCCCTATTGTCATATTGACGTTCAGACCGCCGGAACCGTGGATTGTCACTGTTTTTGTCGGATCATTCCAATCCACGACGAGATTCATCGCCTCCGCCGCCGCTCGAACCGGAACCAGCACGCGCCCCTCCACGTTTACGGGTTCCTGCTCGGTGAACACGACTTTTTTGCCGTCTACTATAACCGTGATGCCGGTCGGCGCGACGGCTTTCGTGTCGATCGCCACCGACTCGCCCTCCCGCACGGTGTAACTCTGGTTAACGCCCTGCTTGTTCACCGTAAATGTTCCGTCGCCGGTCACGGTCAGTTCGCCGCCGTCGCCCGTCCGCACCGAGAAACCGTCGTTCGCCTTACCTGTTATCGTTACTTTGGTGGCCGTATCGTCTAACACCGTCACGATCTCAAACTGTTTGTCAGTGTCCCCGCGCAGTTCAACGCCAACGCCATCCTCATCGCTTATCACTATCTCGTCCGCGCCTTTAACGCCGTAATAGCTGCCGTTGCTGCTGACTGACACATCGACGTCCGAACCGTCCAAAAGCCGGAAAGTGTAAATACCATGCGGAACGATCCACTGATCGTCTTCACCAGGACTGTCCGGCGCTGACGCCAAGTACGCGCCTGGTATGTTTTGGATCGGTGTGCCTCCTAAAAGCGCGGTTTTCCCCTTGGGCACGCGTATCACCATATCCGGCGTAGCCGCGTTTACGCTGACCTTGCCGCCCGAATATTTATTGATCGCGTTATCCATCGCCGTGTCGATCACCCCAGCCGATACGTACTCGAAGTAGTGCTCCGGCTTTGACCCCCAGTCGTCGTTACCCTTGTAGCTGAACGTCCGCGCCGTCGTGTTAACGCGCATCCTGCGGGCGCTGTCGTCCGGGTAGTTGGGGTCGTAGATAGATATATCGTACACACCGGAACTGACCTGCGCTATATCATACCCGACGACCGCGTGATAAGCTTTGTCCGAATAGCACGTGATAACGAGACCCCTGCCGTTCGCGGCGGTCATCGCGTTTACCAGGCCGCTGAAATTCGCCCTGTTGCCGCGAATCTCCGACGTTATTCTGTTGTTGTCCGCCCACCATCCTTTCTGATATGTCTCGAGCAGAACGGTTACGGCGTTAGCCGGAACGCCGGGCTTGACATACTGGTACGAATACCGCGTTTCCAAAAGATACGGCAATTCGCCCCAATTGGCCAGCACGGAACTTGCCGAGAACCCATAGCACGATCCGCCCCACGCGCCATCGCTCTCATAGTGGATCTGGGCCTCGCTGGGCGAATACAGCGCGAGGTAACGCTCCAGCGGTATGCGGTAATCCGACGCGTAACCGAAACTGCTCCGGCTGTTAACAAAGTTGTAATTATCCTCGCTCATCACAAACTTGGCGGATACGGCCCGCACGGTGAATTCCAGCGCGGCGGTCGCTACCTGCTTGCCGCCTACGTACACGCGCAGTTCCGCCGTGTGTTTGCCGACGGGAAGCGCCGTCGCCGGTTTGACCGTAATGTTAGCGGTTCCGTTGCCCGCGATTGTCGTCGAGCTTGGCGCGTTAACCAGCTCGAAATATGCGCTGCTTATCGAGTATGTAACCGGCGCGGCGGCCGCGGCGGCCGTGTTCTTTATTTGGAAGCTGGCCTGCTTTACGGTCGCGGCCGTGTAGCCCGTGGTCAGCGAAGCGAACGCGTATGACGCCGGGGTGATAGCCAGAGACGACGCGCCGGACGTCGCGGTGACTGTGAATTCCAGCTTGGCAGTCGCTATCAGCTTTCCGGCGCTTGATACGCACAGCTCGCCGGTGTGTTTGCCTATGTTAAGCCCGGTCTTAGTATACACGTTCACGCCGGATTTCGCGCCGTTCGCGACGGTAGTAGCGTTCATGGCGCTGATCGTGAAATCACCCGTCACCTCGGCGGTAACGTTCGTTAGCGTCGCTCCCGTATTATTGGTGATCCAGATAGCCTTTAAGTCCCTTTCGGCGTATCCGGCCTCCTTCGAGGGGAAGACGTATTCTGCCGGGTCGATGGGGACGGTGGAAACTGGGGGCGCGACAACTTTCGCTATCGACAGCTCCGCCGTGTTGACGCTGGCAACTGAGTTTCCCCTCACGTCTTTAGCGTTGCGCACGCTGACACTTACAGAGCCGGGCTTCTCGGCGTAAATCGCCAACGGTATGTCCATGGTTCTCGTCCCGTTGTTAGTATCTTCAGCATCGTACATCTCTATAGTCATTTCATTTCCGTTAATATACATCTCATAAGCAAGACCCTTATCACTGGTCACGCTTCCTGTTGTAAACTCGTAGCCCAAACCGGACATCTGGGTTGTTCTGCCATACTCGTCAAACCTTCCTCCGATAAAGTAAGTTTTCGTGTACTCAGAGGAAATGTCAGGGTATGTCTGAATATTAGACGCAATATTCGTCCAGCCTTTCGAGCCTGAAACATTTTTAGCGTAAAGAAATTCCGCGCCGCTAAGCCTCACAGTAAATGACCTGAGGTTGTTGGGCAGTCCCGTCATATGTAAAGTAACAAGTTCAGCCGCGTAGTTAACGGTTTTTCCAGCGACAGCAAACCCCTCGGTTGGATTGTTGTCGGATTGGTAACTGTTTAATATCGAATATCCTTGTTTATCGCTCCACGAGAAACCAGCGGATGTCAAGGCAGTAGTGATTGTACGAGTCCCCCATTCGGCGTTAGCGGTAACGCCGACGGTAATCTTTGGGGTTATTATTTCCGGGGCGCCCCATTCGCACACAAAACCCATTAACGATCCGTAAGCATAATTCAAGTCTGCCCAAAAACCGGAATGACGACGCATCATAAGATAGTCCTCATAGCCGGTAGTGTTGCTTGGCTCGCCTGTGTCCCAGTTAGTGTAACTCCAGCTTTCGCCCGTTATCCATCGCCAGTCGCGAAGATCATTACAGGTACTTCCCAGCCAGTAATAATCTCTATCCCCATAATAGACAAGACCCTCAACAAATAAGTTCTCACCAGACGACGTTATCGTCGCCAAATACCCGCCGTTCGCTTCACACCATTCTTTGGCGTCGTACCATGAAATATCATTGGTGAAGCTTTCCAACATCGCATACTGATGACCGTTGTACGTTCCGCTCATGGTCGAGTGCATGTTTGGGCCATCCCACTCTATGACAAAGCCGACCTTATCCGAATTAAAGAAATCACTCTCACCTTCTTTATAGCCACTCTCAGGAAGATCGTTCCACTCGCCAAGGCCAGTATATCCGGCATCCATGTATGGGTTTGCAACTCTATACATAGCGAGAGAACCCTCGTAGCCCCCGTGGTTATCCGGCTGATATGTACTCCAATTCGTATAACCGAACGATTCTCCCGTTGTCCATATGTAACCGGAATTCGACAGCCCCCCGCCCAGCCAATAGAAGTTTTGATTACCCTGCCATACAAGACTTGCTATGAAGTCGTTTTCCCCGCTGGACGTTATAGTTGCCAGATAACCGCCCCTGCTGCTAGCGATATTCTGACAATCATTCCAATAACTACCATCATCATATACCGTATAAATGTGTCCGTTGTACTCACCGCTAATTACTTTATTCGTACCAATCGCGTATGCAACCGTACTCCCGCCCAACACCACCAACACAAAACATAGCGCGGAAACAAAAGCTTTCGCAAGCCCGCTCAACGCGCCCCCCGTACCGCGATTTTCCATATTCCAGACGCTTCCTTTCTGATCACGCTCTTCATTATCAAAAATCCGCTTTTAATAGCCGTTAGTTTATATTATACATATGAAAATAATGCGCGTCAACAGCGTTTTGAGTAAACTAACGGCGAAAAACTATAGTTATTTTATCCCAAAACCGGCATATAAAAAACTCGCCTGGCTTTATGTCAGGCGATTATTTGTAATAATATTATTGTGAATTCTCTGATAATTTGTATTTTTCATGGTAATACGCCATCAGCTCATTGTAAGCCGCCGCGCGGCCCGAGTGCATCTCCCGCAGCAGCGCGTGCGCGTCCGGGGACTTCTCCCCGCCGCCGATCAGCTTGCCCGCTATGTTTGAGCAGTGGTCCGAGATACGCTCATAATCCGCGAGGACTTCCACAAAAACTATCCCGGACTCTATCTTACACTGGCCGGTTTTAAGGCGCTCTATGTGCAGTTCGCGCAGACGCTCGCATATCTCGTCGATCGTCTCCTCCAACGGCTCGACTTTTGCCGCCAGCGCCAAGTCGCTGCCCGCGAACGCCGCCGCGCAGATCTCCAGCACCTCTGCGACGGCGTTGTCGAGAACGTCCAGCTCGCGTTTTGCCGTATCCGAAAACGTTATGCCCTTGTCGTACACCTCGCCCGCGCGCTGGACTATGTTAATCGCGTAATCGCCGATACGCTCGAACTCGCCCACCGACGACAGCAGCATCGTGGCCTCGCGGCTTTCGCGCTCGTCAAGGTCAAAGCCGGTCACGCCGACCAGATAGTTGCTGACGGACACTTCGAGCTTGTCAAGATTCTCCTCGCGCTGATTCGCGAGACGCGCCGCCTCCTGGTCGTTGGTCAGAAGAATCGACTTGGCGTCCTTCACTATCAGCGCGGACAGCGCCGCCATCTTCCTGACGGCGGCGCGCGCCTGCGCTATCGCCGACGCCGGATTGGCGTAGAGCCGCGGATCAAGGGCGGTCGGCAACAATTCCGGATGGACGTCCCCGGCCTTCTCGGGAACGGTCAGCTCGGCCAGCCGGACCAGCACTTTATAAAACGGCAGGAATATCAGCGTCCCGCCGACGTTGAAAACCGTGTGGAACATAGCGACGTCGCCCATGTTGACGGTGTCGCCCCAGAACGGCGCGCCGAATATACCGACATAGCCGTACACCAGCGCGATGCAGATAAAGGATCCCAGCACGTTAAAATACAAGTGCGATACGGCGACGCGACGAGCCGCCCTCGACGCGCCGATTGAGGCGAGGATGGCGGTTACGCACGTGCCGATATTCGCGCCCAGCACGATCGGCACCGCCGCGCCCCACGTGATGTGTCCAGTGGTGGTGAGCGCCTGCAGTATGCCGATAGACGCGGAGGACGACTGGATGATTCCGGTAAACATAGCGCCAACCAGCACGCCCAGCACCGGGTTCTCCAGCGTCACAATGAAATCCCGGAACCACCGCGAATCGTGCAGCGGCTCCATCGCGCCCTCCATCATGAACATCCCGGTGAACAGTACGCCGAACCCGAGCAGTATCTGACCCAGGTTGCGCTTCTTGCTCTCCTTGCAGAACATGTTAAGCGACGCGCCGACGATCGCCGCTATGGGCGCGAGTGTGCTGGGCTTGAGCAATTGCAGGAAAAACCCCGCGTCCGGCGAAATGTCGGACAGCCGGATAATCTGACCCGTTACCGTGGTTCCTATGTTCGCGCCCATTACGACGCCGAGAGCCTGTCCGAAACTCATTATGCCGCTGTTGACAAACCCGACGACGATGACGGTCGTCGCGGAAGACGACTGGATAATCCCGGTTATAACGACGCCGAGCAACGTCGCCTTGAAGAGGTTCGACGTCAGCTTCTGAAGAATACGCTCGAGCCGGGACCCGGCCAGACGCTCCAGCCCGTCGCCCATCACGTACATGCCGTAGAGGAACAGACCAAGGCCGCCGAGCAGCGTCACCACGTCAAAAAAAGTCATTCTTTCTCCCCATCCCGTCGCTTCTTTATATGTCGCGCCGCAAAATATTATACACTATCAGCGCGGTTTGCGCAACTATATTCACGCCTGCGATTCACGCTGATTCATGAGGATTCACGCGGTGATTCGCCTGTGATTCACGCCTGAGACTGCGTGAATCGGCATAAATCGACTTCAGCGCCGGGTAAATCTTCCTATATACAGCGTGCGCGCGCGCGTACTCCTCGCTGGCCGCGCCGTTCGGCTGTACCGGCTCGCCGCGCGCTATCAGCGCGTCGCACGCCTCGGGCACGGAGGCGAACGCGCCGCTGCCGACGGCGGCCAATATCGCCGCGCCCAGCGCCGGACCGTCCTGCGTCTGAGCCGTCGTCACAGCGCGGCCAAAGACGTCGGCTATCATCCCGCGCCAGAAGGCGCTTCCGCCGCCGCCGCCCGCCGCCGCGATCTCGTCTATCGGCGCGCCCATCCCCAGCATTATATCCAGACAGTCGCGCAATGAAAACGTAACCCCCTCCATTACGGCGCGTACAAGGTCGCCAAGCGTGTGGCTCGCGGACAGCCCGACAAACGCGCCGCGGCAGTCCGGATCCAGCCACGGTGCCCGCTCGCCGTTCAGGTACGGCGCGAACAGCAGCCGGTTGGCGCCGACCGGCGACGCTGCGGCCAATTCGTCCAGCCGCGCGTAGGACAGCCCGGGCGCGAAGTTTCTGCGGAACCATTGCAGCGACAGCCCCGCCGCGAGCGTAACGCCCATGACGTGCCATTCGCCCGGCACGGCGGAGCAGAACGTATGCGCCCGCCCGGCGGGATCGAGTATCATCCTGGACGTGTGCGCGAACACGACCCCCGACGTGCCGACCGTGACAAAAGCGCGTCCGTCCCGCGCGACGCCCGTGCCGACGGCGGCGGCGGCGTTATCGCCGGCTCCGGCCACTACCGGCGTACCGGCGGGTATGCCCGTAAGCTCGGCGGCGGCGTCCGACACCACCCCCGTCACTTCGGGGGATTCGTAAACCTTGGCGAGCCAACCCGCCGGTATGCCAAGCTTTTCGAAGACTTCCGGCTCCCACGCGCGTTTCGCCACGTTGAACAGACCCGTACCGCCTGCGTCGGATACGTCCGTCGCGAATTCGCCCGTCAGTCGATAACGTATGTAATCCTTTGGCAGCAGAACCTTTCGGACCTTCGCGTACACGTCCGGCATATTCTTGCGCAGCCATAATATCTTCGGCGCGGTAAAACCTGTCAGCGCCGGATTCGCCGTCAGCTCGATCAGCCGCGCCCCGCCGACCGCCGACCTTATGTCCGCGCATTCCTCGGCCGTGCGCTGATCACACCATAGCATGGCGCGGCAGAGCGGATTGCCGTCCGCGTCCAAAAACACGGAGCTGTGCATCTGCCCCGTCAATCCGACGGCAGCCACCTTTGACGCGTCAACGCCCGCCAAAGCCTGACGCGACGCCGCTCCCGCCGCCCGCCGCCAGTCGTCCGGATCCTGTTCCGCCCAGCCGTTCCGCGGCGTGTACAGCGGATATTCGACCGAAGCGGACGCGACGACCGTGCCCGTGCCGTCCATCACTACGGCTTTAGTCCCGGACGTGCCCACGTCTATCCCAAGGTACAGCGCCAAAAGAACCACCCTCTCTTTTATCTAATTTCATTTAGATTTGCGGATAAAAATTTTTCAAGATAGACACGGACTGAAAAATTTTTATCCGTCTCTTAAAATGGAATTAGTATTATTTCTCGACTTTAGACAGCCGCGCCGCCTTCAGCGCGTACACGACCGGCGTGACCAGTACGAACGCCGCGATCATCTCCGGTATGCCGTTCGCGGCGGCTATCCCCCAAAGCAGATTGACGACGCTAGGATCCATTCCCATCCCGATAAGCTTTTCGGCCAGATCTCTCGCGTACACCACGTACAGCATTCCGAGCACCCCTGCGGTGTTAAGAACGGAACCGAACACCGCCGCCGCCGCCGAAGCGGGTATCTCGAGTTTGCCTCCCGCCAGCCGAATCAGCCTGTACAGATAGTAAGGCAGTACGCCGACGGCGACACGCGGCAGCACGCAGACAAGCGGATGCGCGATGAACGGATCGAGCGCCGAGCGCGGAAACGTCAGGCACACGAACATGCTGATGAACCCGGCGATCAGCCCCGTCACGCCCCCGGCGAACGGACCCAGCGTCAGCGACGCCACGATTATAGGCAGCATCGCCAGCGTCATCTCCACTATGCCAAGGTTGATGGTGCCGACGTACGCCAATATGAACGTCAGCGCCGAGAGTATCGCGATTATCGCCGCGTCTCGCGCGGACAATTTGAAATAGCTCATTTTATTCCGCCTCCAGCATAAAATTAGTATAAAGGTAATTTTCGCGTGACCCGTGCGAAAATACATGGTGATGATTATGAAAATTCTGCTTTGCGCCGAGATCGGCTGCAACCACCAGGGCAGCGTCAGCCTCGCGATGTCGATGATACGCGCGGCGGCGGCCAGCGGCGCCGATATAGTCAAGTTTCAGAAGCGCAGCCCGCGCGAGCTGCTCTCGCCGACCGCGTTCAACGCCCCGCATCCCGTACCCGAAAACGCCTTCGGCGACAGCTACGGCGCTCACCGCGAACATCTGGAACTGAGCGGCGAGGACCATCAGTGGCTCGCCCTGCATTGCGCCGCGAACGGCGTCGCCTACTCGTCCTCCGTCTGGGACATAACGTCCGCGAAAGAGATAGCCACGTTCGCCCCCGCCATGATCAAGGTGCCGTCGGCCTCCAATACCGACGACGCGATGCTGGGCTGGCTGGCGGCAAACTTCGGCGGAGAGCTGCACATATCGCTCGGCATGACGTCGCCCGAGGAAGAATCCCGTATTATCGAGATTCTGTCACGGGCGAACCGCCTGTCCGACACCGTGCTGTACGCGTGCGTTTCGGGCTATCCCGTAAGCGCCGGAGACGCGTGCCTGCTCGAGATAACGCGGCTGCGGTGGCTCTACGGCGGCTCGGTCAAGATGATCGGCTATTCAGGCCATCACCTCGGCATCGCGCTGGATCCGGCGGCGGCGGCGCTCGGCGCGGGTATTATCGAACGGCATTTCACTCTCGACAAGGAGATGAAGGGAACCGACCACTCCGCGTCGCTGACTCCATCCGAATTCGCGGCGCTGCGCGAGGCCGTAGACGACACGGCGGCGGCGCTCCAGCCCAAGCCGCTCCTGCCGCTGGCGGTCGAGCGGGAGACGCGCCGCAAGCTTAAGAACCTGTGTTCATAGATGGAATCGACGTCTTTTCAGCTGATTTCCCGTCGTTGATCGACGTTTGATGTTGTCTTATTCCGCTTCCTCGCCCGGCGGAAAATCATCGCGAAAATCCGCCGATTCCACTAATGAATACAGGTTCTAAATCTCACAGCACGTAATTGTCGATAAACTCCGCGACGGCTCCGTGGTTGTTGTCGCGCGCGGTCACAACTTTTGCCGCCGCCTTCACCTCGCCCAGTGCGTTCGCGACGGCTACGCCCAGACCGGCGGATTCTATCATTGATATATCGTTCTGATTGTCGCCGATGGCCGCGGTTCTACATCGCGGGATTCCCAGAATTTCCGCCAGATACAGCATGGCCGCTCCCTTTGTGGCGCCGGGCGCGGTAAACTCCAGCAAATTTTCCGCCGAGAAAAACACGTTGAACCCGCCGGAAGACAGCGCGGACGCCTTAGCGGCCAGACGCTCGAGATCGGGCCGTCCGCCCAGAGCCAGCACCTTAGGCGTCTCGTCCGCCAGCGCGTCCGCGAAGCTTCCCACTACTTTGTGCGGCAATCGCGTGGCTTCGTAGTAGAGCGCGGCATACGGCGTTTCGGCTTCCGTTACGGTGTAAGTCGGATCGTGGTACGCGATGGCGGTCAGGCCCGATTCTTTTATTATGCCGAGGATCCCGAGCGCGGTGCGCTTGTCGAGCGCGGCCCGGCGGATGATCCCGCCGTTTGTCCCGCAAATCAGGCAGCCGTTGAACGCGATAAAATACCCTTTGTCCGGATCCAATCCAAGCTCCCCGATGAATCCGAGAATATTCACGCTGGAGCGCCCCGAACAGATCACGACGCCAACGCCCGCCTCCGACGCGCGTCTTATGGCGGCGATGTTCTCCGGCGGAACGGTGTGCCGGTCGTCAAGCAGCGTGTTGTCCGCGTCTATAAAAATCAAATTATAATTCATTGTTGACAATCTCTCCAGACGGTTTTATAATGGTGACGTTCGCGGGGGCGTGGCGATTGCGGCTTCTGCTGTTTCAGCTAATTTGAGACAGTATCAGCCAAAAATCGCTTCTGAGATGTACCCTTACAACCTGATCCGGGTAATACCGGCGGAGGGAAGCGAGTAAAACACACGCATTGTTTTACCGCGTCCCGCCAAAAATTCTTTTGGAGGGATTTTTTATGTCCGAGTTCTTCGGGTCGCCCATCGGCCAGCTTACGGCGGTGGGCGCGGCGGTCGTTCTCTTTCTGGCGGCCGTCGGAACCGCGACGCGGTTCGGCAGGTCCGGCGTCCGAATCACCACTGTCACGGCGGTATGCCTGGCGATGGCGACGGCGCTGTCGTTCGTCAAGCCGTTCGAGCTGTACAACGGCGGCTCGGTAACGCTGCTCAGCATGTTTTTCGTAACGGTCGTCGGATATTTCTTCGGCCTTGGTCCGGGGCTTCTGGCCGGAGCAACGTATTCGTTCATTCAGCTGGCGGTTGATCCGGTCGTCGTCAGCCCTGTTCAAGCGGCTCTTGACTACCTGTTCGGGTTTGGCCTGCTGGGCGTCTCCGGCGCGTTCGCTGGAACGAGAGGCGGGCTGTACATCGGGTACATAGCCGGCGTGACCGGGCGCTTTATCGCGACGCTTCTCTCCGGCGTATTGTTCTGGAGCGCGTACGCGCCTGAGGGCATGAACGTATGGCTCTATTCGGCGCTCTACAACGGCGGTTACATATTCGCCGAGGCCGCGATTACGCTTGTGATAATCTCGCTGCCGCCTGTTCGGGGAGCCGTCTCCCGTCTTCGGGACCGGTTCGCGCGCGCGTAACATTATTATTTATTAATCAGAAGCAGTAGTAGTAGGGGCGGTTGATATGTTGAAAACCGCCCCGAACCGTCTGTCCGGGACAAAAAACCGCCTTGATAGCGTTGTGGACAGACGCGCTCCGGATCATATCTTGTTCACATTTTTAACGCGGCGAACCTGTCAAGAGAAGCGCGCGTCGATTTATAAACTTTATCCACATTATCCACTGTTAATTGTGAATAATTTGCCTTAATATCTATTTTCAATGGTACGCATCATCATTAGCAGTCGATCCAAGTCGTCGTCATTGAAAAATTCTATCTCAATACGACCTTTGTTTTTTCCGTTACGGATATTCACGCGCGTGCCGAAGATCGAGTTCAAGTCGCGTTCGATGGATTTATAGAGGACGGAGCGCTCGTCCGGCTTTTTCGGCGGCTTATCTTCCGGCGGAATGTCCGTTTTTATCTCAATCAATTCTTTTATGAGCGCTTCGGTATCTCTCGCGTTTAATCCGTCCTCGATTACGCGCTCGGCGGCCTCAAACTGCTCGCCGCCGGACTCAAGCGCCAGAATCGCCCGCGCGTGTCCCGCTGAAATCCGTCCTTCGGTCAGGAATGTCTGAACACGAGAATCCAGCGCGAGCAGTCTTTGCGCGTTAGCGACGGCGGAACGGCTCTTTCCGACTTTTTTTGATATTTCCTCCTGCGTCAGGCCGTATTCGTCGGAAAGGCGCTTATATGTACGCGCTTCCTCGATCGGATTGAGGTCGGCGCGCTGTATGTTCTCGATCAGCGCGGCCTCCAGTGTCGCCAATTCGTCATAATCGCGGACAATGCACGGGATCGTTGAAAGCCGAGCGATCCGCGCCGCGCGCCAACGCCGTTCTCCCGCCACGATCGAGTAATACCCGTCTTCATTGCGTACTATGATCGGCTGGATCAGCCCGAATTCACGAATCGAGTCGGCGAGTTCGTTCAGCGAGCGCTCGTCAAAGTTATCGCGCGGCTGGGAACGGTTCGGCTCGATCTTGTTTATGTCTATTTCCAGCACGCCGGGCGTTTCGGAGACCGCCCTCTCATCACTCTCGGCTCCGCCGAAATACGCGTCCAATCCCTTTCCCAATCCTTTTTTCATAGCGATCCCCCTTCGCCGTATCTGGACAGCACCTCTTCTGCCAGCAGCATGTAACTTTCGGAACCCTTCGACTTCGCGTCGTACATCGTTATCGGAACGCCGTGACTCGGCGCCTCGGACAGCCGGACGTTTCGCGGGATGATACTGCGGTAGACGCTCTTTCCAAGATGCCGTTTAACCTCTTCAACAACTTCCATTGAGAGATTCGTCCTCGCGTCGTACATTGTAAACACGACACCCTCGATAAACAGCGTCGGGTTGAGTTTACGCTGGACAAGCTCAATGGTGTGGAGTAACTGCGTAAGCCCCTCGAGCGCGTAATATTCGCACTGAATCGGCACAAGTACTGAGTCGGCGGCGGTCATTGCGTTGATCGTCAGCATATTCAGCGACGGCGGACAGTCGATTACAATGAAATCGTAGATATATTTAACCTGCGTGAGAATATCTTTAAGCAAAAACTCCCGGCGTTCAAACTCGATCAACTCAATCTCCGCTCCGGCTAAATCAATATTGGAAGGCAATATATCAAGATACGGAAGCATCGTACCAATGATCGCCTGCTGAAGATAACACTCGCCAATAAGAACGTCGTAGACTGTGCGATCCATGGAAGTTTTATCGACGCCAAGTCCGGAAGTTGTGTTCCCCTGCGGGTCTATATCCACGGTTAGCACTCGCTTACCCATCTGTGCCAGGCACGCGGAAAGATTGACGTTTGTCGTCGTCTTACCGACGCCGCCTTTTTGATTCGCGATCGCGATAATTTTACCCATACACATCGCCTCCGCCAAATTTTCATTTCGATTATATCATATGGGTGGAGTGTTTTCAATATGTTTCACGTGAAACAAAATTATTTGCGTGGGTTATATGTTTCACGTGAAACATTTCTACATTTCATCAACCACACTTACTCCAATAATCCGCAGGCCATCTCCTATAACGTTTTTGACGGCGGCGGCAAGCGCCAGTCGCGCCGGACGTTCAGATTCTGACGCCGAGAGTATCCGGATTTCGTGATAGAAACGGTTAAACACCTGCGCGAGCTTAATCAGGTAACGTGAGATAATGTACGGCTCATATTTCTCAGCGGCTTCGGCGACGGCGTTCGGGAAGCGCGACAGCAACTTCACAACGTCAAACGAGAGTGGCTCAGACAGCGCGGAGTAGTTGGTCTCGCCTGTTACCCCAGCCTTGCGTGTGACGCTTGAGGCGCGGGCATAGGTATATTGCAGATACGGGCCGGTTTCGCCTTCAAAGCTTATCATGCGTTCCAATGAGAAAACGACGTCTTTTATACGATTATTATACAGATCGTTGAAGATGACCGCGCCGACGCCGATTTTTTCCGCTACGGCGTCTTTGTCGGCCAAGTTTGGGCTGCGCTCGTCGATTATTGAGCGCGCGGCTCGGACGGCTTCGTTCAGCAGGTCTTCCATCATGACGACGCGCCCTTTGCGCGTGGAGAGCGAGCCTTCTGGCAAACTGACCAGCCCGAACGGGATATGCGCGAGTTTATCGGCGTAGCTGTCGTCCATCAGCTCCGCCACCTTAAACCACTGCGCGAAATGGAGCGTCTGATCGAGCGCGGTGACGTACAGGCATTTATCGAAGCCATAGACCGTGCGGCGGTATTGCGCGGCGGCAATATCGCGCGTCGGGTACAGCGTACCGCCGTCGCCGCGGAGAATCAGGCACGGCGGCATTCCGTAATCTTCAAGCCGCACTACCATCGCGCCGTCGGATTCGGTGAGCAGATTCTTCGCGCGCAGCTCGTCAACGACGGCGCTCATTTTATCGTTGTAGAAACTTTCGCCTGTTACGGCGTCGAACGTTACGCCAAGCCGTTCGTAGATCATCTCGAATTCGCGAAGGCTCAACTCACGGAACCAACTCCAGAGACGGACGGCTTCGGGATCGCCGTTTTGCAGACGGATAAACCAGGCGCGCGCCGTGTCGTCGAGAGAGGGATCTTTTTCGGCGTCCTCGTGGTACTGAACATAGACGCGCTGAAGCTCGGAGATACCGCCGCGCTCGACGGCTTTTTCTGAGCTGTGCGAAAGGTATCCGACGATGAGTTTGCCGAACTGCGTACCCCAATCGCCGAGATGGTTCACTCCGACGACATTGGCTCCGACCGCGCGGAAGATACGCGTCAGCGCCCCTCCGATGACGGTTGAGCGGAGGTGGCCTACGTGGAAATTTTTCGCGATATTCGGTGAAGAGTAGTCGATGACGATGGTCTTGCCGGCGAAAGCGTCCGATACCAGCGTCGGCGGATTCTCGAACGTCTCCCGGGCAAACGCGGCGCGGTCTGTAAAAAAATTGACATATGGCCCAACGGCTTCGGCGCGCGCGATTATGGGTGGAAATGTCTCCTCCGCGAGATCTTTGGCTATCATGGGCGGGGATTTACGGAGCACCTTCGCGAATTTGAAGCACGGCAGAGAGTAATCTCCGCGCGAAGAATCCGGCTGAAACTCGATGAGCGCGGCGGCATCCTCGGCGGTCATTGAAAGCGCGGGAGCCAACGCCCCGGCGATTGCTTGAATTATATCCATTGTCTCATCCTCCGGGTAAATTATATCCACGGAATAGTCAATCGTCAATACAAAACAGTTTACAACAGCGATAAGCTCGGGTATAATGTATCACAGGTGATAAGATGCGGCGCGGGTTATTTATAACGTTCGAGGGACTGGATTTCAGCGGAAAAACTACGCAGGCGGCTCGGCTGGCGGATCACTTGCGTTCGCTTGGGGCTGACGTCACCGCTGTGCGTGAGCCGGGCGGAACGCCTGTCGGCGAACGCGTTCGCGAAATCCTCGCGGATAAGTCTCTGGTGATCGGAGCGAAGACCGAGAGTTTTCTGTTCGCGGCGGCGCGGTGCCAGTTGATGACGGATGTTATGTTGCCAGCGCTTTCACGCGGCGGTATCGTCGTCGCGGATCGTTTTCTGGATTCATCGCTGGCTTATCAGGGTTACGCGGGCGGCGTGGACACGGACATAGTCGCCGAGCTGAATTTCATCGCCACGGACTGGATGGAGCCGGATATAACGTTCTTGCTGGACGTGCCCGTCAATGTCATGTTCGCGCGGCGGCCCGGGGGGTACCGCGCTGACCGGATCGAGTCGCGGGGTGTGGAGTTTTTCGAGAAGGCGCGCCGCGGATATATCGAGCTGACCAAACGATTCAAAAACCGCATTGCCATCGTCGATGGCTGCGCGCCGGAAGAACGCGTGTTTTCGGAGGTTCTGCGGTCAATCGAGCCGCGCCTGGCGCTATATATAAAGGAAGAAAAGAAGTGACGTATGGCGGACATCAGGATTGACGGCGCGAACCCGATTATCCGCGCCGGAGAAACCGCCCCGAGGGAGATCACGCGGGACGAGGATTTCAGTTTCGCGCTGAAACGCTTGGGGCAGGAAGGTTTGCGCGAGCGCGTCACGTCGCTGATGAGCGATATAACCGCTCAGGGTAAGCGCATCGCCGACCACATGGACATTAAGGATATTAAACGCTACCGCGCTCTGATCGGTGAGTTTATAAACGAGGTCGTTACGAACGCGCACCATTTTGAGCGTGAGAATTTTCTGGACAGGCGCGGCAGGCACCGCGTGTACGGCATAGTTAAAATGGTGAACAAGGATTTGGACGACATCGCGCGGGAATTGCTGAAAGCTGAGAAGGACCACATTAAAATATTGGATAAGACCGGGGAGATCGACGGGCTTCTTCTCGATATGCTGGTATGAGCGCGTTTGACGGGATAATCGGCGGCGAGCGTCTGAAAGCGGCACTCGGTCGGCAGCTCGCCTATGGGCGCGTCAGCCACGCCTATTTATTGGAAGGGACGGCGGGCACGGGAAAGGCGCTGTACGCCGATCGTCTGGCGAAAGCGTTGGTATGTCTCGCGCCTGGTGAGGATGGTTCGGCTTGCGGCGTCTGTTCGTCGTGCGCGTTGTTCGTCGCCGGAAACAATCCCGATGTTATCCGTGTCCAGCCGGACGGCGCCAAGTTGATAGGCGTAGACGAAATCCGAGAGCGCGTGAACCGCGAAGCGTCGGTGACGCCATACGCCGCCGCGCGGAAAGTGTTCATAATCCGCCGCGCGGACGCGATGACTCCGGCCGCGCAGAACGCTCTGTTAAAGACACTCGAGGAGCCGCCCGGCCACGCGGTTTTCATCCTGACGGCCCGTCCCGGCGGCGCGGTATTGCCGACAATCCGTTCGCGCTGTCAGACTTTGAATGTGCCGCCTGTTTCTGATCGGGAAGCCGCGCGGTTCGTCTCGGAGAAGACGGGAGCGGACTATTCGAGCGCGCTTGAGGCGGCTCGGTTCGCGCGAGGCGGTATCGGAGCCGCGTTGCGCATTCTGGCGAATGAACGGTTTTCGGAAATATCGGAGACTGTCCGCGGCGCGCTCGCGGGGCTTGGCGGCGCGGATATCGTGGATGTGTACGCCGCCGCGCGGAAGCTTTCGGAATACAAGGATTCCGCCGAGGAGATAGTCTTGATGGCGCTGTTGTGGTATACCGATTTGCTGGAGTTTCGGCGGATCGGCCCGGAGCGTTTCATGGATCGGCCCGGGCGTCTTGGAGATCTGTCGGCGTGCCGGCTGACCGAGTCCCAAATATTGTCGGGCGCGGAGGCCGCCGCCGAAGCCGGCGCAAAGATCCGGCGCGGCGCTAATCCGGCCCTCTCGATTGAGATAATGTTGTATAAAATGAACGACGAAAGGTTTGGAAAAGTTTAATGGAGATTATCGGCGTGCGGTTCAGAACCGCCGGAAAAATATATTCGTTCGATCCCGACGGGGTTAAGTTCCGCGAGGGCGACCGCGTGCTGGTAGAAACGGCGCGCGGACTCGAGATCGGCGAGGTCGCTCGGGAAAACTGCGAAATCGGCTCGGGGCAGACGGCTGCGCCGCTGAAAAAGATCATCCGACCGGCGACTGAAGACGACTCGGCGCATTGGGAGGAGAACGCGCGGCGCGAGGGCGAAGCCTTGGAAGTGTGCTCGAAGAAGATACTCGCGCATGGCCTGCCGATGAAGCTGATCGACGTTGAGATAACGTTTGACCGCAACAAGATTATTTTTTATTTTACCGCCGACGGGCGCGTTGATTTCCGCGAACTCGTCAAGGATCTGGCGTCTGTTTTCCGTACGCGCATTGAGCTGCGTCAGGTCGGCGTGCGCGACGAGGCGAAAATACTGAACGGCATCGGCATTTGCGGCAGAACGCTCTGTTGCGCGACATTTCTTGAGCAGTTCGCGCCCGTTTCGATAAAAATGGCTAAAGATCAGGGATTGTCGCTCAACCCGACAAAAATTTCCGGGTCGTGCGGTCGGCTGATGTGCTGTCTTAAGTACGAGCAGGACGTCTATGAGACGCTGACGAAAAATTTGCCCGACGTCGGCGACGTCGTAATGACGCCGGACGGGCGCGGCGAAGTCGTCAGTGTGTATACGCTGCGGCAGCTTGTCCGCGTAGCCGTCGGCGAGGACGGGGAGACGGAAGTCGGCGTGTACGCGGTGTCCGAGATAAAGCCGATCCACAGGACGGGTCGAAGGCGCGAGCAGTCGGAGGACGACGAGGAAATAAAGAAGCTGCTCGACTGATGTTCGACCATTCGTATGTGAGGGCCGGCGAGACGGCGGTTGATCTCGGGCGCGGCGGGTACATGCTGATCCAGCCGAAGCGCGGCTATAAATTCGGGACGGACGCGGTACTTCTGGCGGCGTTCGCGGCGGGTATCGGCGAGCGTCGCTGTTTGGATTTGTGCGCGGGCAGCGGCGTCGTTTCGTTACTCATGCTTGGCCGCCGCAATCTTGCGGCCTCAGGCAAGATTGCCCTCGCGGCTTCAGGCGAAATTGCTATCGCGGCCTCAGGCAAGATTGCTGACGCTGATTTCGTCGGGATAGAGCTTCAGCGGGATTACGCTGATATGGCCGAGCGGTCGTTCGCGGCGAACGGGCTTAACGGACGAGCGCGGATCATACCGGGAGACGTCCGTGACATTCGGGCGCTGACGCCTGCCGCGTCGTTCGACGTCGTTACCGCAAATCCGCCGTATATCCCGGCGAACGGCGGATTGCCCGGCGCGGACGCTTCGGTGGATATTTGCCGGCGCGAAACGGCTTGCACTCTGGCGGATGTCGCGCGGGCCGCCAAGTACGCGCTGCGCCCCGGCGGGTCGTTCGTTTGCGTCCATAGGCCGAAACGGCTCGGCGACATATTTGAGGTGTTCGGCGGGCAATCGCTCGGGATAACGTCGCTGCGGTTTGTACACCCGAAGGCTGACCGCGCGCCGACCGCTCTGCTGGTTCACGCGCGGCGCGGCATGAGGCCCGAGCTTAACGTACTGCCGCCGCTCATCCTGCGGGACGCGGACGGCGGGTATACACGGGAGGCGCGATCAATTTACAATGACTGAGTTTATCCGCAAACAATACTCGGCTCACCGCGATGTGATACTGTACATTTTCTGGGGCGGCGTAACCACGCTTGTGAGCTACGCGGCGTATTTCGCGTCGCGGTACGCGCTTACCGCCGCGACGGGCCGTCCGGACAAGGACAATTTGATTCTTACCGCCGCGACTGCTGTTTCGTGGATACTGGCTGTGTCTGTCGCCTTTGTGACAAACAAATTATTCGTCTTCGAGAGCCGCTCATGGCGGCGATCCGCGCTTGCGCGAGAGTTGCCGCCGTTTTTTGCCGCACGCGCGCTGTCATATTTCATCGACGAGGGGCTTACAATACTATGTATCGGAATTTTGGGCTGGAACGAGCCGCTCGTCAAGATCATGAATAACGTGATCATAGTGGCGTTCAATTATATCGCGAGTAAATTCGTAATATTCAGAAAGATAGGGTGACACGGATGGGAAACGTCGCGTTCATACCCGCCAGGGGCGGGAGCAAGTCGATCCCGGGGAAAAATATCGCCAATATGTGCGGCAGACCGATGATACACTGGGCGCTTAGCGCCGCCGAGCGCTGCCCGGAGATTGACCGCGTGTACGTATCGACCGATAACGGCGCGATCCGCGAAGCCGCTTTGTCTTTCCAGAGCGGGAAAGTCCGCGTCGTCGAGAGGGACGCGGCGCTTTGCGGCGACGATTCCCCGACGGACGCGGCGTTTGTTTCGTTTGCCCGGGAAATGGAATTCTCCGCCGCCGCGCTGATCCAGCCGACGTCTCCGCTAGTAACGTCCGCGGACATTTCCCGGGGAATGGCTCTCATGGCTTCCGGGCGCGACTCGTGTCTGTCGGTAGTCCGGCAGAAGCGGTTCATGTGGGAGGATAGGCCCGAAGGCGCGGTTCCCGTCAATTACGCCCCGGCGGATCGCCCCGCTCGTCAGGTATTTCCCGGGCAATTGGTAGAAAACGGAGCGTTCTACATAACCACGCGAGAGGCGCTGCTGAGGACTGGCTGCCGCGTGTCCGGCAGAATCGGACTTGTAGAGATGCCGCCCGATACTTATGTCGAGGTGGACGAGCCGGCGGACTTTACTGTGGCCGAGTTGCTGCTGTCGCACCGCAAGCCGTTCGCGGGGCGGCTCGCGCGGATCAAAGCGCTGCTGGCCGACTGCGACGGCACGCTGACCGATGGCGGCATATATTTCGCGAACGATGGCGACTTTATGAAGAAGTTTCACGCGCATGACGGCATGGCGGCGCTGATGCTGGCCGAGGCGGGTTTTGTGACGGGAGTGGTGACGGGCGCCGAGAGCGGGATTGTCGCGCGCCGCGCCGAAAGGCTCGCTTTTTCGGAAGTATGGCAGGGAGTGAGCGACAAGCTGGCGGTAACGCGCGAGATCGCCGCGCGCCGTGGTCTATCCCTCGATGAGATTGCCTTCATCGGCGACGACCTGAACGATTACGCCGCGATGCGAGCGGTGGGTTTCTCGGCCTGCCCATGCGACGCCGTGCCGGAGATAGCGCGGATCGCGGATTATGTGTGTAAAAGCCCGGGCGGATACGGAGCCTATCGAGAATTGGCGGATTTGCTGATCGACGCTAAATCCTTTTATACATCGCCGGAATGAGATTGGTATAACGCGTAATCCACAGTAATTGTTGATAACTTTGTGGAAAAGTTGATAAGTGTTGTTTATAGATGTGGAAAAATAGTTAGAAGCGCCCGATGTCAGATATTATACGTTTTTTAATGAACGGCTGGAATCATGCGTCGCGCCGATTAATACAATACAGTATTAATCGGCGCGGCGGGTGATTGTTTGCTAACATTTGGGAATAATTTTCTTGTAAAGGTGCATGTGACGTTTTTTGCGGCGGCGTTTGCGGCCGCGCTGTTTGGACATGGGTGGGAATTTTTAACGCTCGTCGGCGTCGTGTCCGCGCACGAGGTTGCGCACGTTGCCGTGGCGGCGGTATTCGGAGCGGTCCCATCCGGCGTAACGCTGACCTGCGCCGGGGAGACGGTCATAATCCCGGGTGTAGAGGATCTTTCCGCCGCTGAACGGCTCGTCGTATTCGCCGCCGGACCGGTTTTTAACCTCGCGCTGTTCGCCGCGGCATCCACCCTCGGGGATGGTTGGGGGATGTTCAGGTTTTTCAACATCCTCGTCGCCGGGTTTAACTTACTGCCGGCGTATCCCATGGACGGCGGACGCATACTCGGCGTCATCGCCGAGATGTTCGTGGACGCGGACGCCGCCAGGAGAATAACGGCGGCAGTGTCGCGAGCGGTAAGTTGTGGCGTCATCGCGGTCGGTATCGCGGCGTTTTCGTTTTTTCCTTACAATTTGTTGGTAGTTGTGCTTGGACTTAACATGAGACGAATAGGAGCTGCTAACAAACCGCGTTAACGTCAGGGACTCAAAAGCGGTTTGATGTTATCTAAGACGACAGATAGAGGAAAACAGACGCGATTGCACAGATACAGAGACATATCTCCAGACGAAGTCTTAATATAACATATATTATCCGCTAAAGCCATGGACATTTCAATGATTTCATGTATTGAAGCGGCGAAAAGATGTAATTTACGGCACTCCCCCCGTCATACATCCACCCCCGGATCGCACCGCCGCGATCCGGGGGCTTTGTGCGTTTATGAAACGAACGTGCAGCTTTATATTTCCATATTGACAATTCCCGCCTTGCGCGCTATAATACTGTTCATACATATATGTAATCACTACTTTAACGAGAGGCGGATCGAAATGTCCAACTTTAAGTTTGAAACTCTGCAGCTGCACGCCGGGCAGGAGAATCCTGATCCCGCGACCGACGCGCGGGCGGTGCCGGTCTATCAGACGACAAGCTACGTATTCCCGTCCACAGCTTCGGCCGCGGCGAGGTTCGGCCTTACCGAGGCGGGTAATATTTACACCCGCATCATGAACCCCACCAACGACGTATTCGAGAAACGCGTAGCGGCGCTCGAGGGCGGCGTGGCCGCGCTCGCCGTCGCGTCCGGCGCCGCGGCCTGCTCCTATTCGATTCTCAATATCGCGCGGTCAGGCGACCACATCGTGTCCGTGACGACGCTGTACGGCGGTACGTATAATATGTTCCTCAACCTCTTTTCCGATCTTGGGATTGAGACGACGTTCATTTCGGGCGATTCGGTCGAGGAATTCGAGCGGTCCATCAGGCCAAACACCAAAGCGATCTTTATAGAGTCGCTTGGCAACCCGAATTCTTCCATCATCGACATAGCCGCCGTCGCCGAAGTAGCGCACGCCGCCGGAATACCGCTCATCGTGGACAATACGTTCGCTACGCCGTACCTGCTGCGCCCGTTCGAGTACGGCGCGGACATAGTCGTGCATTCGGCGACGAAGTTCATAGGCGGGCACGGCACATCCATCGGCGGAGTCATCGTGGACGGCGGCACGTTCGATTGGGCGGCCAACGATAAATTCCCCGGGCTGTCCCAGCCCAACCCGAGCTACCACGGCGTGGTTCTGACCGAAGCCGCCGGGGCCGCCGCGTACATAACGAAAGCGCGCGTAACCCTGCTGCGCGACCAGGGAGCGGCGCTTGCCCCGCTCAACGCGTTTTTGTTCCTCCAGGGATTGGAAACACTGTCCCTGCGTGTGGAGCGGCACGTCTCGAACGCGCTGGCCGTCGTCGATTTCCTCGCGAAACATCCGAAAGTTCTCGCCGTCAATCACCCGGCGCTGACGAGCAGTCCATATAACGCGCTGTATAAGCGTTACTTCCCGAACGGCGGCTCGTCGATATTCACATTCGAGTACGACGGCTCCGAGGAGGAGACCAAGGCCGTCATCGACCGGCTGAAGATACACAGCCAGCTGGCCAACGTCGCAGACGCGAAGTCTCTCGTCATCCACCCGGCCAGCACGACGCACTCCCAGTTAAGCCCCGAACAGCTGCTGGAGAGCGGCATCAAACCGAACACCATACGGCTTTCGGTAGGCCTTGAACACATCGACGACATAATCGCCGACCTGACCCAAGCGCTGAACTAGAAAACAGAAAACAGAGATCAGAAAAAGATCAAAACCTTGCGACGAACAGCCAAGGTTTTGATCTTTTCTGATTTCTAGTCTCTGGTTTCTGGTTTATTGCCGCCGCTTGCGGCGGCAATAAACTCTTTGAATAACGGCTGCGCCCGGTTTGGCCGGGACTTCATCTCCGGGTGGAACTGCACGCCGACGAACCAAGGGTGCGTCCCGCGCGGCAGCTCGACTGTCTCGATCAGGCGCTGGTCAGGCGACAGACCGGATATAACCAGTCCGGCGTCCGTGAACGCGTCGCGGAACTGGTTATTGAACTCGTAGCGATGGCGGTGACGCTCGTACACGATCTCGGCGCCGGAGTACGCTTCGGACACCAGCGTCCCCTTCGCCACGACGCACGGATATGAACCCAAGCGCATAGTTCCGCCCAACTCCTGCACGTCCTTCTGCTCGGGCATCAGGTCGATCACGCACGCGGACGATTCGGGCGCGAACTCGGCTGTGTGCGCGTCGGTAAGCCCCAGTACATTCCGCGCGAACTCGATGACGGCGCACTGCATCCCCAGGCATATGCCCAAATACGGTATGCCCCGCGTCCGCGCGTATCCCGCCCCGGCTATGATCCCCTCCACGCCGCGCTCGCCGAATCCGCCCGGCGCGATGATTCCGTCCGCCCCGGCGAACAGCTCGTCCATGTCCGCGCCTTTTTCTATGTCCTCCGCGTCGATCCAGATGATTTCGGCGTCGGCCGCGTTCTCAATGCCGCCGTGCTTGAGCGCCTCGACCACGGAGAGATAGGCGTCGTGCAACGCGACGTACTTTCCGACGAGCGCCACGCGGACGGAGCGCGTTATGGCCTTCTGCCTTGCGACCAGCGCCCGCCATTCGGTGAGGTCCGGCTCGCCGAGACTGAGGGCGAGACGTTCGCAAACCACGCGCGCAAGGTTTTCCTCCTCCAGCAGCAGCGGCACCGCGTACAGCGACTCGGAATCTATGTTCTGCACGACGCATTCGCCCGGGACGTTGCAGAACATACCGATCTTCGCGCGCATCTCCGGCGGCATCGGGTTTTCGGTGCGGCACACGATTATGTCCGGCTGGATACCGATGGACAGCAGTTCCTTGACGGAATGCTGCGTCGGTTTCGTCTTCATCTCGCCGGACTTGGAGAGAAATGGTATAAGCGTCACGTGTATATACAGCACGTTCTCCCGCCCTACCTCGAACATAAGCTGGCGGATAGCTTCCAGAAACGGCAGGCTCTCGATGTCGCCGACAGTGCCGCCTATCTCGGTTATAACGACGTCGATCGGGCGCTCCTTCGCGGCGCGGTAGACGGCGTCCTTTATCGCGTTGGTGACGTGCGGAACCACCTGTATCGTCGCTCCCAAAAAGTCGCCGCGTCGCTCCTTGTTTAGCAGAGACCAGTAGATCTTGCCCGTCGTGGTGTTGGCGTTCTTCGTCAGGTTCTCGTCGATAAAGCGCTCGTAATGGCCGATGTCGAGGTCGGTCTCGCCCCCGTCCTCCGTGACGTATACCTCGCCGTGCTGATATGGACTCATCGTGCCCGGGTCGATGTTTATATAAGGGTCGAATTTCTGTATCGTGACCTTGACGCCGCGCGCCTTGAGCAGCCGCCCGAGCGCGGCGGCCGTGATTCCCTTGCCCAGCCCGCTGACGACTCCGCCCGTCACGAAGATGTATTTTGTCGGCATGATTTTAACGCTCCTTGTTTTTGTCGGTGCTGGACAGATTATAGCACAAGGCGGGCGAGAGCGCCAGCGTTTTTAAGATTAAACCACGTTTGTTTTACAAATTACCGGCGGCATCCAAGATAATAGGCGATCCGCGGAAGCGCGGACGCGTCAAATACCGGCTAAGGACATGGAAATTTCAATAAATGGAAAACGGATGCACTTGCTCGGGCACGGCGCGTTTGTTCAATGAGGAAAAGCATTATAACATGCGTTGATCGCTAAATCCATGTATATTTCAATGATTTCATGTACTGAAGGGGCGGAAAAGATATAATTTACGTTCACCTCGCCCGCATCCGCCTCACTCTGCCCGGGAACGCGGCGGAGTGATAAGCGGAAAACGGATACACTTGCGCGGACACAGAGACATCTGTTCAGGGAAGGGCTGACATTGCGGCATATGTATTTATCAACCGGAAAAAGCCCTCATCCCTGAAAGGAAAAACAGCCGAAAACATTACGCGACAAAGCCGGATACAGAAAATGCGCGGGCTTGGCGTCACTCCGCCACGACCTGATTCTTCCCGGCGCGCTTCCCCTTATACAAATTCTTATCGCACCGTATGATCGACTGATCGATCTGTCTCGGTTCAAGGCGCGACAGCCCGACCGTTATCGTAAAGCTCGCCTCACGCCCGTCCAGATTGATTACGTTCTTTTCGATCCTCTGACGGATCGTGTCCGCCACGCGGAAGGCCGACTCGGAATCGGTGTTCACCATCGCGATCAGGAATTCCTCGCCGCCCCAGCGGAACACATAGTCGCTCTGCCGCAGTGACGATTTGAGCGTCGCCGAAAGCGCCACCAGCGCCTTATCCCCGTTCGCGTGCCCGTATGTGTCGTTAATCAGCTTGAAGTCGTCGATGTCGATCATCGCCAGTTCGATATTGGCGATAGGCCCTCCGCGCCTTATTTTATTGAAGAACTCCGTCGCGAACCGCCGGTTGTACAGCCCCGTCAGCGGATCAATATTGGCCTGCTTCTCAAGCTCCGTCAGTTTATTCTCCTGGCTCAGCTCGGTCATGTTGCCGACGAATTTTTCCGTAGAGAGTATCACGACCGTCGCCAGAAAAATGAAGTCCACATTAAAATACTTGAGTCCGTCGTCCACCGTGGACGCGTAAACCGGCTCGGCGAACGATCCGATGAAAAACGATCCAAAGAAGCACGCGAACAGGATAAGCATGACAAGCATACGGTCCTTGTTGACGAATTTCAGCACGGTCATATGCGCGATGGCGACGAGCAACATAAAGAACTGGCTCTGGGCCTCGGTGCCGACGTAATAGATCATCACGAGCGACGACACGACCACCTCCATCGAGAGTACGACGGAAGCCGTCTTATAGTAGCCGCGTCGCAGCAGCGCGTAGGTGAACACATAAACGAGCACGCTGATGCCGTGGCTTACCGTCAGCGGAGGGGCGCCCTCTATCCAGAAGTAGACCACATAGACGATATGCGGCACAACCGCCATAGCGGAGAGCATGGACATCGAAAGAAAATGGTAGTAGGCGGCGGGATCGGGTTGTTCCTCCGCCCTTTTGATCAGATAGCGCTGTATCGCGCTAACGAGGCCCGCCCTGCGGAGCGGCCGCTCATCCGCGCTCCCGGCGTTGGTCCCCGCCGTGCCGTCAGTCATATCTCAACGCCCCATTCAACAGCCGCGCGGCATTACGCATTATACCAGTCCCGTTTTCAAAGTATAGACAAGGTTTTCAAGTCCGCGTCCGAACCCGCGCGTACGCGCGTCGCTTTGAAAAATCCTGTCCGCTGATTTAACCGGGATTATATCAATCACGAACGACGGTACCATGACGCGATAACGCGGCGGATATGGTTCCCAAGGCGAAGTCCTAAGCGGGGGGATCGGGAGCGCCGCCCCCGCGGTCCGCGCCTGTTTCTTCCCGCGCCGCGGCCGGCTTGGTTATGTCCTTGGTCACGCTCGTTATGCCGGCCAGCTCGCCGTTCTCGTTATATATGCCGAATTCGGTCGTTTCAGTCAGGCGCCGCCCGCCGCCGCGCTTGTCTCTCCAGCCGGACTCGCGGCGGAAGCCGTTTTTCGCGATCTCCGCCGCGCGCTCGTTAAAGCGCGTACCATCCGGGAACAGCGCCGACTCGTCCTTGCCGATTATCTCGTCCTCGGTTAACCCGAATATATCCTCGGCGCCCCGGTTCCACTCTAGTACGCGCCCCTCGGCGTCGGCGGCGTATATCGCGCGGTCCCGGATAGAGTCGAGCACATTCCCCAGAAACAGCGTCCGATCCCTCACCTTGCCCTCCAGCTCCTCGTTCAGGCTCTGGATAAGGCCGTTCTGGAACTGAAGCTCGTTGGTGATCCGCTTCGAGCGCTCATATACGGAGCAGTTTCCGATCGCCGCGCCCAGATAATATTTCAGCAGATTAACCGTCTCCACCTGCTCGGGAGTGTAGTCGTACACGCTCGCCAGCCCCAGAACGCCCATCAGCGTCTCGTTGTTTATGACGGGCACCAGCATGACGCTCTTCGGCGCTATCTTGCCCAAAAACGTCCGCGTCACGAATATCGTGTCCTGAGGGATCGAGTTGAGCACGGTTATATCCTTCGCGGTGGCCGCCGCGCCCACCAGTCCCTCGCCGATCGTTATATCAAACTCAGTGTATATGTTCTTGGAGAACCCTATCGACGAGCGCAGCTCGAGTTTGCCCGTGGCGGCGTTCGCCAGGTAGAACGCGCCCCAGTTCGAGTTGAGCCGGCGGATAAGCCCGGGCATCAGCGCCGCGAAGAGCGAGTCCACCTCCATATTGGCCGTGACGGCGTTCAGCATGTCCATGAACTCCTGCCGGTCCTCGTCGCTTTTAAGCAGGCCGTCGTACAGCGCGCGGACGCTCTCAAGCGTCGGCCGGAAGCGCTCGGGACAGCCCGACGCGTCCCGCGTCCAAGGAGAGCGCCGGCGCGTCTCGTCCAGAGCGTGGTTTATCGCCGCCAGACCCTCGTCCGTCCGCGCCCGCAGCGACCGGATGTAGACGTTATACAGAAGCGCGGCGATGACGGCGAGCGCCGCCGCCACAACCGTTATGCCGACCGCGACGGAAACGTCGTGGAACCCGGCTACCGCGATCCCCGCGAACGCGAGTATCTCGAGCGGAACAATATATATGGCCATATGCGGAACGTTCCCGTTCTTGCCGTCCAAGCCGCGCCCTCCCATCCCGTTCGCCCTATCCGTTACTGAATTCTATTGTATCATATAACCTACAATTATTTCAATAATACTCTGGATTATTCCCGCCGGATGCTGTATGATAATAACGTTATATTATATCCGGGAAGGCGGGGCGCCGCGTGAAGCTGCCCTTTGACAAACGATACCTCAAGCTGAGCCTTCACGTGTTCGCCGTGGCGGCGGCAATCGCCCTGTTCACGCGGCTGCTGGACAATCTCGGGGTTATCACTTCATTTATCGGTAGTTTTTTCGGTTTCCTTACTAATATATTTACGCCGTTCATATACGGCTTTTTTATAGCGTATTTTATGAACGTGCCCGTGTCGTGGCTGGAGACGAAGGCTTTCGGGCGGATACCCCGTCTCGCGAGGCGCGGGCGGCTGATCAGGATACTGTCCGTAACCGCCGTCTATATCGCCCTGCTGGCTTCCGTTACGTGGGCGCTGGTGTTCCTGATTCCGGAGATAGCGCAAAACGCCAGCGGGCTGGCGCAGCTGATCCAGACGTATATCGTCCGAGTCAATTCCGCCGATGAACTCGGCGCGCTGCCGGTCACGGCTATGCTGTCAGACGCTTTCGACGCGATCAACAAGGCTTTCGGGCTGACGCTCAGCCCCGGGGATATAATGGGCGCGGCACTCGAGCCGGTATCGCGGGCGCTGGCGTCCCTTCCGCAGGTGGCCGGAGCGCTGTACCAAGAGACGGTGAAGGTCGCGTCGGCGCTGTCCAACTCTTTGCTCGGGCTTATCGTCGCGTTCTACATGCTCTGCGAGAAGGAATCCGCCGCGACGATCGCCAAAAAGCTGTGCTACATAGTCCTGCGCCGCCGGCGCGCCGAGAAGGTGATCGGGATCGCGCGCGAGGCCAACGGAGTGTTCGTCAAATTCCTGATCGGCAAGGCACTGGATTCGGCGGTCATGGGTATGCTGTTCTTCACCGCCGGGTCGGTCGCGGGGCTGCCCATGATGGTTATATCCAGCCTTATACTGGGCGTCACGAACATGATACCGTATTTCGGGCCGATATTCGGGACTGTCCCGATACTGCTCATCACGCTCATGGCGGATCCCGCCAAAGCGCTCTGGGCGTTTGTGATCATCCTCGTACTCCAGCAGTTCGACGGGTTCATCCTGGGGCCGCGCATACTGGGCGAATCGACGGGCGTCAAGCCGATGGGCGTCATCTTCGCGATCATAGTCGGCGGAGCGCTGTTCGGACTGCCGGGGATGCTGTTCGGCGTGCCGGTGTTCGCCATGCTGCAGACCATAGCGAAGGAGATGCTTAACAAGAAATACAACGATCAGATGACGGATACCGGAGAAGAGAAGAAAGAAGACGGGGAAGAGGCCGGACGAAAAGAAGGCATCGACAAGGGGGATTAAAATGACGCAAGACGCGCCGAAACAGGCTAATTTTTTCTTTATGCTGTTCATGGCGTACTCGCTCGCGACGCAGACGACGCTGGTGGCGCCGGTTATGCTGATTCTGCCGGGAGCGCCGCTGATCTGGGTGCAGGGCGTTTGGTTCGCGTTTACGTTCCTGACGTTCTTCCTGATGTTCCGCTACCTTTCGCGCAGGCGGCTCCTCAGCGTTATCCCGCGCGCGCCTCTTGGTATAAAGAACGCGCTGATCATCATACCGATGACGCTGCTGCTCATACCCGTCACGGAATTTATTTCCGCGCTTTCGATGTACGTATTCCCCAATACGATCAGCGGCACGCTGAACGAGACGCGGCAGGCCGGTCTGATCGCCAACCTCGTCATTTTCGCTGTGTTCCCGGCGCTGATGGAGGAGATACTCATGCGCGGGCTGCTCGCGCACGGGTACAGGGGCGTCAACGCGCTGCTGGCGGCGCTGGTTAACGGGCTGTTCTTCGGGCTGTACCACATGAACGGCAACCAGTTTTTCTACGCCGCCGCGCTCGGCGTCGTGTTCTTCCTGATCGTGCATTACACAGGGTCGGTTTACGGCTCGATGCTGGCGCATTTCGTATTGAACGGCGTGAGCGTGCTGCTGCAGTTCGTCCTGCCCGAATCCGAGGCCGCCGCCGAGCTTACCGCCGAATCGCTCACCCAGGCCGTCGCCGCCACGGGAGTGCTGTCGCTGTTCGCGGCGCCAAGCGTCATCATACTGTTGTGGTTCATGAGACGTATCAACGGGCACGGAACGGGCCGGTTCCTGTCCGAGCGCTTTCTAGAGCGGGACGCGCCGGCGGACGAAGCCGCGCCCGCCGGCGGGAAACGGGTGTTCACATGGGAGTTCTACGTGGGGACGGCGTTCGGCGTCGCGGTTATCGCGCTCGTGTTCATGAGTTCAGGCATGGCCGGCGACGCCGCGCGGCAGCTCGAACAGCTCCGCGAGGCGGCGGCTGAATTTTCGCGGCTTTAAGCGAAAATTCATCACTTCAGCAGCTGCAAAAGCTGCTGGGGCCTTTGGTTAGCCTGCGCGAGAACCGCTATGCCCGCCTGACTTATAACGCTCAGGCGGGCGTAGTTCGTCGTCTCGGCGGCCATATCGGTATCCGCCGCGCGGCTTAAGGCCGCTTCGGTGTTCGTTATCGAGAGAGCCAGGCTCTCCTCGGTAAAGGTAAGCCTGTTCGCGAACGCTCCGATGCCGCCGCGAACGCGGGAGAGCTTGTTCAGCGCCTTGTCGCAGGCCGTGATCGCCGCCGCCGCGCCCTCCTCAGTCTGAACGTTGATGTTGCGCATACCCAGACTGTCCGCCGATACGGACGGTATGTCCGCGCGCGTTTCCATGAATTGTTCATGCCCTGTTTGCAGGATCAGCCTGCCGTGCCCCGTCACCGTTACGGACATATCGGGGATAGGCCCGAACGGCAGCGAGCCGTCGTCGCCGACGGGCGTGCCGTCCGCGAGGGAATAGACCCCGCGCGGATCCGCTGTAGTCCGCAGATCGAAATAGACGCCCCGGTTATCCGCCCCCAGAACGCCGATCCGTTCGCCGTCCGTCGTAACGGTAGCGGCGTTCATGAAAGAATCTATCGTGTGACCGGCGGCGTCCGCGTAATCCGCGCCGGATACGCGCGCGTCCGCTCCGTTCCACTCTCCCGCGGAAAGGCCGAAAGCGGCCAGAGCCGCGCTCCCCGCCGGACGAAGCGTTATTTTGGCGTTCTTTCCAAGCCACGCCGACGTGAGAATCAGCTGGCTCTGCTTCGGGTAATCCGGAGAGCGGACTTCAACCCCCGCCGCCAGGCAAGCCTCCTTCAGCTTCGTAAGCGCGTCGTCCGCCGAATCGGACGCGGAGACCACAACCGGCACGCCGTTTATGGTGAACGAACCGTCCGGGAATACCGAATCGCCGCCGATAACGCCGACCGCCCTGGCCGGGACCGGCGCGCGCTCGAGCGTGAACCGGAGCGTCCCCTCCGGAACCTCCGCATCCACGAAGGTGGGCACGATGGCGTCCGTGGCCGAGCCGCCGCGAACCGCCGCAACGAAGCGGCTCCGTTCGCCGTTTATCAGGCGCGCGCCGTTGAATTCCGTCCGCGCGACCGATGCGTCGATCTCGTCGAGCAGCTGATCGATCTCGGCCTGAATCTTCTGGCGGTCGTCGGTCGTGTTAGCGCCGTTCGCCGCGCGTACCGCAAGCTCGCGCGCGCGCTGAACCATGCCGGTTATCTCGTCCAGAGCGCCGTCGGTGATTTCGGTCATGGATACGCCGTCCATGGCGTTCCTTCGCGCTATGGCCATAACCCGCGCCTGCCGGCTCAGCAGGTTGGCGACGGCAAGCCCGGAGGGATCGTCCGCCGCCGTGTTTATTCGTCTTCCGCTGACAAGACGCGCCGCGGACGCTCCGGCCTCGCGGTTTATCCGCGTCAGCGCGGCCGCGGCGCCCGCCGCCGCTATATTCGCGTTTATTCTCATGATACCACTCCCCCGGAATGATTTCGCCGCCGAACTCCACGGTGGCGTCGAAGCGCCGGCCGCTGTTGGCCAGGTTTAACAGCGTCATGGGCGCGCCCGATTTTACGACGCGCCCCACGTCCGCGTCCGTCACGCGCGACAGGACGCGCCAGCATGTCACAAAGTCGTCGTCGTCCCAGTCGCTCACGGATTCGCGCGGTCTCAGGCGCGAATCCAGGCGCGAATCAATCCTCTCGGTCAGTTCGTCCACGCCGGCGATCATCGGCGACATGCCGTCGCTTTTGACGCGCCGTACCGTTTCGGCGGTCATCCCGCGCCGCAGTTTTTCGAGCGAGCGGTTAATCCGCGCGGCGCGCTCTATATTGAAACGCGTCAAATCCGCCCCCGCCTTGACCAGGCCGACGGCCGCGCCGGTATGCTCGTCGTCCGTCTCGGAGCCGATCTGCCGCAGGTAGCGCGTAAGTTCGCTCATTTTGACGGAGTCGCCCAGTTTCGAGCGCGGTTTTGTCCGGTGCCGCGCCAGTTGACCGATTATCCCGCTGGTCCGCAAAAAAATCACCACCGCGATTAGTTTTCGCGGCGGCGGCGGATTTAATCCTTAAAATTTTGCTTGTTATTACCCTCGGAATCATCCGCGCACGAGATACTCCAAAAGCATGTTCACGTCGCCTGGGTCGGTGAACGACAGCTCGATCTCGTCGATCTCGGCGTCCCCGAACAGTTTGGACATGGCTATGTACTGGCAGAGCTTCGAGCGAAGGTTCAGCTTATCACCCTCGCTGGTCAGAAGGAATATATCGCCCTTGCACTTCTGGAGCTGAATGAAAAAACGCTCCGGATTGACGATGTTCAGAATCTTCATAGTTTCACCCTCCTTTCAAGGTAATTTTCGCTTGAATCCGCGAAAATTCATAATAAATATTATAAACGGCTCCGGACGCGGAATCAAGGGTTAAATCGCGAATTCGTACCATTAATCTCCAGTGTCACGTTTCTTCCATCACCCGATCCATACCGTAAAGCCCCGCGGGCTTGCCCGCCAGAAACCGCGCCGCCTTGACCGCTCCTACCGCGAACACTTCCTTTGACGTCGCGCGGTGGGTGATCTCGATCACCTCGTCGCGCCCCGCGAATATCACGGTGTGTTCGCCGACGATGGTGCCGCCGCGTACGGCGTGTATGCCGATCTCGTTCTTTCCGCGCCTGTCGCGCTTCTTCGTTCTGTCGTAAACATAAGAATACCGCCCGCCGCTCACCGCGTCCGCCAGCATGAGCGCCGTCCCCGACGGCGCGTCGGTCTTCTGGCTGTGGTGCTTCTCGACTATCTCGACGTCGAAGCCCGAATCCGCGAGACCCTCCGCGAAGAGCGGCATTGTCCGCGCGATAAGGTTGACCCCGACGGACATGTTGGCCGAGCGCAGTATCGCGGCGGAGCGCGACGCCTCGCTGACGCGGGCGAGCGTCGCCGGTGAAAGCCCCGTCGTACAGAGCACAAGGGCTGTCCGCGAGCGCTCGGCGTAGTCGATAACGGCCGCCGCCGCGTCGGCCGTCGAGAAATCAATGACGACGTCGGCCGTCGCCTCGCAGTCCGCGATGCTGGTATAAACCGGAAAGGCCGACTGAGGGGTCGGCGCGTTTACGTCGATTCCGGCGGCTATGGTCATATCCGGCGCCGCGTCCACCAGCTGGGATACGACCCGTCCCATTTTTCCGTTGAACCCGTTGATAATCACTCGTATCATACGCGCCATCCCGTCAGACCGCCAATTTTATGCCGTAATCCTCCATAGCCCTCCGCAGCTTCGCCTGATTCTCTTCCGAGGGCGGAACCAGCGGCAGTCGGTACCCTCCGGCGGGCAGGCCCATCATGTTCAGCGCCGCCTTGATCGGGATCGGGTTGACCTCGTTAAACACCTGTTTGATGAGCGGGACCGCCCGAAGCTGCAGCTCCGCCGCCCGCCGCGTGTCGCCCGCCAGGAACGCCGCGCACATCTCGTGCATATCCCCGGGGATGATGTTCGCCACGGTGGATATGACGCCGACGCCGCCCAGAGACATCAGCGCCGTAGTCTGGTCGTCGTTGCCGGAATATATGTCGAGCCGGCCCCGGCACAGAGCCGCCAACGCCGCGACCTGCTCGATATTGCCGCAGGCTTCCTTGACGGCGACAATGCCGTCGATTTCGCTCAGCGCGAGCATTGTCTCGGGCAGGACGTTCAGCCCCGTGCGCCCCGGTATGTTGTAAAGTATGATCGGCAGGTCCGTCGCCTTGGCGCATTCGGTATAGTGCGCGATCAGACCGCGCGGGGACGTCTTGTTGTAATACGGCGTGACGAGCAGCAGCGCGTCGGCCCCGGCCCTCGCGCTCAGCTCGCACAATTTGACGCCGTGCCGGGTATCGTTGGAGCCGGCGCCGGCCACCACCGGAACCCGCCCGCCGACGGTCTCCGCCGCGAAGCGTATCGTTTCGATCTGTTCCTCGTCCGTCAGCGTGGACGCTTCCCCTGTCGTTCCGCATACGATGATTGCGTCGGAACCGCCCGCTATCTGAAACTCGATGAGCCGGCGCAGCGCGCCGTAATCCACGCTGCCGTCCGGCCCGAAAGGCGTAACTATGGCGACGCCCGAACCCGTAAATATGGCCATATTCCCACTCCCTTTAATTCTGTCCGCTTACCGCCGCCCGACAAGCTTTTTGAGCGCGGCTTCCTCGCTGTCAACGAAATACAGGTGTCCGCCATTGTTGCACTCGTAAATATAATCGCGCAATGGTTCGCTCGCGTAACCGGAGAAGTCGCCGATTATCGCGACCCGGTATCCGTAATTTACAAACTTTTGGGAGACTTCACCCGCGACTCCTGTTGACAACCGGAAAAAGTCCTCGCTGACCGCGCCCTTGTTGACGGCGATCAACCGTTCGCCGACGTTTAGGGCAAACTCTATGGCGGACTGGCCGTCGGTTATGACCGGACTGTCGCTGTGGACGACGGCGACATTGCCGCCCGGCGCGTCAATTATTTTTACTCGCATCCGCGCCCGCCCTTCCCGCCGATTATCCTCTCCGCTATCTGGACGGCGTTGAGCGCCGCCCCTTTGCGGATATTATCAGCTACTATCCACATATTTACGCCGGATTCCACCGAATAATCCCTGCGCACGCGCCCGACATAGACCGGGTCGGCGCCCGCCGCGTCGAGCGCGGTCGGATATATACCGTTCGCGGGATCGTCCATCATCACGACGCCTTCGGAGCGCGCCAGCAGCGCTTTCAGCTCGTCAAGGTCGAAGGAAGTCCGCAGCTCGGCGTTCACCGACTCGCTGTGCCCAATGAAGACCGGAACGCGCGCGCACGTGGCCGTAACCGGCAGATTAGGCAGGACGAGGATTTTCCGAGTCTCGTTGACCATCTTCAATTCTTCCTTAGTGTAATCGCCGTCCGCGAAAACGTCGATATGCGGCAGGCAGTTACGCGCTATCGGGCGCGGAAACTTTTTCGGCGGCTTGCCTCTCTCGCCTTCTTCAAGGTCGAGCCACCCCTGTCGCCCCGCCCCCGATACCGCCTGGTAGGTGGAGTATACCACGCGCTTTAGCCCATAGCGGACGGCGAGCGGCGCCAGCGCCACAACCGCCTGAATCGTCGAGCAGTTCGGGTTCGCGATTATGCCGCTGTGCCGCGCTATATCTCCCGGGTTCACCTCGGGCACGACGAGCGGCACGGAGTCGTCCATGCGCCACCGCGACGAATTGTCAATAACGATACAACCTTTTTTCGCGGCGATGGGCGCGAAAACCTCGCTTGCGGACGCGCCCGCCGAGAACAGCGCTATGTCGATCCCCCGGTCAAACGAAGCCTCGGTCAGTTCCTCGACGGGGAATTCCCGCCCTTTGAGGATCACGGCCGTCCCCGCGCTTCTCTTGGACGCGAACGCGTAGAATTCGTCTATCGGCAGATCCTTCCCCTCCAGAACGTCCAGGAAAGCCCGGCCGACCATGCCCGTCGCTCCGACGACGGCAAGTTTTATGCCCATAAAGCCCATCTCCGTTTCTTTGGGTATCTATATATTCTAGCATGGAGGCGGGTTGATGTCAAGACGGGGAGCGGCAAGGCGCGCGGCGGGATTAAGAGCCGTCTTGAACGCCTTCCGTTTGTTTCTTAGTAAGACCATATTTTATCATGTTAAGCAAGGTCGGTTTTGCGTAAGCGTTCAGGTTCAACGGTGAGTTGTCTTTCTTGGCTCTTGCCTGTATTTCTACTCGAAAAATCGGCATGGCAATGTGATTGAAATCGGCCGCCATTGTCAACGCGCGGCCAATATTTATGTTTTAATATACACTGTGAGAATCAATAGTAACTGAAAGTGTATTGTCAGAAAGTTCACAATAAAATAGAATTCTCTCGATAACATACGAAAAAACAAGAAAAACAGGAAGAAGGAGAACGCGTCATGAACGAAAATGAACTAAACCAGCTGCGCACATTGTCCAAAGAGATAAAGCGACAGCAGGAGTATCTTGTCGAGCTTCAATGCCACCCGGGCGGGTATGAGGGCGAGATAGCGGAGCTGAAGCGCGAGATCCGCAAAAACCTCGTGAGGTGCTTCGCGGAGAAATGCCGCCTGGAGCGCGTCATATCGACCGTGGACGATTCGCAGGCGCGGCTTATAATGCGGCTGCGGCACGTAAGCTGCTATTCCTGGGACGAGATCGCGGCCGAACTGGCTGTATTCGACGACGAGGGAAACTTGCTGGACGGACCCAGCCGCGCGACGGTACGCCGCAGATACCGGGAGTGCGTCCGAAAATTAGTATAAAAAATTTGCGGAGAAAAGTCGATTTTGAACATTTTGAACATTTTGCCCTGCTACAATTATCTTAGAAGGCGGAATCGGAACGGCGGGAGAAACAATTCGCGTTGTATGCCGCCGGGGTTTTCTGATTTCTGTTTTCTGGTTTATGATCTCTGTAAGGGGGTGGATAATGTCCGCAAGACGAACGACGAGGATCCGTAAGCTTAAGGACAAAGCCGTGGCCAAGCTGGACGAGATGCTCGACAGCGGGAACGACTCCATCGTGCTTAAGTCCGTGGCCGCTATCCTGGAACTGCCCGAGGAGGGCGATGGGGATGGCGCGATCGGGGCGCTGGCGGCGCTGCTGACGGGTCCCGCCGGGAAACGAGAGGGCGAGCCGCTTGAATAATTACGCCCCGTTTTCGGCGAAGCAGCTTCAGTATCTGAGAAAGTCCGGCGTAAGCTGGCTCAACGTCGCCGAGGGCGGCAAACGCGCCGGAAAGAACATCGTAAATATCGTCGCTTTCGCTATGGCGCTGGCGAATCATCCCGACACGCTGCACCTTGCGGCGGGGGTTACGCTGGCGGCGGCAAAAATGAACGTAATCGATTCCAACGGCTTGGGGCTTCTCAATATCTTCGGCGGAGGCTGCCGCGAGGGCCGGTATCAGGGCAAGGAAGCGCTTATCGTTAATACAGGGAGTGGAAAGAAGGTCGTCGTTATCGCGGGCGGAGGGTTATCAAACGACGCCGCGCGGATAAAGGGCAACTCGTATGGCATGGCCTACATTACCGAGGTCAACGAGTGCCACGAGGACTTCTTTCGGGAGACACTGGACCGGACACTGGCAAGCCGCGACCGACGGCTTTTTTTCGACCTGAACCCGAAGCCGCCGGGCCACTGGTTCTATCGGGAGTTTCTGGATTTTCAGCAAAACCGGTATGACGAGGGCAAAAATCCGGGATTCAATTACGGGCATTTCACGATCTGGGACAATATGAGCCTGTCGGACGAGCGGCTGCGAGACGCGCTGTCCGTGTATGATCCCGCGGGGTTATGGTATCAGGCGGATATACTCGGCAGGCGCGTCGCGGCGGCGGGGCGGATATACACCTCCTTCGGGCGGGAGAGCGTCCTGCCCGAAGGGGAGCTGTTCGCCGGGGAATACGAGCGATTCTCAATCGGGATAGACGTGGGCGGTACGGACGCCACGGCGGCCACGCTGGTCGGGTTTGACCGGGGGTATCGCCGCGTGTCGGTTATCGACGGGTTCTATCACAAACAGGGGGGCGGCGCCGGCATGACCGACGACGCCTACGCCGCGATGATCACGGAGAAGATCGCCCTCTGGATTGAGGCGTTCCCGAACCTTCCGGCGCGGTGCGGCGTATTCTGCGAGTCGGCGGACAAGCTGTTCCGGCAGGCGCTGGCGAACAGGCTGCGCCGCGAGGGGATCGGGCTTACGGTGTACCCGTCGTATAAAAACGACGGGATAATATACCGCATCCGTCTCATCAACATGCTGATAAGCCAGGGGCGGTTCCGGATCTCGGATCGGATGGGCAAGTGGATTGAGGCTCTGACAAACGCGGGCTGGAGCGAGAAAGAGAGGGCGAACGGCGATTGGCGGAGGGTAGACGACGGGAGTTATCCCGTGGACTGCCTGGACAGCCTGGAATACGCCGTTACGCCGCACAAAGCCGGCATTTTGAGCGAGGGGAAATGGAGAAATGACAAACGTTCTTGAAAGGACGGCGGAGACGGCCGCCGTGGTTACGCTGGAGCTTTACGACGAGCGGGCGCGGCGCGGGGCGGCGGTTCCCGGGGGAGACGGGCTGCTGATCAGGCTGCGCTCCAGCGGATGGCCGTTTGAGATACCCGCGGGCGCGGCGGCGGAACTGACGTATGAAGACGGGCGGACCGTGCCGCTCGCCGTCGCGAACCGCAGGGCCGGCGAGCTGCTGGCGCCGGGGGACGTCCCGACGGGCAAGGTTACGGCGGCGGTGCGCTACGGTCAGTTCCGGCTCGACTGGCAGCCGTTCGTTATAGCGGAGGGCGCTTAGACTATGGGCTGGTTTTTGGACAAGATAAGGGGACTGGCCGGCATCGGCGGCGCGGCGGAGGAATACGTCTCGATTCAGCCGGCGCGCGGGTTCGAGACGGCGGCGCTAGAGAAGACCGTCTGGTACCGCGGTCAGCCGGGCGAACTGGCGCAGTTCTATTCCCAGACGGACGACTGGGCGGGGAACACGTCGTTCTGGGCGGCGAGCGCGCGGAGCGGATCGAAAGTGCGCCGGATACACTCGGGGCTGCCGGCGCTGATCGCGGATACGCTGGCGGGGATCGCCGCCAGTGACTTCCTGGGCGTCACGGTCGACAGGGCGCAGGACATATGGGACGAGATAGCGCGGGAGAACAACTTCGCCGGGCTGATCAAAAAGGCCGCGCGCGCGGCGCTTGTCGTCGGCGACGGGGCTTTCAAGCTCAGTTATGACGGCGCGGTAAGCCGTTTCCCGATCATCGAGTTTTTCGGCGGGGACCGGACGCGGTATGAGTATTCGCGCGGAAGGCTCGAGAGCGTCGTGTTCACCACGGAGTATGAACGCGGCGGCAAGCGCTGGCGCCTGCACGAGCGGTACCGCCGGGGCGGAGTCGATTACCGGCTGGCCGACGAGAGCGGGCGCGAGGTTCCGCTGTCGTCGCTGGAGGAGACGGCGTCCCTGCGTCCGGTCGTCAACGAGGAAGGTTTCATGATGGCTTTCCCGCTGATATTTGACGAGAGCGCGGCTTACCCCGGGCGCGGGAAGAGCGTTTACGAGGGCAAGCTCGGGGCGTTCGACGCGCTTGACGAGACGCTTTCGCAATGGGTGGACGCGCTGCGGGACGGGCGCGTGGTCACGTATATTCCCAGCAATATGCTGCCGAGGGACCCCGCGACGGGAGAGGCGCTCCGTCCGGACGGGTTCAGCCGCAGGTACGCCGAGACGGACGCGGACCTGTCCGAGGGCGGGGGGCATATAACCGTCGCCCAGCCGGAGATAAAGACGGACGCGCTGTTCTCGACCTACGCCAACTTTCTCGACATCGCGCTGACGGGCGTCATCGCCCCGGCCACGCTGGGGATAGACGTAAAGAAACTCGACAACGCCGAGGCGCAGCGGGAGAAGGAGAAGGCGACGCTGTACACGCGCGGCAGGATCGTTTCGGCGCTTTCGGCCGTCCTGCCGGAGGTGGCCGACGCGGCTCTGCGGATGTATTCCGCGATAAACGGCGCGGACGAGCGCGGGCGGTTCGCGGCGGCGGCGCGGTTTGGGGAGTATCAGAACCCAAGCTTTGAGGCGCAGATCGAGGCCGTCGGCAAGGCGGTCTCCGGCGGGATAATGTCGGTGCGGACGGCCGTGTCCGAACTGTACGGCTCGACATGGACGGCGGAGATGAAAGAAGAGGAGATCGCAAGGCTGGAATCTGATACTAATCTCCGTTAGACTGGCGGAAAAGATTTTTCAAAGCGTAAGCGCGTCCGCGTAATGAATTTTAGCATGGTTTGCGGCGCTATCGCTTGGCCGAAGTTTGCTTGAACCACGCAAACTTCTGTCGCGCGATAATGCGATGCGAAAATTACCTTGATTCAGGCGCGGACTTGAAAAATATTTTCTATTCCTTAAATGGAGATTAGTATAGCGGATCCGGCGGGACGATGAGGAAAGAGGAGAGATAGAATGGACGAGGATTACGCGGTCCGGACGGAGGAATTGGGCGCGAAAGCGGAGCGGCTGGCGAGGCTGCTCGCGGAGGAGCGCGTCAGAAGCGCGCTGCTTTCGGCGGGGGTTGATCCCCGGAAAGCGGAGCGCGCGGCGCGGCTTATCGACGCCGGCGCGCTGCCCGAGGACGAGGCGGAGCTTAAAGAGGCGCTGGCCCGGGAAGTGACGAAACTGCTCGAGGATTTTCCGGAGCTGCTGAAAGCGGGAGCGGAGCCAAGGAAAGGCGGCTTCAAGATCGGATCGGACGGGAAAGGCAAGGAGCCGAGCGAGGATCTTATTATGTCCCTGTTCGGCAATAAATAGCGGGGAGGACGCCGTATGGCAAACCAGATCAACTATGTGCATGTTTTTGACAACGCTCTTCGCCAGAAATATTCGCGCGAGCTGTGCACCGCGCCGCTGACGACGGAGAACGTGACATTTACCGGGGCGCAACAGATAAGCGTGCCTTACATGACGCTGTCGGGGTACCGCGATCACAACCGCCAGGGCGGGTTTAACCGGGCTTCGGCGTCTACGGGCAGCCAGTACATGAGCCTTTACTTCGACCGCGACGTGGAATTTTTTGTCGATAGCATGGACGTGGACGAAAGCAATCAGATCATCGCGGCGACCAATCTGACGAACGTGTTTGAGAGCGAGTACGCGATACCCGAGGTGGACGCGTTCCGTATCAGCCAGCTCATCCAGCAGATGGAGAGCTTCGACCGCGCGCACGATTCGACGGAGCTGTCGGTAGACAACGTGCTGGAGGTCTACGACGATTACATGGAGCGGATGGACGACGCGGAGGTCCCGCAGGAAGGGCGCTTGCTGTTCATTACGCCGCAGGTCAACAACATGCTGAAGCGGGCGGTGGAGATAAACCACGCGCTGATCTACACCGACCCGTCGCAAGCGGTGAACCGCGTCATCCGGCATCTGGACGACGTACAGGTTATCGTTGTGCCGAGCAACCGCATGAAATCGAACTATTCGTTCACGAACGGCTTCAGCCCCGCGGCCAACGCCATCCAGATCAACATGATCCTCGTCCATCCGAAGAGCGTCATCGCGGTCAACAAGCACAGCTATATCAAGCTGTGGCCGCCGGGAACGCATACCCAGGGCGACGGCTACCTCTACCAGAACAGGCAGTACAGCGGGCTGTTCCTTATAGAAAAGCGGCTGAACGGGCTTCGGATTAACGCGGGCTGAAAGCGGAGCCGGAAAGAGGGGCCGCCGGAAGCTAATCCTACGGCGGCCCGGAAGGGGGAATCGGGTTGGCGTCATACGCTGACGTGAGATATTACCGCGCGAAATTCGGGTGCGCCTTCGGCGGGGACGACAAGAAGCTGAAGCGCGCTCTGGAACTGGCGAGCGCGTGGATCGACCGGGTTACGCTGGGGAGGGCGCGCGCGCGGCTTACGGAGTTTCAAACGAGCCGCGTCCGGGACGCCTGCTGCCGGCAGGCGGATTGGCTGGATGAGAACGGCGCGGACGGCGAGAGTATATCGGGCTATTCGCTGGGCGACCTGAGCGTGAGCCTGGCGAAGGGCGGGCGCGGCGGTTTCTCCCGGGCGGCCTGGGTACTGCTCGAGGGCGCCGGGCTGCTGACCGGGGAGGTGTAGCCTTGCCGAAGAAGAAACTGGCCTTTCCGCGTTTTCTGACGCGGGTACCCTGCCGCGCGGTCATAGCGGAGGGCGGCCCGGATATGGACGGCGCGGAGACGGGCGGCGCGGTCTACGAGGGTCGCTGCGTACTCAGCGAGAAGACGGTTCGCGTCGTTACGGACGGCGCGGTATTCTCGGACGCCCGCGGGCGCGTCTATATCGACGGCGACGCGGCGCCCGGTCTCGCGAAGCCGAGCCGGGGTTCGGTCGTCGTATGGCCTGGCGGGGCGAACGAGACGCGTTACTCCGTGATCCGGGCGGACAGGCCGAGAAACCCGGACGGCAGCGTCAACCATACTATACTGTATCTGCTGTAGCGCTAATCCCGTTCTAAGAACCTGTGTTCATAGATGGAATCGACGTCTTTTCGGCTGATTTCCCGTCGTTGACCGACGTTTGATGTTGTCTTAGACAGCATCTGAATTTTGCTTGAACGAATTTTGCATCGCATTATCGTTTGAACCACACGATAATGCCTCGAACCACGCGAAATTCCATCACGCAAAATTCATCAAGCCATCTTCTTCATCGTCAGCCAAAAACTTGCGTACTCTCTGAGTACGCGGCGTTTTCCGCTTCCTCGCCCGGCGGAAAATCATCGCGGAAATCCGCCGATTCCACTAATGAATACAG
>JAISCI010000115.1 GCA_031265685.1 Clostridiales bacterium
TGTCAGACTGTTTAACCGCGAGACAGGCTCAATATCAATGTCTTCTACGTCAACATCGGCGTGGACAGTGAATTTTGCTTGAATCACGCAAAATTCTGTCACGCAAAATTCATCCAAGCAAAAATTCATATTGCCACGCGCCGCTTTATTTGTTACAATGCTATTCGGTGATTAAAAATTGCGGAACCCATTTTATCCGGCGATGTACGCCAGCAGCGTCTTTGCGGTTGACTATGAGCGCCTGTGGGCGCGGCGCGGCGTCCGGGCGCTCGTGTTCGATATCGACAACACTATAGTACCGTTCGACACGGAGAAACCTACCGAAGAGGCCGTCAGGCTGTTCCGGTCGCTCGCGGCGCGGGGATTCCGGCTGTGCCTGCTCTCGAATAACGGGCGCTCGCGCGTCGAGCGGTTCGCCGAGAGGCTTGGCGTCGACTCCGTCCATAGGGCGCTCAAGCCCGGGCCATGGGGAGCCAGGCGCGCGTTGGCGCGGATGCGGGCGTCCCCCGGGCACACGGCTCTGATCGGCGATCAGGTGTTTACGGATATTCTGTGCGGGAATATGATGAGCTTCTACACGGTGCTCGTGAGGCCCGTCTCCGCCCGCGACGAGTTTACGGTTCGGCTCAAGCGCGGGGCGGAACGCGGCGTAGTCGCCGCGTATAAAAAGAAGTGGAGGAAACATCGTATGGCGAGGGAACTGCGAAACTATATGGAGATATTCGTGGATCAGTCTATCGGCGGCATACTGGACGGAATCGAGGGCGTATGCCGCTGCGACGATTGCGTGACGGATATGAAGGCTCTTGCGCTTAATATACTGACGCCTAAGTATATAGCGACTCAAAAGGGCGATCTGTACTCCCGGGTGGACGCGATGCGCCAGCAGTTCGAGGTGGACGTGGTTCAGGCGGTTACGAAGGCCGCCGCGGTAGTCGCGCGTTATCCCAGGCATCAGGATAATTGATATTCAAATAACGCTTATACTAATCTCCATCTTTTCTATACCTTAGACGGAGATTAGTCACAGGAGGACACCATGTTATCAGCGGGCGAATTCAGAAACGGCGTCACGGTCGAGATCGACGGCGACGTCTGCCAGATTATTGAGTTTCAGCATGTAAAGCCCGGCAAGGGCGCGGCGTTCGTGCGGACGAAGATCAGGAATGTTATGACAGGCTCGGTAGTCGAGCGCACTTTCCGTCCGACGGACAAGATGCCGCGCGCGCATATCGACCGAGCCGACATGCAGTACCTGTATCAGGACGGCGACCTGTATAACTTTATGAACGTCGAGAACTACGAGCAGATCGCGGTCAGCGCGGCGGACGTCGGCGACACGCTCAAGTTCGTCAAAGAGAACGAGACGGTCAAGGTGCTCTCGTGGAACGGCAAGGTGTTCGGGATCGAGCCTCCGCTCACCGTCGAGCTGATCATTACGGATACCGAGCCGGGCTTCGCGGGGAATACCGCCACCGGAGCGACAAAGCCCGCCACGGTTGAAACCGGGGCGGCGATTCAGGTGCCGCTGTTCATTACCGCCGGCGAGCGCGTGAAGATCGATACCCGCACCGGGGAATATATCGGAAGGGCGAACTAAGTGAGCCAACTCTGGGAAATTACGCTGGCCGGGGTGATCCGGCACATGGCGGAGAAGTATCCGGATTCCGACTGCGTCTGTTACCGCGACAAACCGTTCCGTTACACATACAGCGGCTTCCTGGGCCACGTGAACGCCGTGGCGAAGGGTTTCCTCGCGCTGGGGATAAGGAAGGGCGACCACGTAGCGATCTGGTCCACCAACTATCCCGAATGGATCGTTACGATGTTCGCGACGGCGACCATCGGCGCGGTGATGGTGACGGTCAACACGAACTATAAGACTGCGGAAGCCGAGTACCTGCTGCGCCAGTCCGATACCAACACGCTGATACTCATGAAGGGTTTCAAGGACAGCGACTACGTGGGAAGCGTTTACGAACTGGCGCCGGAAATGATCGGCGCGAGGGCGGGCGAATGGGAATCAAGGCGCCTGCCGCGCCTGAAGCGCGTTATATACCTCGACGGCGGCGAGCCGGACGGCATGATCAGCTGGGATACGCTGGCGAAGCTGGGTGAGAGCGTATCCGACGGCGAGCTTGAGGCCGCTTACGACGCCTGCGGCGCCCACGACGTGGTCAACATACAGTACACGTCCGGGACGACAGGCTTCCCGAAAGGCGTCATGCTGACGCACTACAATATCGTCAACGACGGCATGTATATCGGCGACAACATGGCGCTCACTAACAGAGACAGGCTGTGTATTCCCGTGCCGTTCTTCCACTGCTTCGGGTGCGTGCTCGGGATAACCGCCTGCGTGACGCACGGCGCGGCGATGGTTCCCGTGGATCACTTCAACCCGGCGGTCGTTATGGAGACGATTCAGGCGGAGCGCTGCACGGCCGTACACGGCGTACCGACGATGTTCAACATGATGCTGAGCCATCCGGACTTCGATAAGTACGACTTCTCGAGTCTCCGCACGGGCATAATGGCCGGATCGCCCTGCCCCGTCAAGGATATGACGGGCGTAATCGAGCGCATGAATATGCGAGAGGTGACTATCTGTTACGGCCTTACCGAGGCGTCCCCCGTCTGCACGCAGACGAACGCCGCCGAGGACATGGAGCGCCGGGTGTCCACCATAGGTCGGAGCCTTCCGAACATGGAGTGCGCGGTAGTCGATCCCGAGACCTTTGAGGAACTGCCGGACGGCGTGCCCGGCGAGTTCGTCGTGCGCGGGTTCAACGTGATGAAGGGATACTACAATATGCCGGAGGCGACGGCTCAGGTCATAACGCCGGACGGCTGGCTGCGCTCCGGAGACGTGTGCAACCGCGACGCGGACGGGTATTTCCGCGTGGAAGGCCGCATAAAGGATATGATCATCCGGGGCGGCGAGAACATATACCCGATGGAGCTGGAAAACAGCTTCCGCGTCAATCCGAAGATACACGACGTTCAGGTCGTATCCGTACCGGACGAGCGCTTCGGCGAGGAAGTGTGCGCGTGTATCCAATTGAAGCCCGGCGGGGAGATGGATGCGGACGAGTTCCGAAATTATACGCTGGAGCGGATCGCGCGGCACAAGGTACCGAGGTACGTCGTCTTTGTGGACGAGATGCCGATGAACGCCGCCGGAAAGATCCAGAAATACAAACTCAGGCAGTTGGCGGCGGCGCGTCTCGGGCTGGCGCCCGAAGGCGAGTAGAAAGGGGCGGGGACGTGAAAAACGGGATAAAATATGGTTTCTCAACGCTCGGCTGCCCTGAGTGGGAATGGGACGACGCGCTCGCCGCCGCCAGCGATCTGGGCTTTGACGGCGTTGAGCTGCGCGGCGTCGGGCGGCATATATACCTGCCGGCGGCCCCGGCTTTCTCGGAGGCGAATATTCCTAAGGCGCGCGCGGCTCTGGCCCGTCTGGGCTTGACGGTACCGTGTCTGGCCTCGGGCGCGTTGCTGTTCGACCGCTCCCGCGAGAGCGAAGCCCGCTCCGAAGCCGAGACATATATCAAGCTGGCGGCGCGGCTGGGCGCGAAATACGTCCGCGCGCTGGCCGACCGAGGCCCCGCGGCGGGAGCGGTGGATGAGGATTGCGTAATCGGCAACCTGCGCCATCTTCTGCCGATAGCGGCGCAGCGCGGCGTTTCCATCCTGATCGAGTCCAACGGCGTGTACGCGAAAACCGCGCGTCTGCGCGAGCTGTGCGACGAGATCGCTTCGCCGGATCTGGGCGTCGTCTGGGACGTGCACCACCCGCACCGTTTCTTCGGAGAGAGCGCCGAGACGTCTTACAACAACCTGCGGCCATACATCCGGCATGTCCACGTGAAGGATTCGGTGATGGACGGCGGGATAGTGCGTTACCGGCTGACGGGCAAGGGCGACGTGCCGATCTTCGCGGCGATCGAGCTGCTCGCGTCCGGCGGGTACGACGGGTTTGTCTGTCTGGAGTGGGTACGCCGCTGGGATAATAATCTGGAGGAGCCGGGACTTGTGTTCCCGCATTTTATACAAGAGGTCAGAGGACAGATTCCATCTTGAGCGGAAAGAAGGAGTAACCAATGCATTTAGGCGACGCGCTGATCAGCCCCGCCGTGGGCGGAGTTATGATCGCGGCGGGCGCGGGGGCGGTGCTGCTGGCGGCGTGGAAGACGACAAAGCGCGATGAGACGCCGGTCTCATCCGCGGCTGTAATGGGCGTTATGGGCGCGTTCGTATTCGCGGCGCAGATGCTCAATTTCGCCATACCCGGCACGGGATCGAGCGGGCATGTCACGGGGGCGGTGCTGCTGGCGGCGCTGCTCGGGCCTTATGCCGCCGTGGTCACGCTGTCGATCATACTCGCGATACAGTGCCTCATGTTCGCGGATGGCGGACTGCTCGCGATCGGCTGCAACATATTCAACATGGCGGTTCTCCCTTGCCTGGCGGCGTTTCCGCTGATGTCGGCGAAGGCTTCCGATTCGCCCGGCAAGGCGGCGGCTAGGACGATACTCGCGTGCGCGGCCGGGGCGGAGATGGGCGCGCTGGCTGTAACTGTTGAAACATACGCTTCCGGCATTGTTGACGCGCCGTTCTGGCTGTTCCTCTCGCTCATGATGGGGATACACTTGGCGATAGGCGCCGCCGAGGGCGCGATAACCGCGGCGGTTCTGGCGTTCATTCGAGGGCGCCGCCCGTGTCTTATCTGGTCGGAAGGATCCGGGAAGGCAGCTTGGCCTAAAAAGCTGGCCGCGCTGGGGCTTGTCGCGGCGCTTGTTATGGGCGGACTGCTGTCGCCGTTCGCTTCTGGCGACCCGGACGGGCTGGAATGGAGCTTTGACAGAGCGGGCATATCCGCGGAAGAGTCCGGCGGCGTTCCCGCGCCCATGCCTGATTACGGCGTGTCCGGGCTTGATCCCGCGCTCGGCGCGGGACTGAGCGGCATAGCCGGGACGCTGACGGCGATGGGGCTGGCGGCTGGCGCCGGGCTTATCGCGTATGCCGTGTCGCGGCGTAGAAATCGGGGAAATGCGGGGGCTTTATAGGATCCTTGCCCGCGTGGACGAGCTGGAACGGCTCTCCGGCGGAAATTCCGCGTTACATAGGCTCGACCCGACCGTGAAGCTGCTGTGCGCGGCATTCTTTGTTGTATTTGTCGTATCGCGAGGGCGGTACGCGGCGCTGGCTCTGCTGCCGCTCTTCGTCGTTCCGGTTGCGGCGGCTGCCGTATCGGGCACGCCGTTCGGCTCCGTCGCGGTTCGCGCGGCGCTGGCTCTGCCGTTCGTCCTCGGGGCCACGCTGCCCAACTGTCTGTTCGGCGATCCGTCGCTTGGGCTTCTGTCCGCGCTGACGGCGTCGCTGAAGGCGGTATTGTGCGTATCGTGCGTATGTGTCTGCGTGGCGACTACTTCGGCGGCGGACGGTCTGCGTGTCATGCGCGCGCTCCGCGTTCCGGAGTTCATATCGGCGCAGGCGGCGCTGACGGCGCGGTACATATCTGTTTTAGCCGAGGAAACGCTGACGGCGCTCATCGCGTATGCCGCGCGCGGCGGGGGTTTCCGGATCTCTCCCAAAGACGCGGGGGCTTTCGCCGGCGGGCTGGCGCTCAAAGCGATGGACAAGGGCGAGCGCGTCTATCTGGCGATGAGGCAGCGAGGCTTCGGGGGAGATCGCGACGGGTAACGTGATTTTGGAGCTTTCCGGCGTGAGCGCCGGGTATGAGCGCAAGCGGCGCGTGCTGCGGGACGTGACCTTTTCCGTGTCGGCGGGCGAGAATGTGGCGCTGATCGGGGCGAACGGAGCGGGCAAATCGACGACGCTGTTCGTCTGCTGCGGGATAATCGCGCCGGAGACGGGCAGCGTTTCTTTCGATAGCCAAACGCTTGACGAGAGAGCGCGCAAATCGCTGTGGAGACGTGCTGGCATCGTTTTCCAGAATCCGGACGATCAGCTTTTCATGCCGACCGTCGCGCAGGACGCCGCTTTCGGGCCGGAGAAACTGGGGCTTGCTCCCCGCGAAGCCGCGGTCGCCGCCAAAGAGTGGCTCGAGCGGCTCGGGATAGCGGGGCTTTCCGAGCGGAATCCGGCCAGGCTCTCCGGCGGCGAGAAGCGTCTGGCGGCGCTGGCCGGCGTTCTCGCGATGAACCCGGAACTGATCTTCTTCGATGAACCGTGCGCCTTCCTCGACCCGAAGGCTCGGCGTTTGCTGATAGCGGCGCTGCGATCCGTCCCTACCGCGAAGATAATCGCCACGCATGACTTTGACCTGGCCTCGCGGCTTTGCGAGCGGACCGTCCTGCTTTCGGAGGGGCGGGTCGCCGCCGACGGGCTTACGCCGGAAGTGCTGGGAGACGCGGGGCTGTTGGAATCGGCGGGGCTATGAAGTTTGCGGATTCAGGCAAACTTCAGAAGATTTGCGGATTCAGGCAAACTTCAGAAGGTTTGCGGATTCAGGCAAACTTCATCCACGCGAAAATGCGACACAAGCTTCAGACGCGAGCCAGCTTCTCCACAACGCCGATAGTCTTATCCACAAACCCGTCCACAACCGCGTGGGCTTCATCCTTGTTTTCGCGCGGCATTTTTTCGTATGTAATAGTCAGCATCAGCGCTTTGTTGATGACGCTGACTATTTTTGGCATAGCGCTCTCTCCGGGCGCCGGTTCGCCCATGCCGGCCACGTTCAGGGCTATGGCGTCCGGGTAATGGGCGTTCGCGAACCCCGCCGCTCCGAACGGGCTTATCATAACGCCGTTCTCGTCCGGGAAGCGGCGGTTCATCTTAAGCCGCTCGCGGCGCTCGTAATGTATCAGCAGCTCCGAAACTATGTCATTCTCGGCGGATTTGTTGACGAAGCCCGACCGCTCCAGGCGGTCTTTGCGGTCGGGGGACTCCAAGAACGTTTCCACGGGCAGGCCGACGCCGTCGACGCCCGCGCCGCCGAAACCGTACCGCGCCGCCAGGTACATCGCCACGCCGCCGCCCTTCGAGTGGCCATACGCCGTGTATGTCCTGCCCGGGTACCTGCTCATGACGTCCTCCGCGAATTCCGACGCAGGGGCGAACGCGCGGGACGTTCCGAACGCCATCGCGAAATTGTCGCGCCAGTCCTCCGATCGAAGCGCGTCGGTCCAGTCGCCCTGGACGATCTTCTTGGCCCAGTCGTCTGCGAAAGTAAACATGCCGCCCTCGGAACCGCGCGCGAGAAACAGCACGTCCGAGCCGCCCTGACTGAGCAGCGCGTACATGACGACGCCGTCGCCGTCCAAATGACCGGGCTTTACGTTATCGTTCCGGTGCGCGATCAGCCTGAGACTGTTTATATGCGTGTTCAGCCGTATGTCCGAAATGACCTTCGGGAAGTTGAAACGGACGCGCCCCATCGGGCGGCGTACGGTCTTTCCTTGGCTTATGAAATATTTGTCGGTATCTCCGATGGTCGTCTTCGCGTCGCAAAGTTCCCGCGCCTGAGCGTTGTACCCGTCGTAATCCGTCTCGGACGACAAGTCCATGTACGCGTATTTTACCAGTGTTATGACGTCTCTGTCTGTCAGCGCGATCATGCCGTGACCCCTTCGCGTTTAGCTCTAATATATATATGCGCGCGGGAGCGGGAAAATCAGTTGGGCTGGATTTGTGCGGCCTGACTAGCCGCGCTTTGTTAATTGCGTGGAATACCGCGAATATTGTGTTAAAAATGGATTATTTGATATATTGTTTCAACATTTTATGGCAAAATCCTGCAAAGTATTTAATTTTTTAATTGCATAATATTCGTACTTGTGTTAAGATAGTAGCGGAGAGATTTTCTTATGTAGCCAAACGCGGCGCGGCGGGATGGATCCGGCCGTTTCCGTGATTGCTAGGGAGGTAACGACAGATGAGAGTAAATCTGCTAGACATGACCTTCAAACTGAAGGACATCATCCAGAACACGGACTTTGAGGATCGCGGCGTCATCGTCGGCATTTGCGAGGAGATCGGCCGCCAATGCTCCGCTAATGTTCTGCTGGTGAACAAAGCCGGCCAAGTGCTGGCAAATTACATCCATGACGACGATGACAGCGTAATCTCCGTCAAGGACTACAAAGGATCTGAGGCTATCGACACGCAGCTGAACGAGCAGCTTAAAGCCGTTTTCGAGCCGCGTTTCAACACAAGTCTCGACGGGTATTATATCGAGCGCTCGAAGAAGGCTATTTTCACAAAGGTCGTCGCGTCGATCCTGCCGACCATAGCCTCGGGCGAGCGTAACGGCACGCTGGTGCTCTACAAGACCGACGGCGAGTTCTCGGAGGATAACGCCATAATGGCGGACTTTTGCTCGGCTACGCTCTCGCTCACGATTGCGTACACTCAAAATGAGGAATTCTTGGCGGAGGTGCACAGGTCGGAGATTGTCAAATCCGCGATCGGCACTCTCAGTTATTCCGAGCTTGAGGCTGTAGTCCACATCTTTCAGCAGTTGGACGGTATGGAGGGCCTCGTGGTCGCGTCCAAAATCGCGGACAAGGTAGGTATAACCCGCTCCGTGATAGTGAACGCGTTGCGCAAGCTGGAGTCGGCGGGCGTTATCGAGTCGCGCTCGCTGGGGATGAAGGGGACTTGGATCCATGTTATTAATCCGTATTTGCTGAAAGAGATAAAGCATTACAGGAGTTTCTGATACTGTTTCGTTAACGGCGGCATTTGTTTTTGCAGTATGATTATGAGTTTTACGCGGTGCGCGCGAAATTATTTTATAAATTTTGCAAACTTACGCGAAATTCCAGCGCCGTCCCTTCCAGCCTGCCGACAGCTAATTTGCCGGCAGGCTATTTTGAACATAACGTACCGCGCGTTGTTCTCGAAGTCGAGGACGCGCGCCGACCGCGCCTTTGACCGCGCGGTCGAAAGAAGAGGATTGAACGCGTCTCTGCCCCGCAATTTTCGCGCCCGAGAAACCGGATACATTATATCATTTTCTGATCTGCCCGGTCGCCTTACTGAGGGCGGAACGGATGAGGACGCTTATTCTATAGCTGCAGAGGTTTTGGGCTGTATTTGACCGCGCTGGCCGAAGACGTGCAGCCAATCCCGCGCCTGGGGCCTGTCGGGGTTCAGCTTGCCGGGCGGCGCCTATCTCGCCGTGATCGCTGTTGACGAAAATAAATACCGTCGTCGCAGCAAAGCCGTAAAAAGGACTCTCAACATACCCGAATAGCTTATGAGGAAGCGGAGGCGCGTAATATAAACTTCCTGGCGTCTTGCCGGCTGTTCTAAAGACGGAACTGAGCCGTTAACGCGGATCTTTATCACGATATGAATTTTCGCTTGGCGAAGTTTGCATCGCATTTTTGCTTGAAGAAAGTTTGCTTTGTTCACGCAAACTTCCTTCAAGCAAAAATGCTTCAAACCAAGCAAACTTCTGTCACGCCAAAATGCGATGCGAACTTCCGTCACGCGAAAATTCATGCCGACACGCGAATACCCGCGGCTGCGAGCCTTTCGGCGACTACCTGATAGTATACCCCGGTGTGTTCCATGACAACGCATACGTCCTGAAATTCTTTAACAAACTTGACCAGTTCCGCCAAACCGCTCTTGCTGTGAGGTACGCCGAACGGCTTGTGGAATTTTGCGTGAACCAAGCAAAATTCGTGGAGAAGTTTCTTACCCTAGACGATGACGGTGCTTCGGCCTTTGGAAACGTCGATTCCTATGAATTTTGCTTGGTTCGAAGCATTTTCGCTTGGTTCACGCGAAAATGCGACGCAAACTTCGTTGCAAAAAATATCTTACCGCGGCGGAGCTGCTGCGGACGACCGGTGAGGCGGCCAGGTTGATCGCCGAAGACAACGCGAGGCGGCGCTGTATTTCTTACTCCCAAAATCACCATAGCGATATAATTAAAATCACCCACCCCCAAAACGAAGACCGCTTAAATTCGCGCTTTGTTATGCGGGTGGGTGATTTTTCAATTATATTGGGTGGGTGATTTTTCAGTTGACATTTACAGGTGTCGGACGACGCCGACATAGACGGCTGGATATGCGGTCTTGGGCATTATTGGGCTTACAGTGTTGAGGTTCCCGACGACCCGGCGGCAATAACGCTGATCACGGACAACGACGGGTTTAACACCTCCAACGTGACTGTTGAGCGCGGCGACGCCACGACCACAGTGCCCGCGTGGATAGACGTCACTCGTCCGGACAGCAACGATATCGCCGTCATAACCAACAATGGCGTGTACGACGCGGGAGATTGCGTCTTAAACGTTGAGGTCGCCTCCGGCAGCTACGGCGGCTGCAAAATAACCTATAGCCCCAATACGGACAAGAACCAGCATGTTTACGTGCTCGGCGGCCCGGCGGCGGGCTTCCACCAGACATGGGCCCACAGCGGCGGCTTTGACATATACAACACTACCAGCGCAGACAGCGTCAGCACGCTTGTCTCGGTGGATGCCGAGACGGGCAAGAAAACGGCGCTCACCCTGGGTTTGTATTTCCAAAGCGGCGTCGGCCCTGTCCTTACAGTCATCAGGCGGTGAGCGCATGAAAATCGCCGCCTACTTTATATTCCGTGACGAGCGCCGAAACGCCCGCGAGCTGGTCCAATGTCTCAAAGAGGCCGACGCGATTTTCGCGCTCGATACCGGCAGCAGCGACGGCACCGCCGAAATCTTGCGTGAGGAAGGCGTTCAGGTGTATGACTGGCCGACTGTCCAAGATTTGTCAGCGCCTCAGAATTTTGCGCGAACCAAGCAAAATTCGCGCGCCTTCCGCTTCGACGAGGCGCGGAATCGGTTGCTTAAATATATTCCCGACGACTTCGATGTGTGCGCGGCCATCGACTGCGACGAGCGTTTCCGGCCCGGCTGGAGGGCGGCTATCGAGCGCGGTTGGACTCCCGAGGGCACTCATGGTCGTTACCGCTATAACCTCTTTGACGCGGACGGCAGCCTGCTGCGATATTCGCTCTACGACCGGGTCCACGCGCGGAAAGGGGCAAAGTGGATCCACGCCGCGCACGAGACCGTCTCATTTGATCGCGAACCCGTCCATGTATATTTGCCCGACCTGACACTCGACCACAAACGCAACTGGGACACTCCGCGCGGCTACTACCTCGACCTGATCCGGTTAGCCGCGCGTGAGGAGCCGGACGACTGGCGTATGCAGTTTATGCTGGGGCGTGACCTGTTAGTGTTGGGAGATCCGCGCCAAGCCGCCGAACAGCTGGAAGCGGTGGTCAATCGTACTTGGGATAATATTCCAGGAGAATCAAAAGCCGACGCCCTTAAATGCCTTGTGGGCGCACACCAAAAATTAGGCGATCTAAACGCCGCTGCAAACTACGCCGACGATATGATTCGCGCCAACCCGACCAGCCGCGACGGGTATGTTACAGCGGTGAGAATCGCGCAGTCGCGCGGAGACTGGGCGGGCGCGTATATGCACGCCACGACCGCGCTACGGCTGGCTGCGTCGCCGCTTTCGGAGACCGACGCCACGGCGTTCGGCGCTCTGCCGTGGGATATCGCCGCGTCCGGAGCGGCAGGGATCGGACTGTTCGCCGAGGCGCTGGAGCTTGCGCGTAAGGCGCTGGAGTTTAATCCGGGGGACGAGAGGATTGCCGGGAATGTGAGGAAGCTGGAAGAGATTGTCGCGCCATTAAACCGAGAGAAGTGACGCAATGGACATTATTCAGGCAATCTTAGGCGGCGTCGCGGCTGCCTTTGTTGCGGGCGTCGTTCAGATAATCATCTTGAAGATGAACCGAAACGCC
>JAISCI010000074.1 GCA_031265685.1 Clostridiales bacterium
TCATTATAATTGAAAAACCCACCAGCCAAACAAAAAACGCCGTGATCAGGCGAACTGTGAGTAGCGGCTGGCGGATCTTAATTATAATGGGTGGTGGAAATTTCAATTAGCAAATACACTGGGAGTTAAACCGCTTGTTAACGGCTATTAAAGGCCGGTTCATACTGTCTTATAATGACTGTGAGTTTGTTCGGGAGTTGTACGGTGGGTTTAATATTGAGCCTGTCCGCGGTCAAACAGTCTGACGAGCCGGTATGAAAATCGAGAAAATTACAAGGAGTTGATCGTTCGGAATTACTAGTAGTCAATTATTTATAGTGACTATTAGTGTTATTCTGATTCTGTTTGTAATGTAAAATTGGATACATGTTGTATGTAAAAACGTTCCATGTGTACGGCGATTTGTCGTACACATGGAACGTTTTTTCGTTTGTCGGAGAAGGGAAATTGTTCTCATATACAGTAAAGATTTTTCTCAGTATTCTTAAACGCTTATAACGGCTATGGCGGCAGCTATAAGGCGGCTTGGACAGCGCTTACTGTCAGCAGCGGCTTTTACTACTTACTCACAATTTCGGGTAGAAATACAGCAAGAATTGCGCATATAATTCTTTCAAAACAAAAATCCCGCCTAGTGGTTTCCGGCGGGGTTTTTGCCGACAATCTGCGGCGGCCTGGGATACCCCAAGGTCTTTTAGTGTTTCGTTACTTCACACAATGGAAGCGCAAAACAACCGCGAACCTCACACGCGCAACAAACTAACCCGCACGCGATCATTGCGGATCGGCGTCAGCAGTTCGGCTCCGCCTTTCGCCCTCTTGAAAGCGCTGGCAAGCGCCGCCGCCGACTCGCGCCATTCGCTGTCGGCGGTTAGGCGCTCGGCGGCATACCAGTTGGAAACGGCGTCGTGGCGGCCGGAACACGTTGAAAGCCGGTAGGCCAGGTTTCGTATGAAATGCACGTAAACCGGGCTTCCCGCTCCCATCGCCGCGATCTCCTCGATGCGCCCGGATTCCGTTATGCCCTGCTCCTCAAGCGTATACGCATAATCCTCGGCCATCGACCACAGCTCGGCGGCGGAGTCGTGACCCGTCAGCACCCATAGTTTATACGCGCACGCGCGCGCGTTGTCGAATATCTCGGCGTTCACAGGATCCCCCCGTTTTTACAATCGTCCGAGACGATACTGCGCGTTTTGGCGGTTGCCGCTGGTGATCGTCCCTGCGGGGCTGTCCATCGCCAACTGATAGTACGTCCTCGCGCTGTTCACGTCGGTCTGCGCTTCGGCGATCCGCCCCAGATAATAGTAGCAGCTGCCGATGGTCTCCGACCTGTCCGACGTATACTGCGCGCTGGCCGACAGCTTCTCCTTCGCCTCGCCGTACCGCGCGGCGCCGCCGTTGTAGAGCGCGGTTCCCTCATTGAAATACGCCCGCTCGAGTCGCGCCATAGCCTGCGCGAGCAGCTCCGCGCGCCTTGACTGGACGTCCTCAGGCAGATCGTCGAACGTCATCGCGTTCAGGGCGTCCGCCGCCTTCATCGGATCGTCGTCAAGCGTCTCGGCGGCCTGGTATACCTCCGTAACGCGTTTCTGTATGTCCGCGTCTTTGAGCGCGGCGTCTCGCTCGGCGAGCAGGCTTTGGACGCTAGCCCCCAGCCCGGACGCCTTCGTGTTCAGATCGTCGATAATACCGTTCAATCGCGCCCGCTCCTGCTCCGATTCGCCTGATATCCGGGCCACTTCGCCCTCCAGCTTCGTGACGGCAGGCGACATAAAGAACAATCCCGTCGCCAACGCCGCCGCCGCGAGACCGACGGCAAACGCCGCGGCGTATCCCGCGTACCTGAACAATCCTCCGGACGCCGACGCGGTTCTCTTCGGCGGCGGCGCGGTTCCCTTAGCCGGTCTGCCCGCGCCGAGCATAGCGAAGTACCGGAGCGCCTCTCCGCTGCCGGGGTCGAGCGCGAGCGCGCGTTCGCAGACAACGGCGGCCTTGCGCGTGTCGCCCGCCGCGATATAACAGGCTGTCAGCAGATTAAGCGCTCGGAGGAATCCGGGGCTTATGTCGCAAGCTTTCTTCAGCTGGATAACGGCGATGTCCTCGGACTGCTGCTCGAGGTACTTAAGCGCGTTGTTATACATCCCGACGGCGTCGGTCATGCGCTCGATCTGCGCGGGATTTTTACCCATACGTTCCAAATAGCCGGCGGAGAGCTTATCCTCGGGGTTCTGACGCTGGACGACCGTCCATTGCTCCCGCGCGTCGCCCGGACGCCCCGTGACAAAGCACAGCGCCCCGAGCAGATTCCGCGCTTCGGCGTTCCCTTTGTACGCGGCGAGCGACCGACGAAGCGACGCTTCCGCTTCGGTCAGCCGGGATTGTTTCGCCAGAGCCAGCCCGCGGTTGTAGAGCGCGTCCGCTGTCTTGTAAACGCGCACCGCCAGCGAGTTGTCCGCTCCGCATTTCTTGCAGTTGGGCGACTTTATCTCCGCGCCGCAACTAATACATCTCATAACGGCAAGCCCCTCCGCCTATTTGGATTGTGCCAGTTTCTTCTGCATCTGAGTCAAAATATCAATCAAGTCGGTCAATTCCTCGGCCTTGGCCGCCGCCTGCCCGCTTTCCGCGTCGGCTATCGGCTTGTATTTCTGCAATTCGTCTTTTAGATTGATCATATCGCTCCTCCTTGAATCCCTCATTTTAATTCTAATAGCAGTCTTCTGGCCTGCGCCGCCAGATACAGCGATCCGCACACGACGACCGCCCCGCCTGCGGGGGCGAGACCCCGCGCGATGGATATGGCTTTCCGCGCGTCGTCCTCCACAGCGGCGGGAGCGAGCGACAGCGGCGCGAGTTCATCCGGTTTGGCGGAACGCGGACTCGGAACCCTCGTAAACACCGCGGCGACGGCGTTTTCGGTCAGGGCGGAGACTATCGCGGCGGCGTCCTTATCGGCCATTACGCCGATTACGTACACCGCGCCCGCCGGGAAATATCCACGGACGGATCCGGCCAGCGCGCGCGCGGCCTCGCCGTTGTGCGCGCCGTCCAGTATCACGGGCGGGTCGCCCTCGATCAGTTCCATCCGGCAAGGCCACTTGACGGCGGCTAACCCCTCGCGTACCGAGCGCGAGGGAACGGCGGAACCGAGCGAGTTAAGCACGGTCAGCGCCGTAAGCGCGTTCCTGGCCTGGAAATCCCCGCCAAGCCCAAGCCGCAGATCCTTATAACGAAACGCTGCCGACCGCACGTCCAGCGCAAGCCCGAAACCATCCCGCCGGCAAGACACTACCGCTTCCCTCGGGCAGACGAACCGCGCCCCGCGCTCGGCGCAAATCTCTTTAACTGTATTATACACTCCATCCCATGCCGAATACAATACCAATATACAATTTTGTTTAACAATTCCCGCTTTTTCGACGGTTATGGAAATTTTATCCTTTCCTAAATATTGCATATGATCGAAATCTATGGAAGTAATCGCGCAGACCTCCGGACGGGAGACGATGTTGGTGGCGTCGAGCCGTCCGCCCAGGCCGGTTTCTAGAACCAGAAAGTTCACGCGCTCATCAGCGAAATATTTGAATGCCGTCAGCGTCAGCGCCTCGAAATACGTCAGCGAAAGCCCTGCCGCCGCGCCGCGGGCTTCTGTCAGCGCCCGGGCGAAATCCGCGTCGGGTATCTCGGCGCCGTTTACCATGATCCGCTCGTTAACGCGGTCGAGGTGCGGCGAGGTATACAACCCGACGCGGTGTCCCGCCGCCGCGAGCGCCGCCGCGCACATGGCCGCGACGGAACCCTTGCCGTTCGTTCCGGCCACGTGGATAACGCGCGGCGCGTCCTCGGGAGAACCCATGCGGGCGGCGGCGGCTTTCAGCAGAGTCAGTTCCGTGCTCCCGCCCATAAGCCGCCGCCCCCGTAGATATTCGAGTGACTCCTGATAGTTCAACCGTTCAGCGCCCCAATGCGTTCGTTGATCTGCTCGACGACGCGCGTGTATTTCTCGCGCTTTCCGCGCTCCGCCGCGATGAGGGCCTCCGGCGCCTTGGCCGAAAATCCCGGATTGTTCAGCTTGCCCTCGCAGAGCGCGAGTTCCTTTTCAGCTTTTTTCAGCTCGCGGGTCAGCCGCTCAATCTCTTTGGCTTTGTCGATAAGGTCCGCGAGCGGGATATAGACCTCCGCGCCGCCGAGCGCGGCCGACACCGCGTCTTCGCCGATTCCGGACTTATCGGCGCGCGCGGCAAAACTGGAGGCTCCGCCCAAGCTGACTATATACGCCGCGCCGCGCTCGAACACCTCTCGCGTATGACTGTCGCCCGAAACGACGACCACAGCGATTTTCTTGCCCGGCGCCACGCCCATTTTCTGCCGAATATCGCGGATGGCCTTGATCGCTTCCCGGACGCTGCCGATGTCGCGCTCGTCCTCCGCGAAATCGTACGCCGGGTCATACTCCGGCCATTTGGACGTCATTATGGATCCTTCGCCGGAGCCGAGCGCCGTGAAGATCTCTTCCGTTATAAACGGCGCGAACGGGTGCAACAGTTTCAGCGCCGTCGTGAGCGCGCGGCGGAGCGTCCAGACGGCGGCGGGCCGGGTCGGGTCGTCCGCCCCGTAAAGCCGCGGTTTCACCATCTCGATATACCAGTCGCACAGCTCGTCCCAGATGAAATCATTGACGGCCTGAGCCGCGACGCCGAGGTCATACGCTTCCATATTTTGCGTGACGCCTTTAGCGGCGGCGTTTGTCCGCGACAGTATCCATTTATCAGCCGAAGTCAGCGCGGAGACGTCCGCCTCCGGCGTCTCCTCTCCGGAGTTCATCAGTATAAACCGCGCCGCGTTCCATAATTTGTTAAGGAAGTTTCGCGCGGGCAGAAGCCGCGACTCGCTGTATTTGATGTCCGTTCCGGCGGCGTTGCCGGTTATGAGCATGTAGCGCAGCGCGTCCGCGCCGTATTTATCAATAATATCCAGAGGATCGACGCCGTTGCCGAGCGATTTTGAGAATTTCCGCCCCTGCTCGTCACGGATGAGGCCGTGGATCAGCACGTCCCTGAACGGCAGACGCCCGGTCTGCTCGATCCCAGAGAACACCATGCGGACCACCCAAAAGAAAATAATATCATAACTGGTAACAAGCACGGACGTCGGGTAGAAATATTTGTAATCCGCGGTTTCCTCCGGCCAGCCCAGCGTGGAGAACGGCCACAGCGCCGAGCTGAACCACGTGTCGAGCGTGTCCGGATCCTGGAATACGTTCGCCGAACCGCATTTAGGGCAGACAGCGGCGGCCTCCCTCGAGACGGCGATATGCCCGCAATCCGCGCAGTAATACGCCGGGATACGATGCCCCCACCACAGCTGCCTCGATACGCACCAATCTTTGATATTTGTCAGCCAATTCAAATAAATCTTGCCGAACCGCTCCGGCACAAAGCGCAACTCGCCCGTCCGCAGCGCTTCTATCGCCGGTTCGGCCAGCGGCGCCATCCGGACGAACCACTGCTTCTTGAGCAGCGGCTCGACGACCGTGCCGCATCGGTCGTGGACGCCGACTGAATGAGCGTACTTGTCCGCTCCGGCGAACAGCCCGCGCGCGCCGAAATCCGCGACGATCTTCTCCCGCGCGGCAAGCGCGGTCAGACCCTCGTACTCCGGGCCGCATAGGTTGTTAAGCGTGCCGTCGTCGTTCAGGATATTGATTATCGGCAGGCTGTGCCGCGCGCCGACCTCGAAGTCGTTGTGGTCGTGGCCAGGCGTAATCTTGACGACGCCGACGCCGAACTCCATGTCCACATATTCGTCCGCGATGATCGGGACGACGCGATCGACTATCGGCACGGTCACGGTCTTGCCCAGCAGACGAGCGTAGCGCGGGTCCTCGGGATTGACGGCTATGGCCGTGTCGCCGAGCATTGTCTCGGGGCGCGTCGTCGCGAACTCGAGATATTCGCCGGGCAGCTCATTGACGGGGTACTTGAGACGCCAGAGCCGCGTCTCGCGGTCAGCGTGCTCCACCTCGGCGTCCGAGATGGACGTCTTGCAGCGCGGACACCAGTTGACGAGCCGCTCGCCGCGGTAAATCAGCCCCTTGTCGTACAGCCGCGTAAACACGGTCAGCACGGCGTCCGAAAGGCCGGCGTCCATCGTGAAGCGCAACCGATCCCAGTCGCAGGAGGAACCGAGTTTCTTCAGCTGCTCGACTATCGCTCCGCCGTAGTCCCGGCTCCACCGCCACGCGCGGTCAAGGAAGTCCTCGCGCCCTACACCGGCCTTAGTCAGGCCTTCCTCCGCCATGGCCGCGACGATCTTGGTTTCGGTCGCGATCGCGGCGTGATCCGTCCCCGGCAGCCACAGCGCGTTGCGACCGCGCATACGCTGGAATCGGATAATCGCGTCCTGTATCGTATTGTCGAGCGCGTGCCCCATGTGGAGCCGCCCGGTGATGTTCGGCGGCGGGATAACTATCGTGAACGGTTCGCGCGTCTCGTCCGGCACGGCGCGGAAATATCCTTTTTCCAGCCACCCGGCGTATATCCTGTCCTCGGATTGCTTCGGGTCGTAGGTCTTCGGCAGATCTCGCTTCATTATATTACTCCTATCAGATTGATTATCTCGATAGCGTCCGCGCCGGGCCGATCCCCGGCGGCCACGCCCGCCGCCGAATGGACATAGGCCGCCAGCGCCGCCGCCGTGAGCGGTTCCAGCCCGCGCGCGAGATACGCCAAGATCACCCCGGCCAGGATGTCCCCGGAACCGGCCTTGGCGAGGGCGGGTGCCGGACGGCAGTTGATATACGCCTGTCCGTCCGGCGCGGCGACAACGGTGGACGCGCCTTTCAGCAGCGTAACCGCGCCGGATTCCTCCGCGAAGCGCCGCGCGTACCCCAGCGGATCGCTCATCAGATCCGTCGCCGGCACGCCGAACAGACGCTCGGCTTCCTTCGGGTGCGGCGTTATGACGGGCATACTCGCGGCCGACTTGAGCCTCCAGGCCTGTCCGGACAGAGCGTTCAAACCGTCCGCGTCGACGACGAGCGGCACGCGGGCGTTTTCAATTACATCGTCCACGAGAGCCGAAACGCCGTCACCGCGTCCAAGCCCCGGACCAATGAGCGCGGCGGTCGATTCGTTTATTATTTCCAAAGTACGCGCGGTCGATTCCAGCGCGGACGTTATCGCCTGCGGCGCAAGAGTCCGGACGACAGTCGCGGATTCCTGCGACGAAACGACGCGAACCAGTCCGCATCCCGCCCGGTACGCCGACAGCGCCGCGAAGGCCGCCGCGCCCGGCATATCGGCCAATCCGGCGACTATCGCCGCTTTGCCGAAGTCGCCCTTGTGAGAGTCCGGCGCGCGCGGAGGGATCAGCGCCCGCGCCTCGGCGTCCGTCAGCGCGGAAAGGTCGTCCGGGATACGGTCGAACAGCGCTTTCGGCGCTCCGATTCCGGCGACGCTCACGCGCCCGGCGTATCCCGCGAGCGGGAACAGCATCAGGCCCGGCTTGACCGCGCACAGCGCGACGGTCTCTTCCGCGCGGACGCAGTCCGGGGAGACGCGCCCGGTGTCCGGATCGCCGCCGGTCGGGCAGTCCACCGCGACTATGGCGGCGACGGAAGAGTTCATAATCCGAGCCGCAGCCAGCGCCGCGCCCGAAAGTTCGCCCAACGCGCCCGTGCCGAGCACGGCGTCCACGATCAGGGCCGCGCCGTTCGCGATACCCGCGCATTCGGACAGATCGGAGATGCGTATGCCCATGCTGAGACAAATCTCGTAGTTCGCGAGCGCGTCCCCGCGAAGCCGCGCGGCGTCTCCCGCCAGCACGCATTCCACGCCGCGGCCGTCGTTCGCGATGTGCCGCGCGAGCGCGAAACCGTCCCCGCCGTTGCCGCCCGTCCCGCAGAACACGACCGTGTATCCGCGCCCGTATTCCGGCCGCGCGCGCAGAACGCCAAAGACGCCCCGCGCCGCGTTCTCCATCAGTACGATCCCGGCCATTCCAAATTCTTCCGAAGCCGCTCGGTCTATCGCGCGGACGTCGGCCACAGTCAGCAGTTTCAACGTCAGTTCTCCAGCTTTATCCCGCGCCCGCGCAGCAGTTCCGCCGCGTTAGCCTGATCAGACAGGCGCAGGATGATAACGCACGCCAGCCCGCCGTCGCCGGCAAGCTCTGTGTAGTTGTACATATACTCTATCTGTATGCCTTCCTCGCCCAGAATGCCGAGAAGCTCGTTGAGGGCGCCCGGCGTGTGCGCCACGCGCACCGCGACCACGTCCGTCGCGCGGCACATGACGTCGTGATCGGAGAGGACATTACGAGCCTTGTCCGGGTCGTCGGCTATAAAGCGGAGAATGCCGAAATCCGTCGTATCCGCCAGTGACATCGTCAGGATATTGACGCCCGCGTCGGCCAGAACCTTCGTTATCGCGCGGAGCCGGCCGACCTTGTTCTCGACGAATACCGAAAGCTGTACTATATTCATCATTTTTCCCCCTTAACCTATCAGGTTCCGCTTGTCGATAACGCGGACTGCCTTGCCCATCGAGCGGTCGATCGTGCCCTTCTCGACTATGCGGACGCGGCTGGTTATGCCGAGAACGCTGTCGAGCTGCCGCCTTATGCCGCGCTCCGCGTCCTCCATGCCCTTTACGGTGTCGGCGAAGAGCGTCTCGTTTATTTCAAGCTCGATGGTCATTTGGTCGAGCAAGCCCTCGCGCTCGACGATTATGCGGTAGTTCGGCGACACGTTCGAGAAACCGAGCAGTACGCTCTCGATCTGGCTCGGGAACACATTGACGCCGCGTATGATCAGCATATCGTCCGTGCGGCCCTTGAGCCGCCCCATGCGCGCGTGCGTCCGACCGCAGGCGCACACCTCATGCGTCAGCGACGATATGTCGCGCGTGCGGTAACGGATCAGCGGCATACCTTCTTTGGAGATGGTCGTGAACACGATCTCGCCCTGAGCGCCGTCCGGCAGTACTTCTCCCGTGGCGGGGTCGATGATCTCGGGGATGAAGTAATCTTCCCACACGTGCAGTCCGGCCTTGCACTCGCAGTCCTGCGATACGGACGGACCCATTATCTCGGAAAGCCCGTAGATGTCGTGGGCGCGGATGCCCAGCCTGTCCTCGATCTGCCTGCGCATACCCTCCGTCCACGGCTCCGCGCCGAAGCACCCCGCCTGCAGCGAGAGTTCTTCCTTCTTTATACCCATGTCCTCCATCGTTTCGGCGATGAAGAGCGCGTAACTGGGGGTACAGCACAGACATGTGGAGCCGAAGTCGCGCATGATGACGATCTGGCGCTGCGTGTTGCCCGACGACGTCGGGATGGTGGACGCTCCGAGCCGCTCCGCCCCGTAGTGCGCGCCGAGGCCCCCCGTGAACAGACCGTAGCCGTACGACACCTGCACGCGCGAGCGCTTATCCTGCCCGGCCATGACCAGGCACCGCGCCATGCATTCCGCCCAGATTTCGATGTCCTTGGCGGTGTAGCCCACTACGGTCTGCTTGCCGGTCGTCCCGCTCGAGGCGTGTATACGCGTGATCTGATCCAGCGGCGCGGAAAACATACCATAGGGATATGTGTCGCGCAGGTCCTGCTTGGTCGAGAACGGCAGCAGGCGCAAATCCTCCGCGCCCCGTACGTCGCCGGGCAGCAACCCCTTGTCCTGCATCTTCTTGCGGTAATGCTCCACATTGGTATAGATTTTCTCCACGGTGCGGCGCAGCCTGGTATCCTGAATGGACCGCAACTCGTCCCGCGACATCGTTTCTATCGGCTCGTTCCAGTACCTCATTCGGCGATAGCCCCCTCAAGTTGAGTATATTATTAAACATTCGGCAAAGCCTTCTTTATCATCGCCGCCAGCGGGACGCCCAGCGCGACCGCTGAAACGGTCTGCAAGGCGTTACCCGGGACAGAAGCGGCGGGCGCCAGCGGGTTTCCATAAATAATCCATTCCGCCGCGTAGTAACCGGCAATCAAAATTACGCCGCCGGCAAGCACGCCCAGCAAGTTCCACACCACGCTTTTCCCTTCCCGCTTCTCCGCGAACAGACCGATAATAAATCCGGCGGTCAAGCGAATCATGAAAGTAAACGGCGCCCAGAGAAACCAACCGCCAACCAAATCAAACAATGTCATGCCTATCGCCCCGGAAACCGCGCCGTATTTCTTGCCTAGAACCACAGCCGCTACGACGACCGGGATATTTCCCATATGGACTAATCCGCCGTTCCCCGGGATGGGCAAACGAAAGTTGACGAAAGTCAGCGCAAAAGTCAGCGCGGACAGCATAGCGCACAGGCAAATCTGAAGAGTTCTTATTTTATGAGCGGGCATACGTCTCACCCCGTTTGTATTTTGTATTATGTACGGATTTTATATCATTACGGACTGATTGTCAAGCTAACCCCCGCGCCGTATCCGGGCTGAGAACCGCCTACGAACAGCTCCGCGCGGCCCGTCATCGGCCGTCTGGCGCCACTCTCGTCCACGACGGTCAGTGACTTCTCCTCAACGCAAAAATCCGCCCATTCCGACGCGCCCGCCTCGATGTACACGCGCCGCGTTCCGCAAAGCCGCCAATGCCCCTGCCGTATATACACCTGGACGACTTCCTCCGCGCCGCGCCCGCCGGCGTTCGTGACGCGCGCTCGGCCCTTCCGGGCGCGCTCGTCAAACGTCAGATCCGAATACTCGAAACGCGTATACGAAAGCCCGTGCCCGAACGGATAGAACGGCTCGTCGGTCATGTAGCGGTATGTGCGGCCTTTCATCGAGTAGTCGGTGAAAGGCGGCAGGTTACGATTGTAATACAGCGTGACGGGCAGCCGCCCGGACGGCGTCGCGTCGCCGAAGAGGAGCCGCCCCAACGCCCTCCCTCCCTGCGCCCCGGAATACCACGCCCAGACGACGGCTCCCGCGCCGTAAGCGCTGACGTCGAGAGCGCTGCCCGCGTTCACCGCCAAAACAGTCGGCTTGCCGACGGCGAGAACGGCCTCCGCGAGCGCCCTCTGCGGAACCGGCAGCAACAGATCCGGCTTATCCCCGTCGGCGGAGCTGCCGCCCGCGTCGCCCTGCTCGCCCTCTAAGCTCGGATCAAGCCCCAGACACAGGACGACGACGTCCGCCAGCCTTGCCGCCGAAACCGCCTCCGCCAGCCGGTCGCCCGGTTCGCCCAGCGGCTGCGCGGACGGCTTGTACAGGTGGCAGCCCTCCGCGAACAGGACGCGCGCGCCTCCCGCCGCTTCCCGTATACCGGCCAGGTTCGTCACGTATTCCGAAGCCGTCCCCGAATAGTTCCCCTCAAGGACGGCGCGGGAATCCGCCGTCGGGCCGATAACGGCGACCGTCCCGACCCGGCTTCTGTCGAGCGGGAGCGTTCCGTCATTTTTAAGCAGAACCGCCGATTTCTCCGCGACGGAAAGCGCCAGAGCGCGGTGTTCCTCGGTGTCGCACTCCAGCGGTGATATTGCGTCGTATTCGCTGCCTCCGCCCAGTATGCCCAGTTTCATCCGGGTGTTGACGAGACGCGCGGCGGCGAGCCGGATCCGCTCCTCGCTCACAAGTCCCATACAAAGCGCCGACAGCAGCGACCGGTACGCCGACCCGCAGTTGAGATCGCAGCCCGCCGACAGCGCGAGCGCGGCGGACTCCTCGGGCGTTTCCGTAACGCCGTGCTCTGCGTGGAAATCCTTGATCGCCCCGCAGTCGCTTACGACGTGCCCCGCGAAGCCCCACTTGCCGCGAAGCGTCTTTGTGAGCAGAAACTCGCTCCCGCAGCAAGGCTCGCCGCCCAAGCGGTTGTACGCGCCCATGAACGCCTCGACGCCGCTCCGCGCGGCCTCCTCGAAAGCGTAAAAATATGTATCCTCCAGGTCGTATGCCGAGACATCCGCGTTGAAGCCGCGGCGGAGTTCCTCGGGTCCGGAGTGCGCGGCGAAGTGCTTGGCGCACGCGGCCGTCTTAAGCCGCTCGCCGCCGCCCTGCAGCCCATGTATAAACGCCGCGCCCATTTTGGCCGTCAGATACGGATCCTCGCCGTATGTCTCCTGCCCGCGCCCCCAGCGCGGATCGCGGAAGATGTTGATGTTGGGCGTCCACATCGTAAGCCCTTTATATATGCCCGCGTCGCTTCCGACGGCATTATATTTCGCGCGCGCCTCGGTCGATACCGCGTCCGCGACGCGCCGGGCAAGCCCGGGATCGAACGTCGCCGCCAGCGCGATCGCCTGCGGGAACACCGTGGCCGTGCCCGCGCGGGCGACGCCGTGCAGCGCCTCGTTCCACCAGTTATAGGCGGGAATGCCCAGACGCGGTATCGCCGGAGCGTCGTATCTCAGCTGTGACGCCGCTTCCTCGACCGTCATACGAGCGACAAGTTCCGCCGCTTCCTCAAAGCAGTCCTTCGCCAAAAATGTCATTCCTTTCCGAAAAGCTCCGCGAATTCCCTCGCGATAGGCGCGAAACGCTCGCTCGCCACGGCCGTCCGCCCCGCGCCGGTCAGCGCGTAAACGCCGCGCCCGACGCGCTCGAACCAGCCGTATGGGTTATTATATAAAATAGCGTATGTATTATCCGGGCAGCCGAACCGCTCCCGAAGCTCCCTCGCGGACATATCCCCGAAAGCCGCTAGCGCCGCGGCGGCCCGGATCGCGCCCTCACGGTACGCCGTTATAATGATCCCGCTGTTCGTACCGCCGACGTTGCGGTCGGAAGAACGGCCGGCTATTTCTTTTTTGAGCCGCGAACCGCGGCGCGCGTTCCGTCGCGGTTCTCTCGGATCGGCCGGCGCGACGATTATCTCCACGGTTTTAAGCGGACTGTCCATCGCGACCGTGATAAGGCCGACGCCGAGTCTTTTGAGGAGAGACACCGCGCCGCGCGCCGCGCCGTCCCGCATAGACGCGAACCGCCCTACGGCTACATATACCTCGTCGGCGATGGCCTGGCGATCGATCGCCTGATAGACCAGCGCCAGCGACATGCCTCGCTTCATCTCGACAGCGGCGATCAAGCCGTCCTTCTCGGCGGCCAGATCAACGCCCTCCGTCTCGCCGCGTACGCTCCAGCCCCGCCCCTCGAAGAACCGCGCCAGCGGCGCGTACATATCCGATTCCCTGAACTCCATCGAACCACCTATATATAAGGAAGAAAATTTTCGCGCGAGACGATTATATTCCCGAAACGGCTTCTGAGTGTGAATTTTAGAACCCGCAAAATTCCTTGGGTGAATTTTGCCTGAACCCGCAAAATTCCTTCATTATCCTCTCGATTTCGTCTGGATCCTTCGGTATCGCCGCCGTCAGAACCTCGGCGCCCGTATCGGTTATCAATATGTCATCCTCTATTCTTATGCCGATGCCTTCGCTCTCAATATATATGCCCGGTTCGGCGGTGACGACCATTCCCGGCTCGAGCGCGCCTTCGCGCCCGCGTCCTGCGTCGTGCGTCTCCAGGCCGATCGCGTGCGAAACGTTGTGGTAATAGACTTCCCTTATCCCGCTCTTGGAAGCGTCCAGGCCGACGCGCGGAAATTCCCTCGCGTAGTGTTCAAGCAACGTCTCATTAAGACGCGCGAACGGCACGCCCGGTTTAGCCGCGCTGATAACCGCCGCCTGACCCGCGAGCACAAGCTCGTACAGCTCGCGCTGCCTTTTCGAGAATTTGCCGCCCACGGGATACGTCCGCGAAACGTCGGACGAGTACCACGCATAGGACGCGCCCGCGTCCAGAAGAAGCAGGTCGCCGGCGCGGGCGTGGCCGGAACATCTCGAATAGTGCAGGACGACGGCGTTCTCGCCAGCCGCCGCTATAACGGAAAACGCCAGCCCGGCGCCGCGCCGCGCGCAGGCGTACAAAAACCGCGCCCGGGCCTCGCTCTCGGTTTCCCCGGGGGCAAGGCCGCGAAGAACCATATCGAAACCCTCGGCGGTTATCGCGGCGGCGTGGCGGATCATCCTGACCTCGTATGGATGCTTGACGCGGCGCAGCGACGCGAACGCGCCGTAGAGATCGGCGATACGGACGGCGGGGAAGGCTCGGCGTATCTTCCGCGCCAGCCGCGTCTCGTCCGTATCGCCCGAGAGTGAGCGGTTCTCAAGATCCATCCAGACTGTGTCGGCGCCGTCGGTGAAGATCATCCTCGCGATGTGTTCCGAAAGACCGCCGAGCGGCCGGACGTCCCTAACGCCGGATATTTCCGTCGCCAAAGCCAAGCCGATAAAATCGTCCGTCCATTTGGCCCGTTCGGGATCTATATCGCGGATGAAGAGCGTCTCCCTCGGCTCGCCCACCGGGGGTTTGAAGATCGTGAGCGCCGCGAAAGGAGTGTCTATATGCGTTGTGTAATAAAAATTACGCTTCGGCGCGAACGGATAGAACTCGTCTCCGCGCGCCGGCTCCGGCTCCCCCGCGATCAGCACGATCAGCCCGTTCGGCGGGACCGACGCGGCCAGCCGCGCTCTGTTTCCTTGGAAAAAGCCGCTCATGTCACACCTGGTTTCTATAGATTCACAAGTGATTTTCGCGGGACAGAATTCGTCCGCGCCGAAATTCACGCGGCGCCCCGTAAGGCGCCGCGGCTTCACACGCTACCTCTTCGCCGCGATGATGTTCGTCCCGTCCCAGCGAAGCTCGCATCCCATCGTGTCTATTACGAAATTCAGATCGACATAGCTTCTGCCGCCGATTATTGAGCAGAGCGCGGTTTCGGATTCGGCGTACGAATCGATCGTGTACACCGTCTCGATCTTCTTCGCCGCGATCAGCCGATCCCCCGTCGTTATCGTGAAAACCCTGTCGTCGGGTTTCCAGCCCACGCGGTACCCCAATCCCTCCGCCAAGGCGCGCAGCGGAAACAACGGGTGATTCTTCGAGTCGAACAGTATCCGCCCGGCGGAATCGCCTCCGCCGACGGCCAGCGGCAGAGGATTTTTCGGATTGACAGATAATCCCAGCGTTTCGGCGTCGTTGAAGACGTAAACCTTACCAACGGCGGTTTTTATCGTCTCCGACGCGGCCTCGAAAGCCTTGTAGTCCGGGGTGCCCTCGGCGAACGGGTTGTCACCGGGCAGCAGCGCGAACACGTAGCCCATAAGTTCCATTGCCACGGCATACTTCGCGCCGGCGATCTCCGTCGCAATAGCGTTCGCCCAGTCAGCCTTATTGTACACACTAAGCGTACAGACCGTAGTCTCGGAAGCGCCCGGATAAATGAACATCAGCGAATCGAGCGCGAGGGATCCATCCGGCAGAGCGGCGCGAAGACCAATCACGCTATCGAGCATCGGCATGATAATATGGTAATCCGCGCCGACGCCGCGCACGTGCGCGAGCGAAACAGAAATCTCCCCGAATCCCCGAGACGCGAGGAAACCGTCGCGCCAGGCGCGGTAATCCTCGAAAGCCCGCGCGTCCGCCTCAGTGTACGGGTTGGCGTGATTCCTCACCGCCATGGTGAACACGCCGCCCTTGTCCGTCAGCGACAGCCCGTCCATAAGACCGCGCTCACGGGCGCGTTTCATCCCGTCCGGCCCGAGGACGTAAACTGTCTGCAGGGGCGCCGCCGAACCCTTGGCGGGTGTGTATACAATTTCAAACGCGTCCACCGAAAGCGCCGCCAGTTTGTCCGACGAGAAGTCCGGCCTGGCGACGGAGAGAGAACTTTGCGGCGTCTCCGACGCGTATTCGGAACCGCCCGAGATCAGGACAATATCCGCGTATGCCGTCACGGGCCACGAGACCGCGAGCAGCGCCGTCAAAAGGAGCGCGATACGCCGGACACCAATTACTGATGTTTTTGACATTAACTTCATCCTTTCTCTGATTTTACCATCATCCAATCAGAGCTATCTTTCCCCCTTAGCGGACATTATAAACTATATCGCGCGAATAATCAACTGGAATCGCGTCTGTAAGACATTGCGCAGCGTTTGTATTTTCCAGCGCGTGTTGACACAACGCAAAAGAACGTGAGCCAGATCCCTGTAAACGCACGCTAAAAACATCCTCGCATAACAAGCGCGATTTCAAGCGAATTTTGAAAAGGTAAGGTAATTTTTGAGTGACAGAATTTTATGTCGTATTTTCGCTTGGTCCACGCGAAAATGCGATGCGAAAATGCGACGCGAAATTCGTCCAAGCAAAAATTCATGGCGGACGATTTCAATTGTTGGCATGCCGATTTTTCGGATAATAAATACACCCGAAATTCGTCCTTTATCCAATGGCATTATCATCTCTTCCCAACCCCTCCAGTTCGTCTGTTCGCTTTTTACATAGAGCGTTATTATATCACAAACTGGATGTTCTGGCGCGATTTTCTTCTGGACGTTTTTTTCGTTTGTATTTCCGCGCTTTTGGGCTGGGTTTTAGTTTAGCGCATACAATTCATACTCCTGAGGTATGAATATCTTTTCTTACTTGAACCGTAACGCGCGAGAGGTATGTTTACCGTCGCGCGGCATATGTCGTGTCCTTCACCGACTACTTTCTTATTCTCAAATCTCGTTTTCAATGATTACAGGAATGCGTCTTTCTCGTCCTTTGCGTCCACGATAACGCCCTCGACGTTGGCAAGCTGCCGGATATATGCCAGCGTTTCCAATTGAGCATCGTCTTTGTCAAGCTTTTTGACGTAATTGTATATCGACAATAGCAGCACTTTCGTCTCATACGCCATCTGTTTCGCCTTCTTTCTCGTCCTTTGCGCCCACGATAACGCCCTCGACGTTGGCAAGCTGCCGGATATAATCCAACATCTTGCGCCGTGTGGCGTCGTCATCGAGGGTCTTAACGTAGTTAAAGATCGCGACGAGCAACACTTTCGTCTCATATGCCATCTGTTTCGCCTTCTTTCTCGTTCTTGTCACGCTACATGGCCTCGTCGACCGCCTTGGAGAGAAACCCGTTCAGCGATTCGCTTCGGGATTGGGCGTGAGTGCGGTAGACTTCTTTTTTGCCTTTGGGCATACGCAATGTAAAGCTATCAAGACTATTAAGGTATCTTTTATTGCCCTCCAAATGAACCTTTGTTGCCATAATTTCACCTCTATGTCATTGTACCATATTTATTTTCATGTGTCTATGTACAAATTCAACAAATTCACGCATTCATGTTTAGTATTCGTGCGGTATAATGTTAATCACCCACATGGTGGAATAATGTCAATCGGCTTGCCTGGGGTCCCCACAAATCCCGATTTTGGCTTTGTGGAGTGGGATTATACCCGTGATAACCTGAGCAACGACAACCTCGCGTGTTAGAATACACCCGGCGGCAAACCGTTGCGACCCTTACTGCCATAGGGGTCCTGCCTGCCGGTAAACAGCCATCGGTTTGAAGCGAACCGCCTGTTATGGATTTTGCTTGGGCGAAGTTCGCATCGC
>JAISCI010000005.1 GCA_031265685.1 Clostridiales bacterium
AATATAATCTGAATCCGCCACTAGCAAAATGAAGAGCCCTAAATATAGCTCTTTATTTTGCTAGTGGCGGATTTTTCAATTATATTGGGTGGAGGATTTTTCGCTTGACATTTACAACAGATTTTCCACCACCGTAATCGGTAAAGTGAACCGCGCAAAATTCGCGGGCGATTTTCTCGGCTTTAGAAAGTGGCGCTCGGTTCTATCATATTGCTTTTCAGTTATTTTCACGGATATACCATATCATGGCTGTTATATTAACAAAACCCAAGAGACGCGTAACGCCCGCGCATACTTACGCCGCGTGGCGGCACAATAACCGTGAGGTGATAGACCGATGGCCGAAAAGAAGCCAAAGCCGCTGACACGGGAAGATATAATGAAGCTGGAAATAGCCGAGGAACTCGGGCTTTCAGATAAGGTGCGCGCCGCCGGGTGGAAGGGCCTGACCTCGCGCGAGTCCGGGCGCATCGGCGGCATAATGGCGAAAAGACTGAAAGATCTTGCTCAAAACGAGGAAGATTCAACGCTTTCCTGACTCTTGCGTTTGGAGGTGACGAGATGAAACGTGTCGCGATAGTAACCGGCGCGTCGTCCGGAATCGGGCGGGCGGCGGCCATTCTCCTCGCCGCGCGTGGCTTCGCTGTTTACGGCGCGGCAAGGCGGGCGGGGCGTCTCGCGAAACTGGAGCGCTTCGGCGTAAAACCGCTGCCGTTGGACGTCACCGACGAAGCCGCCTGCCACCGGGCGGTAAACCGCGTCGCCGCGCGGGAGGGCCGCGTGGATGTTCTTGTCAACTGCGCGGGGTACGGCTCTTTCGGCGCGGTGGAGGACGTGCCGCCGGACGAGGCGCTCCGCCAATTTGAGGTGAATGTACTCGGAACGGCGCGGATGTCGCGGCTGTGTCTGCCGCGTATGCGCCGCTCGGGCGGGCGGATCATAAACATATCGTCCGTGGCCGCGACGGTCTGCGTACCATTCGCCGGGCTGTACTTCGCGTCGAAATCCGCCGTCGAGGGGCTGTCGGGTTGCCTTCGGCAGGAGACGGCTCCGTTTGGGGTGCGCGTCGTGACAATCCGGCCCGGACTGATCCGGACAAATTTCTGGAAGACGGCGAGCGCCAAACTGGAAAACGCTTCCGCGCGAGGCGCGTACGGATCCCCGGCGCGGACCGCCGCCGCTACATGGCGCAAACAAGCCATGTCCGGACGGCTGATGTCACGGCCGCGGGACATAGCGCTGGCGATACTCTACGCGGCCGCGGTGCCGAAACCTCCCGCCATCGTTACGGTCGGCGCGCTGGTTCGCCTTATGCCCGCTATGAGAGCGGTTTTGGGCGACCGGGCGTTCGACAGGATGGCGCGGTTCGCGCTCACGTCGGGATTGCTGAAGTAACTTTGTATTTTGCTCAGCCGTTAGTTTATGCTTTTGTGTTGATTTCTGCTCTAAAACACTTGTTATCGCGGCGAACGCGCGCTATTATAAAGTGAAGCGGGCGCGCCGCTCTACATACTTGAAACAGTAAAGATTCCGTAGATTGGAATTTTGCCTGGCGAATTTTGCTTGATTCACGCAAAATTCTTTCCCGCAAAATTCTGTGGAGAGGAGCAATTAAGATGAAGAAGTTAATGAAGAAGGCAGCGGCGGCGGTTTTGGCGGCGATAATGCTGTCGGCGCTCGCGCCGGTCAGCGTGTTCGCGGACGACAGATCTGGCAGTCCCCCCGAGTTGTATCTGGAAATCAAAGACACGCAGGAACCGGCGCGGTTTGTCCTTACTCCGCAAGACATTAAAGGCGATTTCGTGTTCTCTAATGGTAAGGGAGAAACAGTAGCATTTTCCCCGTCAAGGTTAGACAACGAGTGGGGACGTCTCGGAGGATTCTCTTATTTCGTGACGGAAGCCGATCTGGCGAAATATGCAGAGATTCCTGAGGAGTACGTCATTCTTGTCAAAAGCCTCGGGAAATACGCGCTTACGCAGTATCCCGCCCTTCCGCAGGGTTACTCCTTTGTTACGCCGGATGAGACGCCTTACTTTGAGGTAGAAGGGGATATATATTCAAATATCACGCTGCTCGTGGACAGCGGTTCCGAAATCGCCGCGCCGCCCGCGGTCGCGCCATCCGAGGCCGCGCGCGCCTATAGTTTGGGCATTCTTCCCGATAGCCTTAACTCCGACTACGACAAGAACATAACCCGCGCGGAATTCTGTCGTCTCGCGGTTCCGGTGTATGAGAAAACGAAAGGCGCCGCGATTCAGCCGGGGAACACGGCGTTCAGCGACACAAGCGACCCGGACGTTCTCAAAATGGCGTCGCTGGGCGTGGTCAGCGGCGTGGGCGGCGGCAGGTTCAATCCGGACGGAGAGATTACCCGCGAGCAGGCGGCCACGATTTTGGTGCTATTGCTTGATTTGATGGGCAACCCGCTTACGGCTTCGGGTCCGGCGTTTGACGACAATAGTCTGATTTCAGGCTGGGCGTTCGCCTACGTCGGGAAAATACAGACGATAGCCATAATGAGCTACGCGGAACGCGGTCGCTTTGGCCCGCAGGAGAAATATACCCGCGAGCAAAGTATAACCGCCATGCTCCGTATTTTTGATGGAGATATTCCCGTGGTTTTTCGGACGAACCCCATTACCAAAGACTAATAGCTGGGAGGACAGTCTGAGGGCTTCGCCCCTCAGACTGTCCGCGTTTACGCCGGAATTGCTAAAATAACCTTGTATTTCCTCAGCCAGTAGTCCAGCTGAACAAAATACGCGATAGTCTGCGGCGTGTTCATCAGCTGGCCGTACCACGGCGTCGCGCTGTCTTCCGCGAGCAGCCCCTCGAGCGCCTCCCTCCGGACAATATCGAAAATCGGCGCGTTCGGGTCGGCCAGAATATCCCGGAGCATTGCCGACACCATCGCGGCGTATGCCGGGTGGCGCGTCTTGGGGTAAGGGCTTTTTTTGCGCCAGAGGACCGCCTCCGGCAGCACTCCCCGCAGCGCCTCCCGCAGCAGAGCCTTCTCGACTCCGCCGCGGTTGCGCGTTTCAGCGGGCACGTTGTACACATACTCCGCGATCCGGTGGTCGCAGAACGGCACGCGCACCTCGAGCGCCGAATACATCGAGCAGCGATCTTTCCGGTCAAGCAGCGTCTGCATGAACCAATCCGTGTTGAGCCGTATCATGCGCTTAGTTAGAGCGTCTTCGGGCGGATCCCCGGGCAGCGCGCCGGTATCGTCCGCCGTTGCGCGGAAACGCTCGCGGATGTATTCGCGCGGGTCGATCCCGCCCAGCGCGCCGGGCGCGGCGAAGCTCTCGCGGTAGTCCGTCGTCCGCGCCCACGGGAACTCGTCCGCGGCGAGCCGCGCGTAGTCCCGGAACCACGGGTATCCGCCGAACAGCTCGTCGCTGCACTCGCCGGACAGGGCCACCGTCGCCCGCTCTTTAACGGCGCGGCAGAACAGCAACAGAGAGCTGTCCACGTCGGCCATGCCGGGCAGATCGCGCGCGTCCGTCGCCGCGAAAAGCGCGTCTGCCACGTCCCGCTGCCTCAGAATCACGTTCGTGTGGCGGACGCCGAGGTAATCCGCCATTATTTGGATATACTTGCCGTCGGCTTCGGGCTGGAAATCCGTGCGGGTGAAATGCTCGCCGTTGCCCTCGTAGTCAACGGAGAACGTCTCGCGGACGCCCGAGAGCGCCGCTATCGCCGACGAGTCCACTCCGCCGGACAGGAACGCGCACAGCGGCACATCGGAGACGGTCTGCCGGCGGATCGCGTCCTCAAGCAGCGCGCGCGTATGCTCGGCGGTCTCTTCCCACGATTCGGAGTGCGGCGCGGCGGTCAGCTTCCAGTAGCGCCATACGCGCAGTCCGCCGCGCGGAGACAGCTCGAGCGCGCGCCCCGGCTTCAGTTCCGCTATACCTCGGAAGACCCCCTGTCCGGGCGTGCGCCCCGGCCCGATCAGCAGCAGCTCCGCGACGCCCTCCGGCCCGACGACCGGCCGCATGTCCGGGTGCGCCAGCAGCGCCTTGATCTCCGACGCGAAGATGAATTCGCCGCCGGGCGTCTCGGAGTAGAAAAACGGTTTGACGCCCATGCGGTCACGCGCCGCGAACAGCGTCCCCGTCCGCTCGTCCCAGACCGCGAACGCGAAGATGCCGTTAAGCCGCGAGACGCAATCCGCGCCCCATTCGAGGTAGCTGACGAGCAGAACCTCGGTATCCGAGCGCTCGGAAAACGACTGACCCCTGGCGGTCAGTTCGCCGCGCAGATCCGCCGCGTTGTACAGCTCGCCGTTGTAGACGAGCGCGATGCGGCCGGCGTCCGTTTCGGCCACCATCGGCTGTTTACCGTGTTCGGGATCAATGACGGACAGGCGGCGGTGAGCAAGGCACGCCGCCCCGCGCGTGAACGCGCCGTGTTCGTCCGGCCCGCGCCGCCTAAGCCGCGCGGACATCTCCGCCGCGACGCCCGCGCGGCGCTCGGCCCCTTTGAAATCTATAATACCGGCGATTCCGCACATGGCCATACCCTCCAGGATATTTCTTCTTTGGGTATTTTATGCGGGATCGGGGCGGGCGAATCAGAAAATTGAAAAAGGCGGTGCTTTTTCCCGGACGCCAGGCGTCTTGAAAAATTCCGGCGCCGCTAAATGGAATCAGCCTGAAGGTAGCTCTCAATAAATTCCGCTTCCGTAAGTATCGGAACGCCCAATTCCCGAGCCTTTTTATTCTTCGCGGAACCGGACGCCGCGTCGTTGTTGACGAGCGCCGCCGTCGCCTGCGAGATCGATCCGGCGAGCCGCCCCCCGAGCGCCTCAATTCTTTTTCCCAATTCTTTCCGGTTTTCAAATCGTTCGAGCGATCCCGTTACCGCAAACGTCATACCGGAGAGCGGGTTGGGCGTCTCGCCGGACTCCTCCGGCGGAAAGTCGAACGTACGCGCGGCGCGTTCAATCAGCTTCCGGTTGCTCTCGTCGGCGAACCAGCTTACTACGAACTCGGCGGTCGTCCGCCCGATGTCTCGGATGGAGGTCAGCTCGTCGACGCCGGCGGATGCGAGCCGGTTCAGGTCGCCGCCGAAACGCCGCGCGAGCAGCTTCGCGGACGCCAGCCCGATTTGCGATATGCCCAGCGCGGCGAGAAAATTGGCCAGCGGCGCCGACTTTGAGCGCTCGATCGCCTGCCGGAGGTTTTCGGCGGACTTTTCGCCGAAGCCCTCCAGCGCGGCTATTTCGACGCCGCGATCGGGAAGATCATAGAAATCCATGAAATCGCGCAACCAGCCCAGCGCGGCAAACTTCTCGATGGTCGCGGTCGAAAGCCCCTCAATATTGACGCCGTCGCGCCCGGCGAAGTGGGCGAGCGACCGGATCAGCTGAGCCGGGCAGCCAGAGTTGAGACACCACAGCGCCACGCCGTCACGCTCCGAAAGCAGCGACGCGCGCGATCCGCACGCCGGGCATTCGCCGGGTATCTCAGCTTCGCCCGCCGGCGTCAGGTTTTCCGCGATCTGCGGGATAATCATGTTGGCCTTGTACACGAGGACGCGGTCGCCCGGCCGAATACGCATCTCGAGCAATATCCCCGCGTTGTGGACGCTGGCGCGGGATACCTCGGTGCCCTCCAGTTCCACGGGATCGAAAACGGCGACAGGATTGATGAGACCCGTCCGGGACGTGTTCCACTCGACGCGCCGGACGGTCGTCTCGGCGGTCTCGTCGCGCCATTTGAACGCGATGGAATCCTTTGGGAATTTGCTTGTGGCCCCGAGCTTTTCCGCAGCCGAAAGCTTATCGAGCGTCAAAACAAGCCCGTCGGACGCGTAGCCAAGCCTGTCAGCCTCGGCGCGGAAGCGCTCGACAGCCGTCTCGACCGTATCCCCGACTACAAGCTCTCGTCTCACCGTCTCAAAGCCGAGCGTCTCGAGAAAGCGCAGCGAAGCCTCTTTGGAGTCGCCGAAGTCCGCGCCCTCCGCCCTCACGACGGAGAACGCGAAAAACGTTACGCCGCGCTCGCCGAACCGCTCGGAACGTATGGCCCGGACGGCGCCGCTCGTCAGGTTGCGCGGGTTTTTATAGCGCGATTCCGCGGGCACGGCAGCGTTGATCCGCTCGAACTCCGCGAACGACACGACCGCCTCTCCCCGGACGAGCAGCGCCCCCGGAAAAGCGATCCGCGCGGGCAGGTTGACGAACGCGCGCGCGTTGTGCGTGACGTCTTCGCCGACCTCGCCGTTGCCGCGCGTCACCAGCGACGACAGCGCGCCGCCGTCATACGCGGCGGCCACGGTGATCCCGTCCATCTTGAAGCTCAAAATCCCGCTTTCCCCGCCCAGAAAGGCCGAGAGCCGGGACGCGTCCTTAGTCTTGTCCAGCGAGAGCATCGGCGCGGCGTGGCGCGATTTAGCCAGTCCGCGTGAAGCGTCGTACCCGACGCGCGCGGTCGGGCTTTGAGACAGCGTTATCCCTGTTTCGGTCTCGAGCCGGACTAATTCGTCATACAGCTTATCGTATTGATAATCCGTCATTATCTCGCGGTTTTCCTGGTAGTACGCCTTCGAGGCGGCGCTCAGCGTATCGATCAGACCGCGCATTCCGGCGGTATCGGGCATTGGTGTCACTCCATTCCGGCGAGTGTATACTAATCTCCGACTGATCGGGAGAAAAGATTTTTCAAAGCGACGCGTATCGGCGCAGGTAGGATTTTTGCTCGACGCAAACTTTCTGAACGAATTTTCGCGGGTTCGAAGCATTATCGTGTAGTTCAAACGATAATGCGATGCGAAATTCTGTCACGCGAAAATGCTTCGAACCACGCAAACTCCCGTCACGCGATAATGCGATGCGAAAATTACCTTGCGCGGACTTGAAAATCTTTTCCATCCATTGGATGAGGATTAGTATAAAATAACCAGCCCGAGCGATAGGCTGGCTACGCTTATAATTTCAAGTATATTCAGTATACGGCGCCGCGCCCGGAAAGTCAATATCTTTTCCACGTGTATTTATTGATCAAAAAATCCACCGCCCAATACGATTTAAATCCGTTATCATTTTTGCAAAGACCGCTTAGTTAAGCGGCTCGTTTTAATGGTGGCGGATTTTTATTTCATATTGGGTGGTGGATTTTTCGCTTGACATTT
>JAISCI010000093.1 GCA_031265685.1 Clostridiales bacterium
AGCGAAAAATCGGCCACCCAATATAATTGAAAAATCGGCCACCCCCATAACAAAGCGCGAATTTAAGCGAACTTTAAAAGCGAACTTTAAAAATGGGGTGGCCGATTTCAATTATATTGCTATACCGATTTTTCGAGTAAGAAATACAGTGCTCTCTTCCTTAGCTTCCTCTATTTAGTTTTATTTGGACTTTAATTACTCCGTAGGGTTAAATTTTCCGAAAGTCGGGATTAAACTTTCCAAACTGCGAAATTTACAAAGCCTCTTGAAATAACAGTTTGAGGTAAAATGTATAAATATACGCCTTATACGCCGTCACTGTATATCAGAAAATGTCCGTAATCGAGTTTCAGAATGGCTGTATTGCGGGATTATTCGGGATTCTTCGCTTTTTCATTTAAAAATTTCGCTGCCCATTATAATTGAAAAATGCGCCAGCCAAACAAAAAAACGCCGTGATCAGGCGAACTGTGAGCAGCGGCTGGCGGATCTTAATTATAATGGGTGGACCGCTTCTTTTTCTATCTTGACATACGCCCGGCGTTGTTATATGATACATAGAGGTTTGTCTGTAATTGATAATTCATTAACAATCATAGCAAACTCTGGGTACTCTAAATGAAAATGGCGGTTTCACTCGATCCGCCGTGAAAGGGAGGTGTTCGTTCTGGAATTTTGGTACGTTTCTCTCGCTGTCGGGTTAGCCATAGGGATAATCGTCGGCTGTATAATCGGCGTTTTCTATAGAAAGCGGGTCGCGGAGAAGGCCATCGGTTCGGCGGAAGCAAAGGCCGCCCAAATCATGGACGAAGCCGCGCGCGAAGCGGCGGCCAAGAAAAAGGAGATCCTGCTGGAGGCGAAGGAAGAGAGCATCAGAACGAAAAACGAGGCCGAGAAGGAAGCCAAGGAACGCCGAGTCGAGGTGACGCGGCTGGAACGGCGTATTCTTCAGAAAGAGGAAGCCTTGGATCGCAAGAGCGATTCGTATGAAAAGAAAGAGGAAACGCTGCAGCGCAAGATCGAGGCGCTTGACGCTCAGCGCGACGCCGTCGCGAAGACGCAGGCTAAGCAGACCGAGGAACTGGAGCGCATATCGGGCTTCACGACCGACGAGGCCCGGCAGTACCTTCTCTCGACGATTCAGGATGAGGTAAAGCTCGAATCCGCGATGATGATCCGTGACATCGAGCAGAAAGCGAAGCAGGAGGCCGATAAAAAAGCGCGGGACATCCTCGCGACGGCTATATCGCGCTGCGCGGTGGATCATGTCGCCGAGACGACGGTATCCGTCGTCAACCTGCCTAACGACGAGATGAAGGGGCGCATAATTGGGCGTGAGGGCCGCAACATCCGAGCTATCGAGGCGGCTACCGGCATAGACCTGATCATCGACGACACGCCGGAAGCGGTCATACTGTCCGGTTTCGATCCCGTCCGGCGCGAGGTAGCGCGGATAGCCCTCGAACGGCTCATCATAGACGGCCGGATCCATCCCGCGCGTATTGAGGAACTGGTCGAGAAGGCGCGCAAGGAAGTCGAGACGCTGATCCGCGAAGAGGGCGAGACCGCCTGTTACGAGACGGGCGTGCACCGTATCCATATGGAACTGATCAAACATCTCGGCAAGCTGAAATACCGCACGAGTTACGGGCAGAACGTGCTGAAGCACTCCGTCGAGGTTGCGCACCTGGCCGGGCTTATCGCGGGGGAACTGGGGCTTGATACTCAGGGGATCAATCTGGCGAAGCGCGCGGGTCTGCTGCATGATATCGGCAAAGCGCTCGACCACGAGCAGGAGGGTTCGCACGTCGAGCTTGGCGTTACGCTGCTTAAGAAATACAACGAGTCGCACGTGATCCTCAACGCCGTCGAGGCGCACCACGGGGACGTCGAGCCGAACAACATTGTGGCCGTGATCGTGCAGACGGCGGACGCTATCTCGGCTTCCCGCCCCGGGGCGCGGCGCGAAACGCTGGAGACGTATATCAAGCGCCTGCATGAGCTGGAGAAGATCGCGGACGGATTTAAGGGCGTGGAGAAGTCTTTCGCGATCCAGGCCGGGCGTGAGCTTCGCCTGGCGATCATCCCCGAAGTGGTGGACGACGCGAGCGTAGTACTGCTTGCGCGCGACGTAGCCAAGAAGATCGAGAGCGAGCTGGAGTATCCCGGTCAGATCAAAGTGATCGCCATCCGGGAGACGCGCGCGATTGAGTACGCGAAATAGAGACAAAAACCCCGCGGCGAAAACGTGGGGTTTTTGGTTTATTATCAAATTCACCGTTGATTTTCCCACGGCGTTATGTTAGTATTTATTATCAGTTGCCAACGCAATTACGCAAGGCTTCGCCTTGCTGACACTTCAAATTATGGGTGGTTATCGCATGAAAAAAAGGCACGCTAAAAGTCTAGCGCTGTACCTGATGATACTGGTCGCCATCGTAATATTCGTCTCGACGTTCGCGCGGCCGCCCGTCGCGCAGTCCGCGCCTATTAACTACGGCCAGCTCGTCCAGAACATTAAGGACGGCCAGGTCAAAAAGCTGCGGATCGAGCGCAATATCCGCGTATCCAACGCCGGGGTCGCCCGGGTTACGCTTAAGGACGCGCCCGAGGGGCAGGAGCAATCCGTGGACATCGTGAACATCGACGGCCTGGACGAAATCGCGCGGGCGGCCAAGGACAAGTACCCCGACATGGAGTACGAGGTCGCGTTCGCGGCGGACAGCGGCTGGGTAGTCGAGATACTTTTTCCGTTGCTGATGTTCGTCGGCGTCGTCGTCGTCATGTTCTTCCTCATCGGGCAGATGCAGGGCGGAGGCGGACGCTTGGCCAACTTCGGCAAGAGCCGCGCCAAGGCCCAGAGCGACGACAAGAATCGCAGGACATTCGAGGACGTGGCGGGTCTTAAAGAAGAGAAGACCGAGCTTGCCGAGATTGTCGAGTTCCTGCGCGAGCCGAAGAAATTCATGGACATCGGCGCGCGGATACCGAAAGGCGTACTGCTTGTCGGCCCTCCGGGGACGGGCAAGACGCTTCTGGCCAAGGCGGTTTCCGGCGAGGCAGGCGTGCCGTTCTTTTCTATCTCCGGATCGGACTTCGTGGAGATGTTCGTCGGCGTGGGCGCGTCCCGCGTGCGCGACTTGTTTGAGCAGGCGAAAAAGAACAGTCCGTGTATCATTTTCATCGACGAAATCGACGCCGTCGGGCGGCGGCGCGGCGCGGGCCTCGGCGGCGGCCACGACGAGCGCGAGCAGACGCTAAATCAATTGCTTGTCGAGATGGACGGTTTCGGCGTAAACGAGGGCGTTATCATCATCGCGGCGACGAACCGACCCGATATCCTGGATCCGGCGTTGCTGCGCCCCGGTCGTTTCGACCGGCGCGTCGTCGTAGGGGCGCCGGACGCCAAAGGCCGCGAGTCGATACTCCGCGTCCACGCGAAAGGCAAGAAATTCGCGGACGACGTGGACTTTGGCATCATCGCGCACACGACCAGCGGCTTTACGGGCGCCGACCTTGAGAACCTGCTGAACGAGGCCGCTCTGCTCGCCGCGCGCGACGACAAGAAAGTTATCGACATGTCCGACGTGCGCCGCGCGTTTATAAAGGTAGGCGTCGGCACCGAGAAGAAATCGCGCGTCGTTAGTCCGCGCGAGCGCAAGATGACCGCCTACCACGAGACGGGTCACGCGATATTGTTCGAGCTGCTCAGCGAGCTGGATCCCGTGCATATAATCTCCATTATTCCAACGGGCATAGCGGGCGGTTACACCATGCCCCTGCCGTCGGACGACCGCGCGTTCCTCTCGAAAAAGTACATGACGCAGGATATTATCGCCCTGCTGGGCGGGCGCACGGCGGAAGAACTCGTAATCGGGGACATAACCACGGGCGCGTCCAACGACATCGAGCGCGCGACGGCCATCGCGCGCAGCATGGTCGTCAAGTACGGCATGAGCGAGAAGCTGGGTCCGCTGCAATTCGGCAACGAGTCCGAGGAGGTATTCATCGGGCGCGATTTCGGACATGTGCGCAACTACGGCGAGGACGTCGCGACGGCAATTGATCAGGAGATCCGCGGTATTGTCGAGTCGGCGCACACCGAGGCGCGGCGGATCCTCTGCGATAATATGGACGTACTGCACGCGACGGCTCACGTACTCATGGAACGCGAGAAGATCACGGGCGAGGAGTTCCGCGCCATCCTTAAAAAGGAGACGCCCGGCAGATACACCGAGGTGGACGAGACGGAGTACCCGTCCCTGCCGGAAGCGATAAGCGAGGAGGTCAAACCCGGTGAAACCGACGAGCCTTAAGGGGAGGAGCCTGCTCACCCTGGCGGATTATTCTAAAGAAGAGATAATATATCTGCTGGATCTGTCCGACGAGCTGAAAGCCAGGAAGCGGCGCGGAGAGCGCGGCGGTCTGCTGGCGGGTAAGAACGTTGCGCTCATATTCGAGAAGCCGTCCACGCGCACTCGCTGCGCGTTCACCGTCGCCTGCGCCGACGAGGGGGCGCATCCGGAATATCTCGGCGTAAACGACATACAGCTCGGTCACAAGGAATCGGTCTACGACACCGCCAAGGTGCTGGGCCGGATGTTCGACGGCATCGAGTTCCGGGGGTTCAGGCAGAGCGTCGTCCGCGAACTGGCGGAGTATTCCGGCGTACCCGTGTTCAACGGGCTGACCGACGAGGATCATCCGACCCAGGCGCTGGCCGACCTGATGACTATCCGCGAGCGGTTCGGAACGCTGGCCGTAAAGCTGGCGTTCGTCGGCGACGGGCGCAACAACGTCGCGAACGCGCTGATGATCGCCGCGTCGAAAGTCGGCATGGACTGCGCCGTTGTGTCGCCGAGGGAACTGTGGCCCGATGTAGAGCGGATGGAGCGTTGCCGCGCTTTCGCGGCGGAGTCCGGAGCGTCGCTGACCGTGACCGACGACCCAGCCGAGGGTCTGTCGGGAGCGGGCGCGGTCTATACCGACGTTTGGGCGTCGATGGGCGAGGAGTCGAAAGCGGCGGAGCGCGCCGCGCTGCTCGCGCCGTACCGCGTGGATGTGAAAATGCTGTCGCTGGCCGCTCCCGAAGCGATTCTCCTGCACTGCCTGCCGGCGGTCAAGGGCGGCGAGGTGACGGCGGCGGCTTTCGCCCTTCATGAGGAAGTAATATTCGATCAAGCCGAGAATCGCATGCACACGATCAAGGCGGTTATGGCGGCGGCGATGAGCGACGCCTTATGAAAAAAACGGTTATGGCGGCGGCTTCGTACTATAAACAGGCCTACGCGATGGCGGACGGATTCTCGTCGTTGCCCGCCGCCGTCAAGAGCGAGATACGCGTAATGTGCGTAACGATGGCTGAGAAACTCCGCTGCGTCTTTTCGGTCGGTTTCGGCGCGGACGGGCGCGTCTTTTTTGAGACAATCGCGGACGGTTCCGGCGGGTACGACGAGCTGGGCGCGGGTCTGGAGATAGCGCGGCTCGAGAGCGAGAAGGCCGAGCTGATCAGTCAGCTGACGCTGTGGTATAAGGTGAAACCTGATGGAAATATCAGGTAATAAGGGTGAACCTATGCTTCTCACTGTTGATATAGGCAACACGGCAATCAATTTCGCCGTGTTCGCGGGCGAAGAGATTATCTGGCGCGGCGCCGTCCAGACAGGCGGCTTCGCGTTGCCCGCGGACGTCCCCGGCGCGGATGAGGCTATAATATCGTCCGTGGTTCCGGCGACGACGGAGACTGTCGCGGAAGCCGTCCGGGAGCGGTTCGGCGTAACGCCGCGTATAGTGGGTCCGTCGACGAAGACGCGCGTCACGGTCGCCGGAGCGAACGCGGCGGAACTTGGCGCGGATCGTCTGGCGGACTGCGAAGCCGCGCTGGCGCTCTACGGCGGCCCCATAATCGTCGTGGACTACGGCACCGCTACGACCTACGACGCGCTCGACGCCGACGGCGTGTTCCTGACGGGGATAACGGCGCCGGGCGTCGGGCTTCGCGCCGAGGCGCTATTTGCTAGAGCCGCGCTGCTCTCGCCCGTCCCGCTTACGCTGCCGGATTCGTTCATCGTGGCGGACACGGGCGAGAGCGTCCGCGCGGGGATAATGGGCGGGGCGATCGGCGAAACGGAGTACATAATCCGCCGCCTGCGCCGCGAGTTGGCTCCGCTCGAGTTCAAGGTCGCGGCTACGGGCGGTTTGTCCGGAATCATCTCCGCGGCTGCGGATTTGTTCGACTATGTGGACAGGGATCTTCTGATGAAAGGACTGCGACTTATCAGCCTCAATCAAGGGGGACGGGATGGGCTTTGATTGGCGCGGCGGCGTGTTTCTGGCGCCGATGGCGGGCGTAACCGACATGCCGTACCGCGTTATTTGCGCGGAGATGGGCGCCGGGCTGACCGTGACCGAGATGGTGAGCGCGAAGGGCCTGGTGTACGGCAACGCCGCCACGAAGCGTCTGCTCGCGTTTTCCCCCGACGAGCGCCCGGTGGCCGCTCAACTGTTCGGCCGGGAGCCGGATGTGATAGCCGAGGCTGTCCGGCGGGTTCAGGATATGGGGTTCGGCTTAATTGATATAAACATGGGCTGTCCCGCGCCGAAGATCACCCGCAACGGCGAAGGCTCCGCGCTGATGGCCGAGCCGGGGCTTGTCGGGCGGATAGTCCGCGCGGTGTCGGGGGCGGCTCGCCTGCCCGTCACGATAAAGATCCGCAAGGGCTGCGCCGGCAGCGACAACGCCGCAGAGATAGCGCGGATCGCCGAGGACAACGGCGCCGCCGCCGTCACGGTCCACGGGCGCACGCGCGAGCAGGGTTATTCGGGCAAGGCGGATTGGGGCGTAGTAGCGGCGGTGAAGCGGGCGGTGTCGATACCCGTCGCCGGCAACGGCGACGTAGCCTCACCGGAGGACGCGGCGCGGATGCTGGCGCGAACGGGAGCGGACGCCGTCATGATCGGCAGGGCGGCGCACGGCGACCCGTGGATCTTCCGCCGAGTGTCCGAATACCTGAAAACGGGCCGATTGCCGCCGCCGCCGGACGCCGCCGAGCGGCTGGACGTTTTTTCGCGCCATCTGCGCGGGTTGACCGAGTTTTACGGCGAATATACCGCCGTTCGGCGGATGCGCGGGCATTTCTGCCAGTACGCGCGTGGAATACCGGGCGTGTCCGCGATACGCGTCCGAGCGGCCCGGGCCGAGCGGCCCGAGGAACTGATTGCGCTCGCGCGGGAGGCTTTTTCGCCGTTATTCGACAACTGACGCTTCGGTCGCGTAAATTGTTATTGATTATTTATTGTTTATATGATTTAATATATTTATAGATTATATGTTTTGATATTTCCGCGGCGCGCCGGTGAGCCGCCGTCTTTAGGATAAAACAGAATACCTTTCAGGGGGAGACGGCATTGGAACACCTGAAAATTGTGGGCGGCAGGCCGCTTGTCGGTTCCGTCGGCGTCAGCGGCGCGAAGAACGCGGCGGTGGCGATTATCCCCGCCGCCCTGCTTTCGCGCGGCGTCTGCGTTATCGACAACCTGCCGGACATAGAGGACGCCGTGAGTTTGGTGGACGCGCTTGAAAAGATGGGCGCGCGGTGCGAGCGGACGGGGAGCGGCGCGCTCATGATCGACGCTTCCGGGCTTAGCGAGTACCGCGCCAATTTTGATTCCGTCCGGCGCATCCGAGCTTCGTACTATCTGATCGGGGCCTTGCTCGGAAGGTTCCGCCAGGCGGAGGTCGCCCTGCCAGGCGGCTGCAACTTCGGGTCCAGGCCGATCGACCAGCATATAAAAGGCTTCGAGGCGCTCGGCGCGACGGTCGGTATCGAGCATGGTATGGTGATCGCGCGGGCGGACAGGCTTCGCGGGGCGCATATCTATCTGGACATGGCTTCAGTCGGCGCTACGATAAATATTATGATGGCGGCGGTTCTGGCCGAGGGGCGCACCGTTATCGAGAACGCGGCCAAGGAGCCGCATATAGTGGACACCGCGAACTTTCTTAACATACTCGGCGCGGACGTCAAGGGCGCGGGGACGGACACGATCCGCGTCAGCGGCGTGGAGCGGCTCGGCGGAGGGGAGTACACTATCATCCCCGACCAGATCGAGGCGGGTACATACATGATAGCCGCGGCTATTACGGGCGGGGACATTACAGTCGGCAACGTAATTCCGAAGCACATGGAATCGGTGACGGCGAAACTGCGCGAGACAGGCGCGTTCGTCCACGAGGGCGACGATACGCTGATCGTGCGCGGGGCGCGGCCGATCCACGCGGCCAGCGTCAAGACGATGTATTACCCCGGTTTTCCAACCGATCTTCAGCCGCAGATGGTCGCCCTGCTGACGCTGGGTCAGGGCGCGAGCTACGTAACCGAGACGGTCTTTGAGAATCGCTACCAGTATGTAAACGAGATGAAGCGCCTTGGCTGCGATATAACCGTGGATGGCCGCATGGCCGTCGTCAACGGCGTGCCGCGCCTGACAGGGGCGCACGTGACCGCGACCGACCTGCGCGCGGGGGCGGCGCTCGTCGTGGCGGCGCTGGCCGCCGAGGGCGAGACGTTTATATCAAACGTGAAATACATCGACAGGGGATATGAGAACATGGTCGGAAAGCTGCGCGCGCTGGGCGCGGACATATCCCGCGCCGCGACCGCGGATGAATAGACCGGCGGAAACAAATGGGGAGTATCATGGACGATTACGCCGCCGTCGCGGACGACGTTAACTCCGTAAAAAACGACGAGCTTCGGGCGCTGTTCGCCTCGACCGAGCCGGCGGCGCTCACGGGCAGCCCGCGCTTCGAGTATCTTCTGCGGAGGGCGGTTTTTGTCGCGCCCGTGTACGCGCGCCCCGCTCCAGGCGGGACGGCGTTTCGATTCCGTCTCGTGCGCAAACTGTTCGGCGGGCAGTATATACCGGTGTTCACGGACATGGAGCGCCTGAACGCCTGGGGCGGGGAACCGGGGCGCGTCGCCGTCAAACTCAGCTTTGACGAAATCAGCCGACTGTTGCGGATACCGTCCGTCGTGGGCGGCGTATGCGTCAACCCGGGTTGCGAGTCCGCGCTGATACCGCTCAATATGATCGCCCGCGTGGACGGATCGCTCATGCCCAAATCGTTCAGGAAGGATGAGACCGTGATGCTCGGCGAGCCGAAAGAATACCCCAACGGTATCGACGACGCGATGCGCCGGTACCTCGCCGCGCGTCCCGAGGTGTCGCGAGCGTACTTCTGCCTGATGATACGCGGGGATTTTCAGAGCTATCTGCTGGTCGTGGATTGCGACGGCGACGCCCTGCCCGTGTTCGAGGGCGCGGCGGACGCGGCGGCGGAACACCTCGACCCCGGCGGCGTGATAGATTTCGCCGTAGCCTCGTCGGAATTCGGCAAGGCCGTGACGCGGGGGCGCAGACCGTTTTACAGGAAGGATTCGGTCGGGAGATTCGAGCGGTTTATCGGAAAACGCGGAAGTTTTACGGAGAAATTGAGGGATGAGCCTTGATCCGCCCACCGGAAAGCTCGGCGCTGATAGTCGGGATGAATGAAAACGCGGCGCGGTTTTGCGCCGCCGCCGCCGCGCTCAGCCAGTCGGACGGGGACGCGCTGGGTGTTCTGGCCGCCGCACCCGGCGGTGAGAAATCCGAGCGGCTGATCTCGCGCGTGCTGTCTTACGGGCATACGTCCGTGGCGGAGCATATCGTGTTTAACGTCGCGTTCCACAATATATCCGCCGTCGCGGAACAGTTCCTCATCGGGTTCCGGCTGGCGAGTTTCACCGTCAAGAGCCGCCGGTACGCCGATTTCTCCGAGGCGTGCTTTTTTGTGCCGACCGGGCTTTCGGGCCGCGCGCGGGAGCTGTTCGAGAACCACGCGCGGGAGCTGTTCGGGGAATACGCGCGGCTGCGCGCGGCGGGCATACCCGGCGAGGACGCGCGGTTCGCGTTGCCGTACTGCTTCCGGAGCAACATGCTCGTCACGGTGAACGCGCGGGAGTTGATACATATAGTCGCGCGGGCGCGCGGCAATTTCCTGCCCGAGATAAACGCGCTGGGCGAGCGGCTGGCCGGGCAGCTTGAGAAGCTCTGCCCGCCGATATTCGCCGCCCTGCCGAAGGCTTCGCCGGAGACGGCGCCGGAACGGGCGTTCGGGTTCTACCCCCCGGCGGAAAACACCGCCGACATCGTCGCGGCCCCGGCGGACGCGGACGCCCTCATCTCCGCCGCCGAAGCGGTGAGCGGAGCGGTTTTCGATCCCCTGCGCCCGGGCCGCGAAGCCGAGCAGCTCTGTTACACGATCCGTTTCAACGCGCTGTCGCTTTCCGCGCTGACGCACCTGGCTCGGCACAGGATGCAGTCGCTGGTGATCCCGAGGATTTACGGCGGATCGTTCGGCGCGCGCGTCCTGCCCCGGACGATCGCGACCGACCCGGAGGCTCTGGAGCGTTACAGCGCCGTCTTCGCCCGTTCGGAGGAAGCGGCGGGGCGGCTGGCTTCGGATGGATACGGCGCGGATACGCTCGTATACCTGGCTCTCTCCGGCATGACCGTCCCCGCGCTGACGACAATGAATTTCCGGGAACTGGAACTGTTTCTGCGGCTGCGGACGTGCCGGCGCGCCCAATGGGAAATACGCTTCGCGGCGAAAGATCTGCTGAGCAAACTGCGCCGGCTAGATCCCGAACGGTTTGGGATGATCGGGCCGGGGTGTTTTGAGACGGGCAAATGTCCGGAAGGCAGGATGTCTTGCGGGCTGGGCGCGGAGGACATCTGATGGACGCGACAAAAAAGCGCGGCTCGGAAGTTTGCGCGTATCAAGAAAACTCCGGCGCCGCGCGTCCTTAATGCTTGAAATGCCGGATCCCGGTGACGACCATGGCTATCCCGTTCGCGTCGCATACGTCAATTGAGGCTTGATCGTTCCTTGAACCGCCCGGATGTATGATCGCGCTCACGCCCGCGGCGGCGGCCGCTTCCACCGAGTCCGGGAACGGAAAGAAAGCGTCGCTGGCGAGCGCCGCTCCCCGAAGCGCGTCCGCGCCCAAGAACTCCGCCGCGTGCTCGACGGCCTGTTTCGCCGCCCAGACGCGATTCACCTGACCCGCGCCTATGCCGACGGACTGCCCGCCTTTCGCGATCGCTATCGCGTTGGAGCGGACATGTTTCACGATCTTCCAAGCGAAGCGAAGGTCGGCTGTCTCGGAGTCCGTCGGGGCGCGGCGCGTCACTACCGCAAGCGCGGACGGATCCAGATCAGCGTCGTCCGGCTCCTGCACTAGCAGACCGCCCGATACCTTCCTCATGTCGTACCCCGCCGGGCGCTCGGACATGCCCGGCAGACGCAGCAGCCGGATGTTCTTTTTTTGGCGCAGAATCGCCAGCGCGTCCTCGCTGAAGTCCGGTGCGCAGACTATCTCCACGAAAATTTTGTGTATTTCGGCGGCGGTCGCGGCGTCCACCGGGCGGTTGAGAGCGATTATCCCGCCGAAGATTGAGACTGTGTCGGCGGCGTAGGCTTTCAGGTACGCCGCGCGGATCGTGCCGGCGGAACCGACGCCGCATGGGTTGCCATGCTTGACGGCGACGGCTGTCGGCTCGGCGAACTCGCGGACGAGCGCCAGCGCGCCGTTCAGATCGCTTATATTATTGAAGGAAAGCTCCTTGCCGTGCAGAAACTCGGCGGCGGCCAGAGTCCCCGCGCCAGCGCCGGTCTCGGCGTAAAAAGCGGCCGACTGATGCGGATTCTCGCCATAACGCAGGGGTTGGCGCTTCTCGTATGTCAGTGTCAGCGTGCCGCCGAAGGGAGGCGTGTCCGCGCGTTTGCCGAGATAGTCCGCGATCAGCGCGTCGTAGGCCGCCGTGTACGCGAAAGCCTTCGCCGCCAGACGGAAACGCGTCCGGTGGCTGATCCCGCCGTCCTCGCTCAGCTCGCGGATAACCGCGCCGTAGTCGTCCGGATCGCAGACTACGGCGACGCCGGCGTAATTCTTCGCGGCGGCGCGTATCATCGAGGGGCCGCCTATGTCGATGTTCTCTACCGCTTCCGCCAGCGGCGCGCCCGGGCGCAATATCGTCTCCTTGAACGGATACAGGTTGACGGCGACAATGTCGATCGTCCCGATGCCGAGCGCAACGAGTTCATCCATGTGGGACGCGCTTGAGCGGACCGCCAGAATGCCGCCGTGGAGCATCGGATGCAGCGTCTTGACGCGCCCGCCGAGACATTCGGGGAAACCCGTTATGTCCGATACGCTCTTGGCCGCGACGCCCGCCTCGCGGACCGCCGCAAGCGTCCCTCCCGTTGAAACGATCTCATATCCGAGCGCGGCGAGCGAGCCGGCGAATTCCGCCGCTCCGCGCTTGTCTGATACGCTTATCAAGGCCCGTTTCATCGGATTCTCCTAATCTTCGTCCGCGAAGCTCATTCCGAGCGCCTTCGCGCACTTGACAAGCTCGTCGTCCGGCCCGACGTATTTGTTGTTGGCAATGACGTCGTTAAGCGACACCTCGGACATCCTGCCGTTGCGCAGACACGCCATCTTGCCGAACTCGCCGCGCTTGATCATCTCCACCGCGTGGACGCCGTAGCGCACGGAGAGGATGCGGTCGGCGGGGCTGGCGTCGCCGCCGCGCTGGATATGCCCGAGCTGGACTGCTCGGACCTCGTGATCGACGAGCGGCTCTATGTCATGCGCGAGCTTCGCGGCCACGCCGCCGAAACGGATCGGGTCGGGGCTGTCCTCCACTATCTTTCCGACTACGGCGGAACCGCCCGCCTCTCTCGCGCCCTCGCCTATCGCTATGATCGCGAAATGTTTGCCGGCGGCGTCCCGCGCCTTGATCTTCCGGACTATGTTCTCGACTTTATATGGTATCTCCGGAATCAAAATGACGTCCGCGCTGCCCGCGATACCGGCCGAAAGCGTAATCCAACCCGCGGAGCGGCCCATTATCTCCACTATGATGACGCGGTGGTGCGACTCGGCGGTCGTGTGTACGCGGCCCAAGTTCTCGGTGACAATGGAGACCGCGGTGTCGAAGCCGAACGTCGTGTCCGTCGCGCCGAGATCGTTGTCGATGGTCTTCGGTATGCCGATGACGGGTACGCCCTTGTTAGAAAAATCCCGCGCGCTCGTCAGCGTGCCGTCGCCGCCCAGGACGACGAGCACGTCCACGCCCTCTTCTCGCATGTTCCGGACGGCTGTGTCCGAGACGTCGCGTTTGACCTTAACGCCGTTCTCAACGACAGTATAATCGAAAAGGTTGTCCTTATTTGAGCTGAAAAGGATCGTGCCGCCCTTGTGCAGTATGCCGGAAGTTGATTCAAGATCGAGTTTCATATACTCGTTGTAGTAAAGCCCACGATAACCGAAGCGGTATCCGATGATGTCGCACCCGGGAAACGCCGACAGCGCCGCCCTTGTGAAGGCGTATATGACGGCGTTAAGCCCGGGCGCGTCGCCGCCGCCTGTCAGCAGTCCGATCTTCATCTTTTTAGACATCTTTTAGCCTCCGATAGTCTTATATATAGTGAAAACATTTACGCCAATTATACTACGGAAGCCGGATTTTGTACAGCTTTTTTTGGCCGCGTCGCCGTTCGTTTCGCAAACGCGCCAAAGTCTGCCTGACATGATATGGCGGAGCGGCGTGCCGTAAATTACATCATTTCGCCCCTTCAGTATATTAAATCATTGAAATATGAATCCCGCCACACCGGAAACCCCGAATTCACGGGATTTCCGGCATGTCCGGC
>JAISCI010000122.1 GCA_031265685.1 Clostridiales bacterium
CCAATATGAAATAAAAATCCGCCACCATTAAAACGAGCCGCTTAACTAAGCGGTCTTTGCAAAAATGATAACGGATTTAAATCGTATTGGGCGGTGGATTTTTTGATCAATAAATACAGTGGGAGCGGTATTTGCGAAGTTGGATTCTCCTATTAACGTAGAGAAGTTGTTTTTGTTGAATTATATTTTGGTAGAACTTGACAGTATCAGTTTTATCATGACGCCGATTACCGACGATATAAGCGCTGAGGAAGCAAATAAGTCTATAAAACTTGTCTAAGACAACATCAAACGTCGGTTAACGCCGGGGAGAAATCCGCGGGCACGGCAAAAACCCCCGGATCTCCCGGGGGTTTGATTTGTATAGAGATTAAACGCGCGCTGATATGGGCGGCGAACCAAGCCGCGATCATTCGCCCTCGCGCGCCTGTTCCCCCTGCTCTTTCGCGGTTTGAGCGGCAATCTCCACGCCGCCGTTCCTGCTCAGATTCTTAAGACCCTTCATCGTAGTAATAACAAAATCCAGCTCAGATTCGCTCAGCTTTTTAACTATCGACTCGACTGTCCGGATCTTGTTCGCGTATGACGAGCGGCGCGGTTCCGCGACGGACGACTTGCCGCCCGCGTTCTCGCGTTCCAGCAGCAACTCGTTGGGTGTCGCGCTGAAGAGCTGACAGATACGCAGCAGGCTTTTCAGACTGGGACAGCGCTCTCCACGCTCCAGCAGACCAACATAAGACGGCGAAAGCTCGAGATATTCCGACAGATCCTCGATCGAGAAGCTGCGCAGCTTGCGCTCGTGACGGATGTTCGCTCCGATTATGCCGCAGTTGCGCATCATAAAACTATCCATGCGCTCGGTTTCGAGCGCCGCCGAATCCGCCGGTACAGCGTTCCTGTTCTTGGGTGGTCTTCCCATGGTACACGCTCCGTTCATAGAATTTTGTAGCTTCAGACGAAATTCATATATTCTGGTAATTTTTATATCCAACATCTTCAAGCCGCTCGGCCTTTTTCAGCGTCTCGTCCCGAAGCGACTCGGAGTATTCGGCGATCTTCGCGGCCAAGCCGCCGTCCGCGACGGCAAGTATCTTCGCCGCCAACAGCCCCGCGTTCTTCCCGCCGCCTATCGCTACCGCCGCCACGGGTATCCCGGCCGGCATCTGAACTATGCTGAGCAGCGAGTCCAGCCCCGAGAGCGCCCTTGTCTGTATCGGTACGCCGATTACCGGAATAGCTGTCATCGCGGCGACCATGCCTGGCAGGTGCGCCGCGCCGCCCGCCCCCGCCACGACGACCCCGTAGCGCGCCGCCGCCGACCGCGCGAATTCGTACAGCCGTTCGGGCGTTCTGTGCGCGGACACTATCGTAATGTCATACGGCACGCCGAAGAGATCCAGCGCCGCCGCCGCCTCGGACATTACGGGCAGATCGGAATCGCTGCCCATGACAATCGCCGCTCTAACCGGCATTCCGTTCCCCTCCAAGCACCCGAATGAACCCCCGCGCCCTCGCCGCCCGTTCCGCCGCTTCCTCCGCGCTGCCGCCGACGGCGGTTACGTGGCCCATCTTGCGACCGGGCCGAACCTCGGTCTTCCCGTACACGTGCAGTTTTACGCCTTCCGCCGCGAGCGCCCGATCCGCGCCTTCCCATTCGGCGATCCCGTTTATCCCGGGTTCGCCGAGGATATTGCGCATAGCGCATGGCCGGATCAATTCCGCCGATCCGAGCGGTAAGCCGACTATCGCGCGGATATGCTGCTCGAACTGGTTGACGAGGCAGCCCTCAATGGTATAGTGACCGGAATTGTGCGGCCTTGGGGCGACTTCGTTCACAAGCAGGCCGCCGTCCGCCGCCACGAACATCTCGGCGCAGAACATGCCCGCGCCGCCGAACACGCCCATGACGCGCCTCGCGAGGTCCCGCGCGTTCCGGATTATATCCTCCGGCAGAGCGGCGGGGACGCGCGTCTCGACGAGTACGCCGTCCGCGTGCTCGTTTTGCGCGACGGGGTAGACCACGGCGGAACCATCCTTGGCGCGGCAGGCCAGCGCGGAGATTTCCATGACGAAGTCCACGCGCTTTTCGGCCATCAGCGGTACGGATCCGCCGCCCAAGGCCGCGTATGCCAGCCGCGACCCATCCTTGGACGCGACCAGCGCGTTGCCCTTGCCGTCGTAACCGCCGAAGCGCGCCTTGAGCAGGAAAGGATAGCCGAACGCCTCTCCAGCGCGAATCACGCCGTCCGCTCCGTCCACGGCCATAAACTCCGGAACGGGTACGCCGCCGCTCACGAGCGCTTGCTTCTGCGTCAGCTTGTCCTGAATAGTGATAAGGCTTTTGGCGGTAGGGCAGACCGCGACGCCCGACGATTCAAGCGCGAACAGCGCCTTGGCGCCGATATGCTCCAATTCGTACGTAACGACGTCCGACCCGGCGGCTAGCCGCGCGAGTGCGTCCGCGTCGTCAAACGCGGCGACGATAAGCCTGTCCGCGACCGAACCCGCCGGGCAATCCGCCGCCGGGTCGAGCGCCGTCACGAAAATCCCCAGACGCTTGGCTTCCAAGATCATCATCCTGCCGAGCTGCCCGCCGCCGACGACGCCGATTCTTTTGGATAGGATACTCATAGTCACGTACCACCTTACTGTTATATCATAATAAACCCGCTTTTCTAAAAAGTCAATAACTAATTGTCCAAAATAAAAACATTCGCATAAAACACATTGAGCGCGCGCATACTAACGCATATGGCATTTATGTGGCGGTGACCCTATGAAAAAATTCCTCAAAAGCGGCGTTATCGGCGTTGTCGCCGGCGCCGTCAACGGACTGTTCGGCTCGGGCGGCGGCAACATCATCGTGCCGGCGACGGAGAAATGGCTTGGCGTAAAGACGCACGCCGCTCACGCGACCGCCGTCGCCGCGATACTGCCGCTGTCGGTCGTCAGCGGGTACGTATACGCCGGGGGGGTCGAGATCGACTGGGTACGGCTGTCGCTTGTATCGGCGGGCGGCATCGCCGGAGGTATCATAGGCGCGTTGCTGCTGCGCAAATTCTCCGCGCGCTGGCTGCACATCGTCTTCGGGCTGTTCATGGTGGCGGCCGCGGCAGGGATGATACTTCGATGAGTTACGCCGTCTGCGTGATTGTCGGCGTCTTCGCCGGATGTGTCAGCGGGCTGGGGCTTGGCGGCGGGACGGTTCTCATCCCGGCGCTGGTTTTCGCGGCGGGCATAAGCCAGCGCGAGGCGCAGGTCTTCAACCTGCTCTATTTTGTCCCGACGGCCATAGCGGCGCTCGCCGCGCACGTTCGTCAGAAGAACCTCGTGTACCGTGTGCTGCCGGGACTGGTCATATTTGGGTTTATCGGCGCCGTGATCGGCGCGACAGTCGCCGTCCGCGTGGACGAGGGCTTATTGCGCAAACTCTTCGGCGGGTTTCTGCTGTTGCTCGGCACTGCGGAAATTTTCAAAAAAAATTGATAAAACCGCGTGTCACAATGTGGGTAAGCGGTAAAAAACGCAAAAAGTACCTTAGTCAAAAAAGCTGCGCAAATGGCTAAACTACGCCAAAAACCCGACATTTTGCAGTTGACGCACAAAACGCAAATATACCCATAAAAACGCCGGACTAATGGACAAAACATTTTTATGAGCTTATAACAAATGGCGTAAATGCTTGTCTTCGAGAATAAGGCAAAATCCACGAGAAAATGCTCTTAGTATAGGATAAAAACTCTACAAGCGAGGCACTCCATGCATAAATATATGTCATAATGTATATTTATGCATGGAGTGTTCATCTTTTTTCTCTGACTCCATAAATTATATTGTTTATAATGAGTTCATCAAAAATAAACTTGTCAACATCCTGATAAGTAAGGACTCTTTGAAAAAACAAAGTTAACATAGTGTGAATATTGTGTAATTTTGAATAAAAGGCAAATGAATTTTACGTGAAGCAAGCAAAATTCATAACCCCTTGCCTTATCAGCGAATGTTGTTCGTCAGACTGAATCAAACGCCGATTACGCCGCCATCATCTCCCGTCTGACTGTGCCCAACGTAAGCGCCGGGTCATAGGTCGCCCGCTTTTCAGCAGGCTATATATCACCGTGATGATTTTCTTGGAAATCACTACTGAATTTTGCTTAGTTCACGCAAAATTCATCGAGGGGCTGTTTTTTCTTCAAGGGACTCTTTTCCCTCGACGTCAAATACTTGTGCAGCTCCTCGTCTCGCCCGAACCGAGCACGCCGCTAAGTGTGAACTGACAATAGTTAATGATATTTTACAATAGTTATTGCTCGTCAATTCTTTGCGTAACCGCCGTCACGAAACAGCAAACGCCTTGTATAACCGCATTCAGCGTTTTGGAACGGCTTTACTACGGCAGACGATGGGCCGCCGCCAAATACAGCGCGTACCAGTCCTCGCGGGAGAGGACTATTTCAGCGGCTTTCGCGGCGGATCGCAGCCGCCCTTCGTTTGTGGTGCCGACTACCGGCATCATCCCGGCGGGGTGGCGCAGCAACCAGGCTATGGCGATGGCTGTCGGATCGGCGGAATATTTCTCCGACATCTCCGCGAGCTTTACGGACAGCCCCTCGGTTTCGACCACCGGCTCGGCAAGGACGCGGTGATCGACGACATGGCGCAACGGCGACCACGGCTGCACGGTTATGCCGTTCAGCCGGCAGTAGTCGAGCGTTCCTCCGTCGCGGTCAACGGCCGGGCCGTCGGTCATGTTCATGTTAAGAGAGCGCTCGATCAGCGACGCGTTCGTGATCGAAAGCTGAAGCTGATTCGCGACGATCGGCTGCCGGAGCGACCGGCGAAGCAGCTCCATCGTCCCAGGCGTCTGGTTCGACACTCCAAACGCTCGGACTTTTCCGCTCGCCGCCAGCGCGTCGAAGGCGGCGGCCACTTCATCTGGTTCCATAAGCGCGTCCGGCCTGTGCAGCAGCAGCACGTCGAGGTAATCCGTCCGCAGACGCGACAGGATCCCGTCCACCGAACGCAGAATATGTTCCTTTGAGAAGTCGTAGCAGACGCCTTTGCGGATGCCGCATTTTGACTGGATGAAAAATTTTCCGCGCAGCGACGGAGACATCTGCGCCGCTTCGGCGAAGAAGCGCTCGCACTCGCCGTCCCCGTATATGTCGGCGTGATCGAAAAAGTTCAGGCCCAGTTCGAGCGCCGTGCCGATAAAGCGCGCCGCCGCCGCGGCGTCCAGCCCCGTGATCCGCATACAGCCCACGGCCACGACCGGAACCTGAAGCCCGGATGCGCCCAGAGTGAGTTTTTTCATGGTATTCATTCGGTTATTATACCTCCGAGAGACACCGCCTCGGCCTTGACGCTGTCCGGGACGGCGGCTGTAAATTCCGGCGCGTATGAGAACTCGATCGAACAGACGAACGACGCGTCCGCGCCGTAGCCTTCGGCCTCGCCCACGCCATAAGCAGCGGCGCGGCCTTCTATCGTAACGTTATTTACGTCCCCCGCGCCGATCACCTCGCGGATAGTCAGCGGTTCGAGCCAGCTGATGTCGAACAAGGCCAGCGCCCTTTCGAGGCCATTGCTGATGAAATCCGCCTCTCGCCCGAACGCGGGCAGCACAAGCCCGAGCGCGAGGCGCATATCGGCCTCGCTCATGGGCGACTCTACGGTCAAAACCGTGCCGCCGTCTTCTTCGGTCACGAGCGCCGCCGCGTACAGCTCGCGCGAATACGCGGACATAGCTTCCGCAAACTCGGGATCGCTGAAGATGCCCAAGCCGAAGCCCTGAAGCGTAGGCGCCGCGCCGGGCTGAGCCTCTACCTTCGCCCATCGAGCCCCAGTCATCTGAGTGCCATCCCGCCCGTAAACATATTCGTTGTCGGCGTACATTTCCAGATCCGCCCGTACGCCTTCTACCAACGAGCCGAAATTAATCGATACCCGCCCGGACTCTTTTATATGGTAGAAATTCTTGTCGGCGTCGTATTCCGCCAACATTTGGACGTCTTCCGCCTTGCACGATACAGCGCCGTTCGGTCTCTCGATCTTGGCGCCGCCCTCAAGCGTCAGACTGACGGCCACGCGCGGCGAGGAGAAGTTCCCGGCGCGCTTCAGCGTGGCTATGGCTTCATACGTGGCCTGATCCATCGCCCCGGCCACGCGGCTGTCCGCGTTCCAGCTCACAGTGTATCCGAGATTCTCGGCGGTGAAGCGGAACGGCAGGTAGACGCGCCCGTCCCGGGTTACCGGCGGCGTGTCCAAGGCCGTCTCGATCCCGTTCACTTTCGCGGATGTCTTGTCCACGGCAAACTCAATAACGGTGCCCCCCGCCGTCAGCGTGACGGAACCGCCGCTTAAGGCCGCGCCCTGGTTGAAACTTCCCGAGAAAGCGGCGGCAAGCTCGCTCGGCGGGATGAGCGTCCGTCCGTCAACGTTGATTGGCTGAGCGTCCGCGGCAATCTGATAAATTTTTCCATTAACACGCAGAGAGAACGCGGCGTTCTCCGCCGCTGAAATAGAAAAGCATGACCACACAGCGCTGACCGCGAACAGAGCGGTGAAAGCCGCGGTTTTCAGAAATCTCTTCACAATATCCCCTCCCAAACAATTATTTGATCATCTTATTGCCGTATCATAATTATTATAGCGCGAAGGAAAGGTTTCATCAATATATTTTCATTGTTTTTCCTGACATATTTAGTCGCGTACCCGCAATAATAACATCGTAACACACAGATAAATTCAGAAATCGGAGCCGGAAAGTTTCCGGCGCGGGCTTGAATTTATAGTGTTGCGAATCTAAACTCTTAGGGAGGGAAACACAGATGGACCAGACCAAAATTCAGAAGGGTGTTCCGGAAGCCAAGGACGCTCTCAATAAGTTCAAATACGAAGTCGCTAATGAGATCGGCGTTCCGCTGAAGCAGGGATATAACGGCGACCTCACCAGCGCCCAGAACGGTTACGTTGGCGGATACATGGTCAAGAAGATGATCGAGGCCCAAGAGAAACAGATGGCCGGCAAGTAACAAGCTACTTAAAATTTAATAACGAACATACGCGTATGGTAACAAACACCCCCGCCGTGGCGGGGGTGTTTTTGAGCGCCGCGGTTATCGTGTTCCCCGAAAACGGCGAGGAAAACTCAGTATGTTCTTCGATTCGTCAGCCAAGGCTTATTCGCTGTTTGAAAAATACAATAAATCAAAAAATAAGCGTGACGCCAAGACGCCCAAATACTGGAACACCACCGCGCCGAGGCTCTTTTCTCCTCGCCTGACAGGAGTCGAACCTGCGACCAAAGGTTTAGGAAACCTCTGCTCTCTCCTCTGAGCTACAGGCGAATAGCCGTCAATCGGACGGCGGAACGCGAAACTCGGAAAACGTTATGGTACCCATAGAATCGATGTGGTACGACTGTTCTAGAATATCCTCAAAGAAAGACAGCGGCACCCGCGTGCGGTCGGAGGCGATCTCGGGAGCGGCCTCAAGCGCGCGCTTTGGCAAACGCCCCTTGTTGTACTCGTTCACGCCGATAACGAGCGTCGTCACCAGCGCCTTGTCACGATACACATAGACGCGCCGCCACGCGCCGTCCCAGACCAGACTGTAGCCGAACTCGCGCGATACCTTGTTAAGCTCGATCATCTTCAAATTATACAAGCTGTTTTTTTGCAAGTAATACTCATCGTTACTGAGATAACAATTCTTGATATATTCCTTCGGCATGTTGAACTCGACGACGACACCGGTGCCGGGCGCGATCTCGAACTCGTCAAAATATATCGTCACCACCGACCCGTCCAGCGCGAAGTCGGTCTCGGAAACGATGCCGTTGAAATCATCATTGTATCGGTCCGGCTCGGCCTTGACCCGCGACAGTATATACTTATTGGCCAGCTTGATACCGTTCACGCCCAGTATCGGAATACTGTTAAGACGAAGCGTCTTTTCCGTGGCGATGCTGAAATTCACCGACGTGACACTCGTCATGGACGACACGCCGGTCCGTTTCGCGTACACAAGCACGGACACGATTTCGCCGGACGTACCGCCGATCTTGACGTCGTACCAGAAAGAGACGCCGCGGGTGGATTCCATAACGGCGGAACGTTCCGCCGCGACAGCGTCCTCGACGCGGTCGTTGATTTCCTGCGTCAGCGCGGCGCTCGCGAAACCAATGAAAAGAGGAACCGACCCGGAGAGAACCGCATTCTCGACACGACCGGCCATATCCGTCTGAGTTATGTGCGCCTGCTCAAACTGCGCCGCCATATCCTCGGGACTGGCGGTGTCGGCCAAACCTCGCGCGGGCGAAAGCGCCGACAGAGCGATCATCATGACGGCGGCCCGTAATCCGATTTTTCTGAGCGACGCCCCCATGTCGGCAAACCCCTCCCAATTGACAACACATAACACAAATTTATTTTATCACGTTGTTTCTGAGATTAAAAGATATTGCTGGAATTATAACAGAACTGTAATATTAGTAAGTTATTCGCGCGTTCGTTTCACAAACGCGCCGAAGCCCGCCAAGCGTGATACGGCGCGCAAGAGCCGATAATATACCGCGATATCTGTCCATCTCCGAACGGACGCCGCCGCGCAAGCGCATCTGTTTGCCACTCATCGCCCGCCCGCGGCCCCGGAGCATAGGATAATAAGGGAAGTGAAATGCCGTAAATTATATCTTTTCGCCCCCTTCAGTACATGAAATCATTGAAATATACATGGATTCGGCGGTCAACGCGTGTTATAATACATTGTTTTTTGGGGGACAGACGCCTGTAAATGTCAAGTGAAAAAACTACCGCGGAAGTTTGCTTGATTCACGCCAAACTTCTAAAGCAAATTTGAGCCGCCTTCTTATTGGCTTGCTATCAAGCAAAATGCCAGTCGAAACCTAAGATGGCAGTGCTGGACGCGGTCATGCACAAAGTTTGCAACATTATTTTCGCTGTCCTTCGGGATTGCAAGGAGTTTGTCGTTATCTAGCCCGACGAACATAAACGCGACTATCAGCTTAAAACGAGAGCTGTCGCTTGATTTTTCTAACCAATTGTGTCAGGTTCGTTTGCTGTACGGTTTCTTCCTGAACAGAGGTTCTTATCTCCAGCGAAAATACTTTAATTTATCTATTGACAACTATTCGGTGGATATTCTTGGGTCAAATCACTTTAACAACAATCGTTTTGCCCGCGGGTGTAATAATTATACGACGCGGCGATAAAAAGCTATTTACTTTATATATGGAATAGTATACAATAATATAGGCGGGCTGTTATGATTTTTGTGACTTTCGCCAATAAAAGTTAATCGGAATGGATGGAGTGTATGAAGTTTTTTAGGAGGTTTTCAGCGGTGAGCTTGGCGGCGTCGATGGCGTTGGGTATTGGCGTTGTTGCGGCGGAGGGCGCGGCGAACACGCCGCCGGCCGCCCCGACGGGTCTCAGGGCGGCGCAGCTGGAAGAAGCCTACTCCGTGGCGGAGGACAGGCTTAATTTCAGTTGGATCGTCCATGACGCGGACAAGGACGAATACCAGACGGCCTATCGCATCGTTTTCTCCGGCTCGGCGGACGACGCCGCGAGCGGGACGTATCTGCGAGATACGGGCTGGGTCGCCTCGAACAAAAGCTCGGCGGTGACCGTATCCGGCCTTTGGGCGCAGCTCAGCGCGGGTTCGCTCTATTACTGGCAGGTTCAGACCAAGGATAAAGACGGCGCGGAGGGTCCGCTCTCTGATCCCGAGCCTTTCACTACAGCCTTGGGCACGACCGGCTGGACCAGCACAAAGGGCTATTGGGTGCCGAGCAAACTGTTCATGTTCGCGCGGTACGCCTGGAGTATCGCCGACTTGGGCAGCGTGGACAAAATCATCGTTACGGCGGCGGCGTATGAGGATCAGAGCCTCAAGCAGCACGTTTTCGATATGAGCGTAAACGGCGTTGAGGTTGGCGTCGGCCCGGCGCGCAACGGGCTGTACGGCAACTCGAACAGCGACTCGTCGGGCCGCAGGCAGTTCTACAACAGCTACGACATCACGCCCTACGTCGTGTCCGGGGCGAACGCCCTCGGGTTTATCTGCTATAACGTCACCGGAGCGGCGTCAAGGCAGTTTCTGGCGCAGGTGACTACATATTATAAGGATGGGACGAAGTCGGTCTCCAACAGCTCGAACAACGCTTCGGACTGGAAAGCCAAGGACGGAACGAACGCCTTCGGGCAGGACAGCTCGACGTATACATACATCGCCTATACGGCGAGCAGGACGTCGTCTAATATTAACCAGGAAAAGATCAACGGGGCGCAGTACCCGTTTGGGTTCGACACGGCGGGCTACGAGGAAGACAGCACCTGGAACTCTTTCGCGCCCGGCGCGGCTAATGTGTACGGAAACTGCTCGTTCGCGCCGTATCCGTCCGAGAACAGCCGCAGATATATCATGCCGGCGCTTTTGGCGCAGAACACGGGCGCCGGAAAATGGCTCGTCACGCTGGAGAAGGAGGTAGTCGGCAGCCTTCGGGTAACGCTTAACCTCACGAGCGACACTAACGTGACTTTCAAATACAGCGAGGCGAAGAGCGGAACCTCCGTCCGGCAGAACGCTTGGAACAACGGTATGCCGGACTACAACGAAACCTGGGCCATTCCGGCCGGCGGCAAGACCGTGCTCGGCTTCCAGCTTAAAAATTTCCGCTATATAGAGGTAAGCGGCGTGCCGTCCGCGCTGACCGCCGAGGACATACTGAGCGGAATAAGCGGCTGGGCCGTCCGCCAGCCCTTCGACGACGAAGAGTCGGGCTTCACGTCGTCCAACGATTTCCTGAACGAACTGTATGAATTCGGAAAGTACACGATAAAAGCCACGAACCAGGATCTGTGGACGGACAGCCAGGCGCGCGAGCGCGCCGCCTACGAGGGCGACGCCATAGTGAATATGTTCTCCTCGAACGCGTATGAGTCCGATTATACCCTGGGGCGCCATACCGCCGAATATCTGGCCGATAACCCAACTTGGCCCAAGGACTACCATCTTTACACTATCGAGATGATATGGAAATACTATATGAATACCGGCGATAAGTCGTCCATAGAGAATTACTACGAGAAACTTAAAAGCAGCGACATCCTCACGGGCACGTATAACTCCTCGGCGCGGCTGGTCAATATGGCCGTCTTCGACGGGAATAATCAGACCAACACCATGGTGGACTGGCCGGACGTGGAGCGGGACGGCTACTACACCCAGTCCTCGGGCAGCAGGAGCGACCCGTACAACACCGTCCACAACGCCGTCTATTCGTATGTGTGCCAGTGTCTGGCGAATATGGCCGCGATTCTCGGCAAGACCGCCGAGCGCGCCGCTTACCAGACGCTCGCGGACGACATAAAGGCGGGCATGATCGCGAGGCTCTACAACGCCTCCACGGGCGGCTTCTCCGATTCGTGCAGCTCGTCCTACGTAAAGGATACGCACTACGCCCAGCACGCGACGGCCTACGCCTTGGCCTACGGCATATACGACAGCCAGGAAATGGCCGAGAAGATGGCCGCCTTCCTCGATTCGCAGGGCGCGGGCGACGCGTATCACTTCCGCGCGGGCGTGTACGGTTCGTTCTTCGTGCTTCGCGGACTGTTCGGCTCCGGCAATTCGGACGCCGGCATGCGATTTCTTGCTAACACGGACGATTCGACCAGTTCATCGTCCAGCGACGGGCATACCACCACGCATCATAATTTCTACCATATGCTCCATAGTCTTGGCGCCACGCTGGCGACCGAAGCCTGGGACACCGCCTGCAAGAGCAACATGACATACTCCCACGCGTGGGGTTCGGCTCCGGCCAGCGCTCTGACCAGCGGCATGTTCGGCATCCAGCCGACCGCGCCGGCCTATGAGACGTTCGACGTGCGGTTCGGCCACGGCGGGATAGAGTCCGCCTCGATCAAGTACCCGACCATACGCGGCGGAATTGAGGCCTCGTATGAGCTGTCCGAGTCGGTTACGGGAGGGATAACAGCCGCCGTGACCGTTCCCGTCAACACGCGCGCCACTGTGTACATTCCGGCGGGCGACGGCTTCCCGTCTCTCGTCGTGGACGGCGAGACCGTCGCCGCCGAGCGCGTCGGGCATTACCTCGCGGCGGAAGTCGGCGGCGGTGTTCACACGTTCGGTATCTCGAGCGACGTGGCGCCGCACTTGGGCATATCGGCGAGCGTTCCGAACAACGGGCAAATCGAGTTCGGTCAGACCGCGCAAATCACGGTTCTGCCCGTGGACGGCGCCGGTAACGCCGTAGAGCTGCTTCCCGGCGAGCTGACGTTCACAAGCGGCGACAGTTCCGTCGCGGCCGTGGACGCGGACGGCTTGGTCAGCGCGGCCGGCATCGGCCTGACGACGATAACCGTGTCCGCGGAGCATGAGGGCCTGCGCGCCGAAGCGGCCGTGACGATAATCGTCGTGAAGCCGCCGGGATACGAATATATCCAGTCCGTGGAGATACGGCTCTCCGGCCCGCCCGTAACGGGCGGCACGCTTACGCCGTCGATGTTCGGCGTATATGGCGAGGGAATCGAGGCGGAGTTCACCGACGCGGCGTTCGAGTCGTCGGATACGTCTATAGCGCGGGTCAACCAGGACGGCACCGTAACGATTCTCGCGGCGGGGCAGTTTAAGCTCACGGGGCGGTCGGATATGTATTTTGACGAGCTGGACCCGGCCTATGACTTTGACAAGTTCGAGATAACGCCCATATATGAAAATGACTTCAGTGCGGGAAGTTCGCCCTTCGCGAACACCACCCTTAGCGGCGGGCGCGTGTACGTTAACACGAGCCGAAACTCCGCGTACAATATCGGCGGCGGGATAAACGACTACATTCTGACGGCGGATATTGAGCCGGTCGCCGGGACGGGGCAAGGCGACCCGGCCGCCGGCATAATATTCCGCGCCTCGGGCGATTCCAGTCCGGCGGGCGGCGCCTATATGTGGCAGTTCCGCGCAGGCGGCAACCTGAATGAGCACGCGGCGCTGTCCGTACAGAAAACGGTAGGCGGTATCGGCATGAACGCTGCGGGCACGCCCACCAGCGTGGCGATCGCCGCCGAAGGCAGCCGTATAATGACATATGTCAAGGGCGCGCGCGTAGATACGTCATCCTACGCCAATTACACGACAGGTTCCTATATCGGCGTGCGCACGGGCGGCTATGAGCAGTTCTACTTGGATAACCTTGTCGTCGGCACCCGCAAGCTGGCCGAGACCGGGACGTTTGCGGCGGTCGACGCGCCGTCGCTCACGCTCTCCGTCAGCTTGACGGCAAACGGCGCCGACGCGCGTGTGGATTACACGGGCCAGACGCCGCGAAGCGCGATCCTGCTTGCCGCGCTCTGTAACGCCGAAGGCCGCTTGGTTCAGTTGATAAGCGAGAATGTGACCATATCGGGCGCCGGCGGCAATACGCTCGCCTTGGCGTTCGACCCGGCGGATAAGTCGGGCTGGACGGTGAAAGCGTTCCTTTGGGACGGGGACTACGCGCCGATTGTTCCGGCGGACAGCAAGATTATACCGTAGATAAAAGACCGCAGGCGTCGCCTGTGGTCTTTTATTCCAGACGGACGTCTATAACCTCGCCCGAGTCGTCTACTTCCACGATGAACCGCCGCCCGTTCCTCGCCACCTCGAACCGGTATACGCTGACCGCGCCCAGCGATTCCACGCCCGACGCCCCGGCTCCGACGGCTTCGGCGGCGATCCGCGCGGCGGCTTTTTCGGTTATCGCGGTGGGCTTCACCAGAGCGGCCGCTCCGGCCGCGTTCCGCGCCGCTCCGCGCTCATAGAAGCCGTAGCCCGCGAAGGCGACGATCGCCGCCGCCGCTACGGTGCACAGCAGTCCCACAGGCGTGAAAGTATCCCGCAATCTTCGCATTTATCTCGCTCCGTTTCAATGTTTAGATAATTCACCCAAAAGTTCCACCAGCTTGAACTTGACGCGTATGCCCGCGCCGTCGCCGGTAACGAGCGAGTAGGCGTCGTCCGGCAGGGATTCCTCGAGTTTCGCTTTCGACTCCTCCGGCATTTCGCCGCCGTCGGTTCGCGCGAAACAGAGCGGCGGAAACATCACGCACCACCAGTTACGGCCGGCGGCTTCGCCTATCTCGACGCGCAGAGCCGTGTATTCGCCCGACGGAAACCGCGCGCCGCCGTACTCCTTTGTCGGGAAAACGTCGCGCGTCACGCGGGCGCGGACGTGATAGGCGAAGCCGCCGGCGGCGATTTCAGCCCGCGCGGCGGTCTCTATCAGTTCCAGATTATTCCCGATTATCTCGGCGGACTGCTCCGCCGATCCGGATTCGGCAAGAAGAGGTTCCGCCGCCGCCAATACGGCGTCCCGAACGCGCAGTTTCAGCGCCTGATCCGACTCCGCGTCGCTGTTAGCCAGAACATGGAACCGCAGCACACCTCCCGACACGGCGGTCTCGGTTCTCTCGGCCATAGCGGCGAGCGCGGCCGCCGCCGACAAAATCCCCGCCACCGTCAACGCCATATAATACAGTTTTTTCATAATCGTCTCCCCTATACATGTTTTTCAAATTATTGACGCAAACGATAAAACTTAAACAAAAAAAACGGCGCAAAGCGCCGTTTAGTTATCTAGCCCTCTCGCCGTCCAGCCCTCTAGTACGCTTTGCCCCAATAGATCATCTTATCCGCCGGTTTGCCGCAGCATACGCACGTATCGCCAAGACGCTCCTGCTCGAACGGCACGCAGCGGCTGGATAATCCGGCGCGTTCCTTGACAGCCGCCTCGCAGTCCTCTCCGCCGCACCACATCGACTTGACGAAACCGGGCAGATCCGCCGCGCGGATCAGCTCATCCATGTCCGCGGCAGTCTTGGTCGAGCTTTCGCGCCGCGCGAGGGCCTTCTGGTACAGATTCTCCTGGATACCCGCCAGCGCGCCCTTTACGTACGACTCGACGCCGTCCAGCGCGATGACGTTTTTGTCGCCGGTGTCGCGGCGGACGGCCACGCATTGCCCTGTCTCGAGGTCCCTGGGTCCGATCTCAACGCGGAGCGGCACGCCGCGCATTTCGTGTTCGGCGAATTTCCAGCCGGGCGAGCGGTCGGAATCGTCCGCAAAGGCGCGTATGCCCGCCGATTTGAGCCGCGCGCGCAGTTCCTCCGCCGCTTCGAGGACGCCAGGCTTGTGCGCCGCGACGGGCACAATGACAACTTGGTGCGGCGCGATCTCCGGAGGCAGCACCAACCCGGAGTTATCGCCGTGCACCATGATGATCGCGCCGATGACGCGCGTCGTCATGCCCCAGCTTGTCTGGTGAACGTAGCGAAGCTCGTTGTTCCTGTCGGAATACTGTATGCCGAACGCGCGCGCGAAGCCGTCGCCGAAGTTGTGGCTCGTTCCGGATTGCAGCGCCTTTCCGTCGTGCATAAGACTTTCTATCGTGTAGGTGCGTTCCGCACCCGCGAACTTCTCCCTGTCCGTCTTGACACCCTTGACTACTGGAATCGCCAATACGCGCTCGAAGAACTCGGCGTATACGTCGAGCATACGGACGGTTTCGTCCTCGGCCTCCCCGGCGGTGGCGTGGGCGGTATGCCCCTCCTGCCACAGGAATTCCAGAGTGCGCAGGAACGGCCTTGTCGTTTTCTCCCACCGCACGACGGAACACCACTGGTTATACAGCTTCGGCAAGTCACGGTATGACTGTATTATATTCGCGTAGTGGTCGCAGAAAAGCGTCTCGCTGGTCGGGCGGACGCACAGTCGCTCGGTCAGCCGCTCGCCGCCGCCATGCGTGACCCACGCCACCTCGGGCGCGAAGCCCTCCACGTGATCTTTCTCCTTTTGCAGAAGGCTCTCGGGTATGAGCAGCGGCATATACACGTTGGCGTGCCCCAGTTCCTTGAAACGCCGGTCGAGCCAAGCCTGTACGTTTTCCCATATCGCGTAGCCGTACGGCCGCATTATCATCGAGCCGCGCACGCCCGCGTAGTCGCACAGCTCGGCCTTCAGGCACACGTCGGTGTACCATTGCGCAAAGTCCGCTTCCATGTCCGTTATCGCGCGCACCTGTTTGCTCGCGTTTTTTGGCATCGAGAATCCCTCCGTTGTCTTCACATTCTACGGTATATCATATTACCCCCCCCAGCACAGGGGCATAAAATCCATCCACTGCGTTGACGGGCTTCTCGCCCGTCCGATTTTCCGCCCGCGATCCCCTTTCTCGCCGGCGGCGCGTTTGCCGTCCATGCCCGCTTCGCCCCAATCGTCCGGAAACTCGGGAATCCGGAGCATCCGGTCCGGGGAAACCCCGTCGTCGACGAGGTTTGCGAGCCGCTTTGCGAGG
>JAISCI010000124.1 GCA_031265685.1 Clostridiales bacterium
GTCCGCGCCGTCTACGAATTCCTGATGTTTCAGTTCGCGCATAACGGCGAAAGGCTGCGATCGAACGGCAGGGCTATCGAAATGCCGGATACGTCGCTGGGGACGCTGCGGCTCGGCGCATACCGTTTACGGCGAGATCGGGCGAATACTCCTTGTTGAACGCTTTTGCCACGTCCTTTTTCGCGTAATCGCAACATTTATCCGAAATGGTGAAATCGGGCGGACTATTCCGCATAAACTCCCGGAGCAGTTTGTATCGGACAATACTGTATTTGTCTTTCCCTGTTCGGCTCGGCGGTCTGCGGTCGAAGTACCAATCAAGCGCGGACTTGCATCGCCCGTATTTTTCGGGCGTTGCTTCTCCGGCGGTCTCGCTCCAGTCAAAATTGCGCCTTTGCAAGAGTGAGAGCATCTCGCTGACATCCTTGCAGATGAACGGGACGCCGTACTCGCGGCAGGCCGCCGCCACGGTTTTCTTCGCTCTGCGGCGTTGAATCGTTATGCCGTATTTCGCTTCCAACTCGTCAAGGTGGCGTTTGGCAGCGTCATATTCAAGGTTATGCGAAGAAGCACATAATTTGGAATATGACGCTGCCAAACGCCACCTTGACGAGTTGGAAGCGAAGAAAACCATCGGGCGGGTTGGGTACTATGAACGGTAGCCGTCCCCAAATCAAGCGGAAGCAATTTGAAAAATCATTGATACTTTGGACGCGATTTAATCTTTATGCATCAAGCGTCAAAATTCAATAAAATATAATCAAAAGCAACAAAAGGTATTGAAATTGAGCCTTGAATATGTTATAATATCTTCTCTTTGAGCAGACGCCTTTATATCCGAGCAGATTTATATTCTTTCCCCTTAATTGTTATTGAGATATCCGCGTCCGCGGAATTTTGCGCGGTTCGAAGCATTATCGCGTGGTTCAAGCGATAATGCGATGCAAAATTCTTGGCCGGCGTTTGCCGCCCCTTCTTGACGCTCCTGAACGCTTCGGAACCCGCGCTTCCGAGAATCGCCCGTTCTCCTAGACGCTGACGGGATTTTATGAAACGAACGTGACGCGCGCAAACTTCCCGGTTGAAAAGCCTGTCCTCTTCTGTTATAATACAATAAATAAAGTACCGGAAGGGTGGTTCGGTTGGCGGTTAGCGCGAAGACGCGCCGGAAGACCCCGGGAAAGACAGCTCGGCAAAAATCCTCCAACCCCCGCGTTGTATCGGACGTTAACGGCGTGCTGACGGCGGCGGCATGTCTTATTGTTATTCTCGGCCTTTTTACCGACGCTGTCGGGCCGGTCGGCGGGTTCTTGCGCGGGTTTCTGCTGGGGATGTTCGGCTTCATGGGATATGTCGCGCCTTTCGCGGCGCTGGCGGTCTGCCTCGTGCGGCTCTTCGGGCGTGGCGGTCTGTTCGGGTCCGTAGAATACATACTGGCCGCCCTGCTGTGCGCCATGGTCACGGCCTTCGTCCACGCGGCGTCTCCCGCGACCGAATACGCCGACATAAGTTCTTTCATTGTCGGGGCTTACGAGAAGGGTGGCGCCGGCGGCGGCGTGTTAGGAGCGTCGCTGGGCGAACTGCTCTCCCTGGCGCTGGGACGTCTCGGCGCGGCTATCGTGTTCGCCGCCGTGGCGATCGCGCTTACTATGGCGCTCACGGGGCGATCGCTTTCCGCCGGCGTGGGCAGGATACGCAGCGGCGCGCGCGCGGCCCTCGAGTCCGCCCGGGAACGTTACGCGGAGGACGAGCCGGAGCGCCGTCCGGCTATCCGCGACACAGCCCCGAAAGCCCGCGTATCCAATCATGTGCTCTCGGGCGATCCCGACGATCCGGATGAGCTGGCGCCGAACACTCTGGGCAGGGTAGCGCCGGGACGTAAGGTAGACGGCGATATATTCAGTTTCCCGAAAGTGAACGCGTATGAGTCGCAGAAATTAGAAAAGGCAGAAGCTAGAAAGCCGGAAAAGACAGAGAAACTAGAAAAACAAGAAAAAGAAGAAAAAGAAGAAAGACCGGAAAAACAGGACGAGGCGCCTGAGGCCCCGGATATTGTTATAACGGAAAAGATCAGCGAGCTGGAAGAATTCATGAAAGCGGGGGAGGAGTCCGCCGGGGGCAGACGAAAGAAGCCCGCGAAGGAACCCGTTTCCACCGCCGAGATAGATGAGCAGGCGCGCTTCGCTCCGCGTATCGACCCGGAGACGTACCGATTCCCGCCGATGTCGCTGCTAAACGAGAACACCGAAACCGCGTCGATCGCGTCGCGGACGCAGATATACGAGAACAGCAAGAAACTGGAGCAGACGCTCAAGTCGTTCGGGGTGGACGCGCGCGTCGTCGAGGTCAGCAAGGGACCGACCGTAACGCGCTACGAGCTGGCGCCGGGCGCGGGTGTGAAGGTGTCGAAAATATCGGGGCTGGCGGACGACTTGGCGCTTAACCTGGCGGCCGTCGGCATCCGGATCGAGGCGCCGATACCGGGCAAGTCCGTCGTCGGCATCGAGATACCGAACAAGGAGACACGCACGGTCACGATACGCGAGGTGCTGGACGACGCGGGTTTCGCGGAATACCCATCCAGGCTGGCCTTCGCGATGGGCAAGGACATAGCGGGCAACACCGTTATAACCGACATAGCGAAGATGCCGCACCTGCTGATCGCGGGGGCGACCGGCTCCGGCAAGAGCGTCTGCATCAACACGCTGGTCACGAGCATACTCTACAAAGCGCGGCCCGACGAGGCCAAGCTGCTGATGATAGACCCGAAGGTCGTCGAGCTGTCGGTGTACAATGGGATACCGCACCTGCTGATACCCGTGGTCACGGATCCGAAGAAGGCGGCGGGCGCGCTCAACTGGGCCGTCAACGAGATGACGCGGCGCTACCAGCTGTTCGCCGAGAGCGGCGCGCGCGACATGCGCGGGTACAACGCGTCCGTCTCCGCGGACGGCGGGATCCTTCCGCAGATAGTCATAATCATCGACGAGCTGGCGGACCTTATGATGGCGGCGCCTTCGGACGTTGAGGAAGCGATCTGCCGCCTGGCGCAGATGGCCCGCGCGGCGGGTCTGCACCTGATCATAGCGACGCAGCGGCCGTCGGTGGACGTCATCACCGGGCTTATCAAGGCGAACATACCGTCGCGGCTGGCGTTCGCCGTATCGAGCGGCACGGATTCGCGCACGATCCTCGATCAGGTCGGCGCGGAGAAACTGCTGGGCAAGGGAGATATGCTGTTCAATCCGGTCGGGCTGTCGAAGCCGCAGCGGATACAGGGCGCGTTCATATCGGACAAGGAAGTCGAGTTGGTGGTGGCGTTCCTGAAATCGCGGTCCGGCGAGACGTACGACCCCGAAATGGTTGAGGAGATAACGGCGGGGCGCCGCGCGGAATCCGAAGCCGCCTCCGTCGACGAGATGTTCGTGGAAGCCGCGGACTTCATCATCGAAAAGGACAAGGCGTCCACAAGTATGCTTCAGCGCAGGTTCAGGATCGGGTACAACCGCGCGTCGCGCCTGATGGACGAGCTGGAGTCCAAGGGCGTGGTCGGCCCGGAGGACGGCGGCAAGCCGCGCCGGATACTCATGTCGCGGGAGCAATGGCGGGCGTACCGCTTGAAGCTGACGTGACGGGACGTTAATAGATGATTATACTACTAATCCAATTTTAGAAGACGGATAAAAATTTTTCAGTTCGCGCTGACGCTTGAAAAGTTTTTATCCACAAATCTAAATGGGATTAGTATAAAGGAGCGTACTGATGTTATCAGACATAGAGATAGCCCGGCGGGCGCGTATGCTGCCGATAGGACGTATCGCCGCGGATTGCGGCATAGACCCGGAGTTTATCGAGCCTTACGGCAAGTACAAGGCGAAGGTGACGCAAGCCGCGATCGACGCGCTGGCGGACAGGCCGGACGGCAAGCTGGTTCTCGTTACGGCCGTCAATCCGACTCCGGCGGGCGAAGGCAAGACGACCGTCACCATCGGGCTTTCGATGGCGCTTAACCGCGTTGGGGTGCGCTCCGCCGCGGCGCTCCGCGAGCCGTCGCTCGGGCCGTGCTTCGGCGTCAAAGGCGGCGCGGCGGGCGGCGGATACGCTCAGGTTGTGCCGATGGAGGACATCAATCTGCATTTCACGGGGGATATACACGCTGTCACGGCGGCGAACAACCTGCTGGCCGCGATGATCGACAACAGTCTCCATCAGGGAAACCCGCTCGGCCTGGACCCGCGCCGGATAACATGGAAGCGCGCGATCGATATGAACGACCGCGCTCTGCGGCGTATCGTCGTCGGGCTGGGCGGCGCGGCGGACGGCGTCCCGCGTGAGGACGGCTTCGACATATCCGTCGCCAGCGAGGTTATGGCCGTGCTCTGCCTTGCCGAGGACGCGGCGGATTTGAAAGACCGGCTGGCGCGGATGATCGTCGGGTATACTCGTGACGGCGGGGCCGTTTCCGCCGGGGAGATCGGCGCGGCGGGCGCCATGGCCGCCCTGCTGGCCGGCGCGGTCAACCCGAATCTGGTTCAGACGCTGGAGAACACCCCAGCGATTATCCACGGCGGGCCTTTCGCTAATATCGCCCACGGCTGCAACTCCGTCCGCGCGACAAAGCTGGCGCTGAAGCTCTCCGACGTGTGCGTGACCGAGGCCGGGTTCGGCGCGGATCTGGGCGCGGAGAAGTTCCTTGACATAAAGTGCCGCGCGGCGGGGCTTTCGCCGAGCGCCGCCGTCATAGTCGCGACCGCGAGGGCGCTTAAGCACAACGCGGGCGTCCCGAAAGCGGCGCTCTCCGCGCCCGACGCGGACGCCGTACGGCGCGGCGCGGCCAATCTCGCCAAACACATCGAGAATATGCGCAAATATGGCCTGCCCGCGGTAGTCGCGATAAACCGCCGCGAGACGGACTCCGACGACGAGCTTAACGCCATCCGCGAAGCGGCGCGGGCGGCGGGCGCGGAATGCGCCGTAGCCGACGTTTGGGCGGAAGGCGGCGCGGGCGGCGCGGAACTGGCGCGGGTCGTCCTGGCGGCTATCGGGCGCGGGCGCGGCTACGGGCCGCTCTACCCCGGCGACATGCCGCTGACGGAAAAGATCGAAACGATAGTCCGTGAAATCTACGGCGCGGACGGCGTGGATTACGCGCCGGCCGCCGCGAAAAAACTGGCCGAATACGAAGCTCTCGGCGCGGGCGGACTGCCCGTCTGTATCGCGAAGACGCAATACAGCCTGTCCGACGACCCGAAGCTGCTGGGCAGGCCGTCGGGCTTTCGCGTATCCGTGCGCGACGCTCGGCTTTCGGCGGGGGCGGGCTTCGTAGTGGCGCTTTTGGGCGACATAATGACGATGCCCGGGCTGCCGAAAGTACCCGCCGCCGTCGGGATCGACGTGGACGCGGACGGCGGAATAACCGGATTATTCTAAGGAGTGGGAACATTGGCGGTAATTATGGACGGCAAGGCCATAGCGTCGGAAATAAAAGCGGAGATCTCGCGGGAAGTCTCGGCTATGACCGCGCCGCCCTCGCTCGCCGTCGTCATCGTCGGGGATGATCCGGCGTCGAAGATATATGTTGGCAACAAGCGTAAGGCCTGCGCCGAGACGGGCATAAAGTCGCTGCTGTACGAATTGCCGGAGGACACGCCCCAGAAGGATCTGCTGGGTCTTATCGAAGCGCTTAACGCCTCGCCGGAGGTGAGCGGCATACTGGTTCAGCTGCCGCTGCCGGGCCATATCAGCGAACCCGACGTGCTGACGGCGATCTCCCCGGATAAGGACGTGGACGGATTTCACCCCGCGAACGCCGGGCGGCTCATGATCGGCCAGGCGAAGTTCCCGCCGTGCACTCCCGCCGGGATAGTCGAGCTTATCAAGCGCTCGGGCGTCACGATATCCGGTAAACGCGCCGTCGTCGTCGGCAGAAGCGTGAACGTCGGCAAGCCCGCGGCGCTGATGCTCCTCGCGGAAAACGCTACGGTGACGGTCTGCCACTCGCGCACGCGGGATCTGGCCGATGTGACGCGCGAAGCGGATATTCTTGTGGTGGCGCTGGGCAAACCGCGTTTTATAACCGCCGATATGGTAAAGCCCGGCGCGGCTGTCATAGACGTCGGCATACACCGGCTGGGCGGCGGTAAACTCTGCGGAGACGTGGACTTCGAGGCGGTCCGGGAGGTGGCCGGGGACATCTCGCCGGTGCCGGGCGGCGTCGGGCTTATGACCGTGGCTATGCTGATGAAAAATACGCTTGCGGCGGCGCGTCTGTGAGCGGGCGGCTTGCGGGCGTCCGCGCGGCAGTGGTAACGCTCGGATGCGATAAAAATCTCGTGGACGCGGAGACGATGCTCGGCAAACTCCGCGCGGACGGCGCGGAACTCGTCGGCGGCATAGCCGGGGCGGATCTGGTCGTGCTCAATACGTGCGCGTTCATCGCGGACGCCGTGAGCGAGAGCTATCGCAAGGCGCTTGAGATTTCGGCTCTGCGCAGGTCGGGCGCCGCGCGGGCGTTCATAGTGACTGGCTGTATGCCGGAGCGCTTCCGCGATAAGCTGCCGGGCAAACTGCCCGACGCGGACGCTTTTCTAGGTACAGGCGAATATGACCGGATCGCGGACACGGCGGCGCGGCTTCTGGGCGCCGGTCAGGCCGAACCCCCCGCCGAAGCTCCGAGGGTTCTGTCCACCGCCGGGTACGCGTTCCTTAAGATCGCCGAAGGTTGCGACAACCGGTGTGCCTACTGCAAGATACCCGCGATACGCGGACGTTACAAAAGCCGTCCAATCCCGGATCTGGCTGCGGAGGCGGAGTACCTCGCGCGGCGAGGCGCGGCGGAGCTGGTTCTGGTCGCGCAGGATACCACGGAGTATGGGCGCGACATATACGGCGGGCGCGAACTGCCGGGGCTGATCCGGGCGCTGTCCGGAGTGAGCGGCGTCCGGTGGATCCGTCTGATGTACTGCTATCCCGAGCGCGTTACGCCGGAGCTGATCGCGGAGATGGCGTCGAATCCCAAGGTGTGCCGTTATATCGACATGCCGGTTCAGCATGTCTCGGACTCGGTGCTGGCGGCTATGGGGCGGCGCGGAGGAAGGGCGGTTCTTGAGGCGGCCATAACCGCGCTTCGGGCGGCCATGCCGGATATAGCTATACGCACCACGCTGATGACGGGTTTCCCGGGGGAGACCGAGGAGGACTTTGAGACGCTGAAACGCTTTGTCCGAGAGACGCGCTTCGACAGGCTGGGCGTGTTCGCGTTCTCGCCGGAGAAAGGCACGGCGGCCTGCCGCATGGGCGGGCAGGTCGAAAGGCGCGAGTCCGGCCGGCGGCGCGGCGAGATTATGCGGGCGCAGCAGCGTATCTCCGCCGAGAACAACCGCGAGATGGTCGGGAGCGTGATTACGGCGCTTGTCACAGGCGCGGGCGCGGATAACCCGAATACAATAATCGGCAGGACTTACCGGGACGCTCCGGATGTTGACGGAGCGGTTATCGCGTCGGCAAGCGACGCTCTTACCACGCCGGCAAGCGGCGAGATACGCCCCGGGGCGTTCGTGAGGATAAAAATAACGGGATCGGACGATTACGATTTGTTCGGCGACGTGATTGGGATGGCGATGGATGATGAAATTTAATGTTCCGAATATTCTTACTTTATTACGCATATTGATGATACCGGTGTTTATGTTAGTCCTGGGGCTGGGCGGCACGGACGGCAGGGCGCTGATCGCCGCGACGGCCATCTTCGCCGCCGCTAGCGCGACGGACCTTCTGGACGGTTATATAGCGCGTAAGCGCAATCTGATAACCAATTTCGGCAAATTCGCCGACCCTCTGGCCGACAAGCTGCTCGTGTCGGCGGCGCTCGTCGCGATGGTCGAGCTGGAGCGGATCCCCGGCTGGATCGCCGTGCTCATCATAGCGCGGGAGTTCATCGTGACGGGGCTGCGGCTCGTCGCCGTCAACCAGAACGTGGTTATAGCGGCGGGTATATGGGGCAAACTCAAGACCGCGTCGCAGATGCTGATGGTCATATTCGTGCTACCGGGATTCACGTACACGCCGCTTAGGATGGCGGGGCTGTTCCTCATTATGCTGTCCGCGGCGCTGACGGTTGTGTCCATGGCGGATTATCTTGTAAAATACGCGTTTGTGCTGAAGGAATGATTGGATGAAAGCCGAGATCGTGTCAATCGGGACGGAACTGCTGCTGGGCGGCGTGCTGAACACGAACGCCCGCTACCTGGCGCGGAAGCTGGCGGAACTGGGCGTGGACGCGGAGCGTCAAACCACGGTCGGGGACAACCCGGGGCGCGTCGCGGAAGTCTTTGCCGAAGCTTTCCGGCGCGCGGACGTGGTTATAACGACCGGCGGCTTGGGCGACACAAACGACGACATAACCCGCGCGAGCGCCGAGGATTTCATGGGCGGGGGCGCGGGGCGGACAATTCTGCCGAACCGCCGCGGCTACGCGGAAGGATTCATCCTTGAGAGCGGCGGCAAGGCGATTATCGCGCTGCCCGGCCCGCCGAACGAGTGCGAGCCGATGTTCGCGAACGGCGCCGCGCCGTGGATCCGCGCGCGCGTCTCGGGGACGATACGCAGCAGAACGATCCGGTTGTGCGGCATAGGCGAGAGTTCGGCCGCGAGAGCCATCGCGGACATTCTGGACAGCCAGAGCAATCCTACCGTGGCGCCCTACGCGGGACGCGCGGAGATGTACTTCCGCGTGTCGGCGAAGGCCGGGAGCGCCGCCGAGGCCGACGCGCTGACAGCGCCCGTGGCGGACGAGATATACCGGAGGCTGGGCGAATATGTCTACGCCGAAGGCGAGGACGCGACGCTGGCCGGAACCGTGACGGCGGAGCTGCTCCGGCGCTCTCTGACGATAGCGCTGGCGGAGTCCTGCACGGGCGGTCTGCTGTCTTCGGCGATAACGGATATACCGGGAGCGAGCGGTACGCTGCTCGAATGCGCGGTAACGTACTCGAACGACGCGAAGATACGGCGTCTTGGCGTTCCGGCGGAAACGCTGGCGCGGTTCGGGGCGGTGAGCGCCGAAACCGCTTCGGCTATGGCGGAGGGCGCCGCAAAAAGAAGCGGCGCGGACATCGGCGTGTCGGTAACGGGCATAGCCGGGCCGGGCGGCGGATCGCCGGAGAAACCCGTCGGTCTGGTATGGTTCGGGATACGGTATAACGGCGTAACCCGAACCGAGGGCCGGCTCTTCGGCGGTACGGGCGGTCGGGAAGCGGTCCGCGCGCGGGCGGTCTCGACGGCGCTGGATATAATCAGAAGAAGTATAAAGGAGATCTAAGATGGCGGCAAAGGCTGAAAAAGCTGAAAAGAAGGAAGTAACGGCGGTGCTGACGGACAGGCAGAAGGCGCTGCGCACCGCTATCGCCGACATAGAGAAGACATACGGCAAAGGCTCCGTGATGAAGTTCGGCGACAAGATTGAGCTGAACAACGTGGACGTGGTGCCGACCGGGGCGCTCTCGATAGACATCGCCCTCGGTATAGGCGGCATCCCGCGCGGGCGCGTAATCGAGATATACGGCCCGGAGTCGTCCGGCAAGACGACCATAACGCTGCACTGTATAGCTCAGGTGCAGAAGCTGGGCGGAGTGGCCGCCTTTATCGACGCGGAGCACGCGCTCGACCCAGTCTACGCCAAAAACCTCGGCGTCAACCTGGACGAGCTTTACATATCCCAGCCCGACAACGGTGAGCAGGCGCTTGAGATCGCCGAGGCCATGGTGCGCTCCGCCGCCATTGATATTGTCGTCATTGATTCCGTGGCGGCGCTCGTGCCCAAGGCCGAGATTGAGGGCGCGATGGGCGCCTCGCACATGGGGTTGCAGGCTCGGCTCATGAGCCAGGCGCTGCGCAAAATGACCGGCTTCGTCAGCCGCTATAATTGCATAGTGATATTCACGAACCAGCTGCGCGATAAGATCGGCGGCATGCCTTCCTTCGGCGGGCCGAACGAGACGACGACCGGCGGCCGCGCGCTGAAATTCTACGCGTCCGTGCGGCTCGACATCCGCAAGATGGAAGCGATAAAAAACGGCGCTGACATCATCGGTTCGCGGACGAAGCTGAAAGTGGCGAAGAACAAGCTGGCTCCGCCGTTTAAGATAACGGAGTTCGACGTCATCTTCGGCGAGGGCGTGTCCAAATCGGGCGATCTGCTGGATCAGGCGCTCGCGCTCGGCATGGCGAGCAAGTCCGGCAGCTGGTTCGCTTACGGCGACACGCGGCTGGGTCAGGGGCGCGAGAACGCCAAGGCGTACATCAAGCAGAATCCCGACGTCGCCGCCGAGATAGAGGAAAAAATCCGCGCCCACTACGGTTTCAAGCGCGTAGAGGCGCTTACGCGCGCCGAACCCGCTCCGGAGCCGGCCAAGGAAGAGCGCGCACCGAAGAAAAAGTCCGCGAAGAAAGAAGACGAGCTGGAGCTGGAGTTCGACGAGGACTACCTGCCGGGGCTGGAGCTGGATCCGGAGGAAGAGGCCGAGCTGTGACGGAGGAATTCGCGCGGGCCGTGGATAAGGCGCTCCGGCTGCTCGCCTTTCGCGCCAGAAGCCGCCGGGAACTGACCGACCGGCTCGTCCGCGCCGGGTTCTCGGACGAATGCGCCGAGGAGACTGCCCGCGCCATGGAGGAGCGGCATTATATCGACGATTACCGCTTCGCGTCGGATTTCATCGAGGATAAGACGCGCCTGCGATATTGGGGGCGGCTCCGGATAATATCGGAGTTGACGCGGCTGGGGGTCGAGCGGGGCGTGACGGAAAAGGCGCTTTGCGATTCCGAGGTTGATTGGACGCGGACGGCGCTGGCGGCGCTGGAGTCGGCGCCGAAGGAGCGGCGGAAAGCCGCCGCGGCGCTCGCGCGGAAGGGATTCACGGAGGAAGAGATAAGGACGGTTATAAAAGACGCGGAGCTAGACTAATTCCAATCTAAAGCCGGCGAAATGGAATTAGTGAGACTAAGAACCTGTATTCATTTATTCATTAGTAGAATCGGCGTATTTTCGCGATGATTTTCTGTCGGGAGAGGAAGCGAAAAACGCCGCGTACTCATGGAGTACGCAAGTTTTTCGCTGACGAAGAACGGAGGGAAATCAGCCGAAAATACGCCGATTACATCTATGAATATAGGTTCTAAGACCGGAGCGCGGGAAAAGGGGGGAACCGTATGTCAAAATACGGCGTTATCGAGGATTTGCGGCAGGATTTTGCCGAGCGCTACGCCGCGGAGGATTGGGCGGCCAGCGTGGATATCTGCCGCCGGATCGACGCGGAGCACCGCAAGAGCGGAGCGGTCGAGACGATCGCCTTCGCCGACGATCAATATAATTACGCGTCGGCTCTTATGGAGCTGAAGGACTACAAGAAAGCCAGGGCGCTGCTGTTTGAGTCTCTCCGGCGCGTAAAAAGGCTTGGGGCGCCGGCCGCGGCCGTCGCCATGCGCTGCAACAATCTGGGGGTGTGCGAGGCTCGGCTGTCCCGCCCCGGGGACGCGCTCAAGTTCTTCGAGCTGGCGGCCGAGACCGCCGAGCGGCTTACGGATTCCGCCGAATACGCCGACGCGCGGTACAACGCAGCTAACGCCCTGTACGACATGGGCGAGTTCGACCGCGCTCTCGCGATACATCTGGAGCTTCGCGCCGGGGCGGACGGCGTACGCGGGATCGACGTTCTGAACGGCGCGGCGTATTGCCACGAAAAGAAGGGCGACGCCGTTTCCGCCGCGCGGTATCTGCGTCTGGCCATGGACGCGGCTAAAGGGCTGTTCGGCGGAGCGTCTCCGGAGTATCTGGCAAATTTATACTATCTGGCCGTCTTCTCGTTCCGCACCGGCGAATACCAGGCGGCGGCGGACGCTTTCGGCGAGACGCTGCAAGTACTGAAGCGCGTGTCAAGCGGTTCCGGCGCGTTCTACGCGGATACGCTGAACCATTTGGCGGACGCGAAGGCTGCTGCGGGCGACGTCCGCGGAGCGCTGCGGGACCGTCTGGAATCGCTGCGGATCATCCGCGCGCGTATCGGCGAGAACCACGTATACTACGCCAATTGCCTGAAACACATCGCGCTGCTGTATAAACAGTTCGACCCGGACGAATGCGAGCGGAATTTCCGGCGGGCGCTCGCGATAAAACTGTCGCTGATCGGCGCGGCGAACGCCGATTATATCCGCGACGCACTCGCGCTCAGCGGGATCATGGTCGAGCGTTTCCGGTACGACGCGGCTCTCGAGTTGCTTTCCGAGACGCTCGACGGGCTTCAGAACAGCGACTCCGACGAAGCGTTCACGGAACTCATCCCCGACGTGACCAAGGTTATGAGGGCGATCAGCGGCGCGAGGAAGGTTCGCGACGCTCTGCCCGAGCGATTGCTGGCGCGGCTCATCGAGGCGGTTGAAAATCCCTCCTGTGGCGAACCTTCCGAATCGGCATAATATGCTAATGAAAGGAATGTTCATTGGAGGGGAAAATTTTGTCCGGCACGAACAAGACAATGGGCGGAAAATCAAATTGCGGGTGCGGCCTTTTGAGCGCGGCGGAGGTGAGCCGCGGCGGGTACTTCGACAAGTACATAGTGAACGGCGAAGACGCCCGGGAGGACGCGGAAACCGCGGAGACGCAGCTGGCCGCGCGGCAGGACTTCGGGAGGTTCCGCCGCCAAGGGAGTCCGCCGAACTCGAACTCGGCGCGGCGTAACGCGGATCGCCCGCAGGGGCGCCCCGGTTACGACAAGACACCGATATACGACGGAAAAGACAGGCCGCCGTCGGCGCCGCCTAAGCTGGCGCCAAGAAAATCGCCGTCGCTTCGGGCGATCGACCCGGGCGCGATGCTCGGCGCGAAATACAGAACCTGCTATATATGGCTGAACGACGGCACGTCGTTTTGGTTCTTCCCAACGTTCATAGGGCGCGAGTCCGCGGCCGGTTTCCGCTGGGGCAGGCGCGGGTGGACGTATTCGGGGTTTGACCTCAGGAAAATTGACAGTTTCACGGTGATATGAGAGAAGGCCGCTTTGAGTGGGCGGCCTTCTTTTTGCACTATTCGGCTTTGGGTTCCTCATCCGCAGTAACCTCCGCCTTCGCCCGCGCGGGATGAAACCACAGACGGGGCAAGCGGTCAAATACGTCGTAAATATTCACTTTGCGGACGTCCTCGACTACCGTCAGATCCGACGTGCCGACGTTCTGGCCGTTCAGGCTGTATTTTATCTCCCCGGCCTTGTGACCGGCCAGAACGGGGGCGTCGAGCGAATCGTAGATTATAATCTCTTTGTCCAGCTCGCCCGCGGCGCCCTTCGGCGTCACGGCGTTAATAGCGTTCTTCACAACGACGTCGATCTCCTCGCGCTGGCCTTTGTTGACGCGCACCGTTCCGACGGTCGTCCCGACAGGTATCCCTTCGGACAGGGCGAAGTTGGCGAAACCATAGTCGAACATCCGAGAGACCTCGCCGAATCGAACCGTCGGCGACGGCGACGCGAGCACGACGGCTATAAGGCTCATCTCGCCGCGCCGCGCCAGCCCGGACAGGCAGTACAGCGCCTTGGACGTGGAGCCGGTTTTAAGTCCTTCGGCGCCGCCGTACTGCTTCAGCAGCTTGTTGGTGTTGGTCAGCCCGAATACCGATTCGCCGCGCGCCGTTTTGTGGGTTATCTGATCCTGCCATATAGAGGAAAGTTTCCGCACCTCGGGATGGAGGTTTACCAGCTCGCGGCTCATTACAGCCACGTCGCGCGCCGACGAGAAATGGCCGTCCGCGTCCAGCCCGCAGGCGTTGCGGAACGACGAGTTCTTCATGCCCAGTTCGCCCGCGCGCTTGTTCATCATACTCACGAACGATTCCTCGCTGCCCGCGACGAATTCGGCCATGGCGACGGCGGCGTCGTTCGCGCTCGCGATCACGACCGACTTGGTCAGATCCCGCACGGTCTGCCGCTCGTTCGGCTCGAGAAATATCTGGGAGCCTCCCATCGACGCGGCGTGATCCGAAACCGTCACTACGTCGTCCCAGCCGATCCTGCCGTCCGATATGGCGTCGTATATGAGCAGAATGGTCATGACCTTCGTGACCGAGGCCAGCGGCAGACGCTCGTCCGCGTTCTGCTCGAAGAGCACTTCACCGGTGGTCGGCTCGATTATGACGGCGGATTTGGCGTCCACGCTCAGCTCGGGCGCCGCGCCGGCGCTGGGCGGCAAGACAAGACCAGCAACGATCAAAACGCATATAAAAGCAATAATCTTCCTTTTCATGTTGACCCTCCCGATTATACTAATCTCCGTATCTCTAAATGAAGATTGGTAATAGTTCGTCTTAAGATATACTTTGCGGATGAGCGGCGGAATATGCCGGGGGCGTGTTGATAATTAATGGGAAAGAGACGGCTCCCGTTAATCTTTCACAAACTATTATCAAAAAACCGTTTCGCCGACGATATACAATTAATAAAGAAACGCCGATTTATACTATTCTCAAACCAGAGAAAAGATTGGATGAAATTGAGAATAGAGCTTGGGGGGAGCTGGCGCCTACGCGAGACATCACCGACAAAGAATTTCACAGAATCAGGGATTTCATCAAGATTAATTACGGGATCAATCTCAGCGATGAAAAAAAATCCCTTATATTCTCCAGGCTGTGCCCGGTTCTGAAGGCCGCTCGGATAGACGACTTCACCCAGTACTTCGACTTTCTCGCCGCGGACCGGACCGGGGAAGCCGTCGCGACGTTTATCAACAAGATAACGACTAATCATACTTATTTCATGCGGGAGCCGGATCATTTCGACTTGCTGCGCGATGAGATACTGCCATTTATAGAGAAGCGCCACGGCGCCGAGAAGGATCTGCGGATATGGTGCGCGGGCTGCTCCTCCGGAGAGGAAGCTTACACCATTCAGATGGTCATAAAGGACTACTTCCGGAACAAGCCGGGCTGGAACACCGAGATACTGGCGACGGACATATCCACCGCCGTGCTGACAAAAGCGGTCAAAGGGGTATACTCCGCGGAGGCGCTCGGCCCGCTTCCCGCGAAATGGAAGGAGTCTTACTTAGTCCCGCGCGGCAAAAGTCACATGGAGATATGCGGCGCGGTGAAGCGCGACGTAACCTTCCGCAAGTTTAACTTTATGGATAAGCTGCCGTTCATCAAGCCGTTTCAGGCGATTTTCTGCCGGAACGTGATGATATATTTCGACTCGGAGACGCGCGCGCGCCTGGTGGCGAAGTTCTATGACTGCGTGGAGCCGGGCGGGTATCTGCTGGTCGGCCACTCGGAATCGCTGAACGGCGACGCTTCGGGATTTAAGCACGTCGCGCCGGCGGCATACAGAAAGGGTTGATATGAGTGTCGGAATTTGACAGGGAATCGATGCTGGAGATGTTCACCTTCGAGATGAATCAGCTGCTGGAGTCGCTGGAGGAGAACGTGCTCCGGGGTGAATCGGGCTACTCAATGGAGAATATCAACGAGATATTCCGGGTCATGCACACGATCAAGGGTTCGGCGGCCATGATGATGTTCCCGAACATATCCACCGCCGCGCACGGCATAGAGGATCTCTTTTTCTATCTGCGCGAGCGGAACGCCCCCGATATGGACTATTCGCGTATAACCGACCTCGTTCTTGAGTCGATGGACTTCATCAAGGGCGAGATAGCGAAGATCGAGTCCGGAGCGCCCTCGGACGGCGATAGCGCGGAATATGTGTCGCGGATACGCGCGTATCTGCAAAGCCTTAAAGAGCGCGCGGCCGCCCCGGAACCCGAGGCGGCGGTCGAAGCCCCGCGCGGCGCGGACGGCGATACATTCGCGGCGAGGATTATCTACGAGGACGGCACCGAGATGCTGAACGTCCGCGCGTTCGCCGCGGCGCATAACCTGCGGCAGCGCGGTATGACGGTATCGCACGAGCCGTCCGACCTAATCGACGAGGCGGCGTCCGATTACATCGCCGAAAACGGCCTCCGCCTCATCATTACGACGGATCAGGGCGTCGGCGCACTGCGCGATATGCTGTCGGAGACTATCTATATGAAAGAATTCACGCTGGAACCCGCCGAGACGCCCGCGCCCAAAACGTCCGCGGAGGATCCGAAAGCGGCGGCGCCTGAACCGAGCGAAAAGGCGGCGGCGCATCCCGCGGCGAGGCCGGCGAGACCCGCCGGTCAGCAGAGCGTTATCAGCGTCAACGTGTCCAAGCTGGACGAATTACTTAAACTAATGGGCGAGCTGGTGATCTCCGAAGCGATGGTGACGCAGAACCCCGAACTGGAGAACCTCGAGCTGGACAGTTTTCACAAGGAAACACGCCAGCTGCGCAAGATAATCAAGGACATTCAGGACGCCGTTATGTCTATGCGGATGGTGCCTCTGGCGACCACGTTCTTTAAGATGCACCGCATAGTGCGCGACATGTGCAAACAGCTGGGCAAAGACATCCGGCTGGATGTGATCGGCGATGAGACCGAGGTGGATAAGAACATCATCGAGCACATCTCCGACCCGCTGATGCACATAATCCGCAATTCCATCGATCACGGCATAGAAACGCCCGACGCGCGTGTCTTGGGCGGCAAACCCGAAACGGGCGTCGTTCAGCTGGAGGCGCGCAACTCCGGCAGCGACGTGCTGATAACGGTGCGCGACGACGGCGCGGGGCTTGACCGCGCGAAGATTCTGAAGAAGGCGCGCTCCGCCGGCCTGCTCACCAAACCCGACGAGGACTACGCCGACCGCGAGGCGTTTCAGTTTATATTTATGCCGGGCTTCTCCACCAACGACCAGGTCACGGAGTTCTCGGGCAGGGGCGTCGGGATGGACGTGGTATCGAAGAATCTGGAGAAAGTCGGCGGCAGCGTGCTGGTCGAATCCGCGGCGGGCGAGGGATCGACGTTCACGCTCAAGATACCGCTGACGCTCGCCATCATAGAGGGCATGATGATAAAGATGGGCGGCGGCAAGTATATTCTGCCGATCATATCCATCAAGGATTCGTTCAAGCCCAGGCGCGGGGACGTGTTCCGTGACCCGTCGGGCAACGAGATGATAACGGTGCGCGGCGAGGTATACAACATCGTCCGGCTGTACGAGTTCTTCGGTCTGCCGACGCGGGTGACCGAAGTGGAGGACGGCATAATGATTATGGTCGAGAACGGCGATGAGACGGTGTGCGCGTTCGCCGACGAGCTGGTCGGCGAACAGCAGGTGGTAGTTAAGTCCTTGCCGAAATATATCAAAAAGCCGCGCGGTATCTCGGGCTGCACGCTGCTGGGCAACGGCGACATAAGCCTGATTATAGACGTAGCCGGATTTTTCGGCTGATACTGTTTCAGGTCAGACAGTGACATTTGTTTTTAAGAACGACAGCGCGTTCGCGCGGTTCTGAAGTTTGCGTGGATGAATTTCGCGTGATTCAAGCGAAATTCTATCACGCGAAAATGCTTCGATTCAAGCGAAATTCTGTCACGCAGACTTCATAGGCGCGAACCTTAAAAACAAATGTCAACCTTAATTCTGAAACAGATTGACGAAAGGGGAATGGTGCATGGCGACGGAAAGCGCTCTGATCGACATCCAAGAAGAGGAAGACTCGACGAAGGATCTGTATCTCACGTTCCGGATAGCCGGCGCGGATTACGCCGTCGAGGTCGGCTATATAAAGGAAATAATCACGATCTGTCCCGTAACGGTCGTGCCGGAAACGCCGCCTTTTATTAAAGGCATCATCAACCTGCGCGGCGACATCGTGCCGGTTATCAGCGTTCGGGCGCGGTTCGGCCAGCCCGAGATACCCTACGACGACGCCACGTGCATAGTCGTGCTGGACTTTGACGATTACATTATAGGCCTGATTGTAGATAAGGTAAAGGGCGTGGCGACGATCGGCGAGGAGAACATATCCGCGCCGCCTTCGGCAAAGCTCTCCTTCGCGAACGAGTTCATCAAGAACATTGGCCGCGCGAAAGAGGGCGTAACGCTGATGCTGGATATATATAAACTGCTGTTCTAGTTCGCTCGCCTGGATGCCGGCGCGCGGCCGCGGGACGATCTGTCTGATATATCAGGCGATATATACCAATACGCCGCAAGGAAATTATAACGCTTCGTCCTAGGCAAGTATGATCGTATCGGCGGTTGAGAACATGGACAGCGCCGTATAATACCAGCGTCACACTATCCCGTAAACCGCGGCAGGGGGATGGATTCCATGATGAATCGGCTGGTGAGGCCGTTTTCCAAAAAATCCATAATCGCGTCAGTATATGGATAAACCCGTCGTGCTTATAGGCGCGTCAACCGGAGGGACGGCGGCGCTGGAGATTATCCTTCGGGACATGCCGTCGGACTCGCCGCCGATAATGATCGCGCAGCACATGCCGCCGAGGTTCACTATGCTCTTCGCCGAGCGCGTCAACAAACTTTTCGCGGTCTCCGCGCGGGAAGCGCGGGACGGCGATGAACCGCGCCCCGGTCTGGCGCTGGTAGCGCCCGGAGGATACGATATGACCGTCGCGCGAAGCGGCGGCCGCTTTGCGGCGCGTCTGAGGAAGAGTCCCGCCAGCCCGAGTCCTTCGGCGGACGTGCTGTTTTTTTCGGCGGCCGAAGCCCTAGGAGCGGACGCGGTCGGGGTTATATTGACCGGTATGGGCCGTGACGGCGCCAAAGGCCTGTTGGCAATGCGGCGCTCCGGGGCGCGAACACTGGGTCAGGACGAAGCGACCAGCGTAGTATACGGTATGCCGCGCGCGGCTTTCGCGGTCGGGGCGGTGGAAAAGCAGATTCCGATTGGAGGTATGGCTAAGGCTATACTGAGCGCGGTTAATACTAATCCCATCTAGACTTGTGGATAAAAATTTTTCAGGCTCAGCGCGTCCGCGCGATAGGAAAAGTATTATAACACGCGCGGACCTCTAAAGCCATGTATATTTCAATGATTTCATGTACTGAAGGGGCGGAAAGATATAATTTACGGTATTTCACTCTATCTATCCGCCCCCGCGCTAGGGGTCGCGGCCTGACGGCGAATGGAAACCGAACGCGCTTTAGCGGACGCTCCGGCGTCTATTCCCTGGCCAGCAAAATCCTCCTCCAAACCTCGTCATAAATCCCGCGCGCGCCTTCCGCGTCCAAAAACCACTCACACCGCTCCAATTCGTCGCCCGGCAGCACCGTCGGCGACCCGGCGTAAGTCTCCGGCAAGAGCGAGCGAGCGGCGGAATTAACCGGTATATATCCCGTATAGAGCGTATTGCGCAGCGCCACGCCCGGGCGGCACATATAGTTGATAAAAAGCTCGGCCAGCCGCTTGCGCGGGGTGCCCTTCGCTATAACCATGCCATCGTAAAAAACGCCCGAGCCTTCCTTCGGGACGACGTATTTCAGGTCGGGGTTGCGCGTTTCGGCGTAGAACGCGTCGCCGGAATAAGTGACCGCGAGGGCCGCTTCCTCGCGGATCATGCGATCCTTTATCTCGTCGGTCAGACGCGCCCCAACGAGCGGCTTCTGCGCGATCAGCAGCTCGGCTGCGGCGTTCAGCTCGTCCGCGTCCGCGGAGTTGGCGGAATACCCCAGGTATCTGAGCGCTACGGTCAGCGCGTCCCGCTGGCTGTCGTACATCAGTATCCGGCCTTTGTACTTCGGGTTCCACAGTTCCCCCCAGCTGTCGATCTCCCCGCCGACCGCGCGGCTGTTGTAGAGTATCCCGAGCGTGCCCGCCATGTACGGCACCGAATACGTACCGCCGGGATCGTGCGGGGCGACGCGGAATTCCTCCGCTATGTTCGATATGTTGGGTATGGCGGAATAATCGATCGGCTCCAGCCGCCCCTCGCGGATCAGCCGCTGGATCATGTAGTCCGACGGAAAAATCACGTCGTAGGACGCGCCGCCCGTCAGATCGGCGTACATCGCCTCGTTCGTCTTAAACTCGCGGTAGACGACCCGGACGCCGAACTCAGTCTCGAAATCGGCAACGGCGAGCGGGTCGATATAGTCGGTGAAATTGTACACAAACAAACGCTCGCGCCCGTCGCCGCAGGCGGAAGCCAAAAACGTGAGCGTCAGTGTCAGGCATACGAAAACAAACCGAATCCGCCGCGTACAATATCACCGCCCGTCTTCATTATAATCTCCGATTATAAGTCCCCGAAGCGCAGATCCTTGAGCACAATCGTGACGCTGCCGTCGTCGTGACGCTCGAACACAACGGCTTCGGGATCTTCGGCCAGCTCGGACGGCAGTTTCAGCTCGACGCCGTTATGCGCCTTGAACCGGTGCGAGCCGAACTTCGAGCGCACGAACTTCGCTCCCAGACTGACGTCGCCGGACAGACCCATCTCTTTGGCGCTCTCCACGAACGCCGCGCGCGCGCCCTCGTCCTCGAAAGCCCTCGCCGCTACGCCCGTGACCGACAGCACTCCGTCGGCCTCGTCGCTCGTCTCGACCACGGCGTTCTTTACCGAGGCCAGCCTGGCCGCGTCGCCCTTGAAGAAATCCGCGACGACCGCCGCCGCCGTCTCCTCGAGTATCTCGGCGGCTTCCTTCTTGGAAAGCTCGGCGGCCGCCTCGAGGAACAGCTCCGAAAAATAATTCCGCGTCTCCCCGCCGGCGAGCGCCGGCTTCTCGATGACACGCAGCACCATCGGATCGTAGGGTATCAGGACGGCGCAGTCGGCGGAGCCGAAACCAAACGGCAGCGCCGACGCCATTTTAACGATCTGGTTGTCGGCGCGCTCACCGTCGCTCGTGGAATGCGTATAGAATTCCTTGAAGCCCAGTTTTATGATCGCTATGTAGGCGTCGTCGCCGCGCTCGAATTGCGCCACCAGAGCGTCCCCGGGCGGTATGTCGGGGTTGTCCGCCATCAGCGCGTCGAGCAGCCCCACGGCGCGGCGGCTGAAATCCTTGAAATTTATCTCGCCGGCCTTATACGCCGCGACGGCGGCCAGCGCCTTCGACTCGGCGGAAAACGTCGCGTCTTTCGCGTCACCGCTCGAAAGCAGCTTTTTTATATGCTTCGTTATGAACCCGGCGCATATGTCCGAATCGACGTCCAGTTCCGCGTCCGAATAAACCGCTCCGCCGCCGGAGCGGTCCAGCACGTGTAATATAGCGTTATTGATGAATATATCCAATCCAAACTCTCCCCCATTCGCCATATCGCTATATTATAGCGCGAAAACAAGCGGCGCGCAAGCTTTTCCTATACGTCGGGTGTAGATATAAAAAGTCACCATTTTCAAAATATTTCTGATGTGGTATAATATAAAAACCATGTCGGAGGCATTGCATGATAAAAAATTCTGATGAAACAATAGAACTGAAAATCCTCGAATTAACCAGGATGATCCATGAATTCAAAGAAAAAAATCTGCGCGGGCACAGATGATCCGGAACATTTTATGACGCTGAAAGACGAGAATTGCAAGCAGAGAATAAAATTTTTCAGGGAAAAATTTAAGAATCTCTGGCTCGCTTCTGTACATATTAACCAAACAGCCTTTGAACAATAAGAAAACGCGGCATCCCGATTAGTGGATACCGCGCTTTGTTCTTATCCAACCGATTTAGAATGTGGTGTAACGGTGCGCCGAGCGTGGATAATTGCGAGCTTCATTCAAGAATACCTCTAACGCTTTGCTGCTTTCGTAAGCGGAGCCATCGAGCGTAACCAACTCCACGCCTTGTTTACTCAGGAACTGAAGGAACTTCTGAACCTCAATATAGTTCTCGCCACCCGCGCCAAATCCGGAACAATGACCCGGCTCACCGGACCGTCACGGATATGGCGAATCAGCTTGCCCATCGCGGGACGTGTCAGTGTTGCGCCGCTTTCCCCGTTGTCGCGATAGCATACGCAGTTGCCGTAGCCGCAGTTGGCAGCGTGTTCACGCAGCACCTTTTCCTGCATCGCTATGGGAATGGCAGATTTATGTCCTGCCCTCCAACATCTGTATTTATTGATCAAAAAATCCACCGCCCAATACGATTTAAATCCGTTATCATTTTTGCAAAGACCGCTTAGTTAAGCGGCTCGTTTTAATGGTGGCGGATTTTTATTTCATATTGG
>JAISCI010000022.1 GCA_031265685.1 Clostridiales bacterium
CAATATCATTATGTTATTATACCACATAACGATGAGCGATGGAAGCGTTTTAGCTTGAAATACAGCTTTTTCCCGTATTTTTTTCTACATCGTTATGTTAACACGGAGAGCAGGTTACAAAGAGGGGTTAGGAAAGTGGGTTATTAAGCCACTTAAATCACTGAAAAGAGGGGTCAGAGGCCGTAAAAGTCGCTTAAAAGGGCAAAAGTGGGTTAAAAAGGCCACTTTGCATAAGCCTATACACTTTTTTTACCGGGGGTTTTCGAGTCTGAGAAAGGTTTGCGAAAAGTGGCCTTACTTACGCACTTCACGCACTGGAAGGGGATGGGCTTCAAAACCATCGTTGACAACGGGCGTTCTGAACCCTCCAACGGCGCGGGGGTATAAATACACCGCCCCGCACCCGTCAGGGGCCGCGACTGGGACTCTACAGCCGTGCCGCAGAAGCCAGAACGCGTTTTAGGAGAGAGGCGATCCCATGCCCATCTGCCTCTACATGCGCATGTCAACAGACAAGCAGGAAAACAGCATAGACAGCCAAGGCAATTTTGCTTGGACAGAATTTTGCGTAAACCAAGCAAAATTCTGTCACGCAAACTTCCTTGGCGCACATCGTCCGCGAGTATGTGTACGAGGGCATTTCGAGCCGCCAAGCCGACAAACGCCCCGCGTTCATGCAAAAGGTATACGGATCAACCTTGTAGAGGATTCGTCATAAATTTTCGCTTGGGCGAAAATTCATGCTGACTTATTTCAATTAATTGCTGTGGTGATTCATTTATATTACCGCGCTTTTTTTGGCTGACTTTTAAGGAGAAAAGTTTAGGTCTTATTCCTACTTTGTTTCCGTGAAGCCGGTCAGCGAGGCGGAGATTTCGCAAGTTGAGAGCCAGTTATCGTTGAAGTTTGCCGCAGACTACCGGGAGTACCTTGCCGAATTCGGAGTAGCCGCGGCAGACGGCCACGAATTCACCGGAATTGTTGCATCCGAGCGGCTCAATGTCGTCAATGCGACTAAAAGCGAATGGAAGCTCAATCCGCAAATCCCACATACGCTGTACGCGGTTGAAAATGCGGGTATTGACGGAATAATTATCTGGCAAGACGAAAGCGGACAGGTGTACCAGACTGTGCCAAATACCAAGCTCGGAAGATCGCCGCCTCATTAGTGGAATATAGGGATTATCTATCACTCCAAGCGGCAAATTTGAGATTATAAACATCAAAACCACGCTTGAAACAAAGCGGCTTATATTGCGAACCCCACGTCGGATGACTTTGGCGCGGTTCACTCGTGGGAGAGCAATCCCGCAAACACGCGCTGTATGGCGTGGGATCCGAACACGAAGGAACGCACCCGCTGAAATCGGCTGGATTCTGCGTATGTATTACTGGAAGCAAGGCTGCGGCACTGAGTTCGGCGGCGAGTTAATCCGCTATGGCTTTGAATACTTGGGACTTCACCGCATATTCGCGACCTGCGCCGCCATAAATTATGGCTCGTATCGTGTCATGGAACGGAACCGTATGCGCCGCGAAGCCCTGCGACGCAAAGTGTTCTGGGCGCGAGTTGATAAAGCGTGTATTGACCGCGCCGAATACTCCATTCTCGCGGAGGACTATTTCGCCGAGGAATCCCCTGTTATCGGCAGAACCGCAAGCGGTACCGTCACAGTTATCGACAGCAATACAGACAATGGTTGCGCTGATGAAACAGTCGGCGTGCGCCTGCCTTGATGAGCGTTCGCTCGGCACTGCGGTTGCCGCAGGAGAACTACGAAGCCGCGCTGGACGCCCGCGTCGTCTCGTCGTCGATGTCCGAGCGGGACAGGACCGCGGACTACTATGACGCGGCGGCCCGGCGCGAGACGCTACTGGCGCAGGATGAGCGCCTGACCGAGATGATCGCCCGAGCGGAGACGCTGGAGGACATAATCGCCCTGGAGACGCGCTTGTCCGACGTCCGGTGCCAGATCGAGAGCGCCGGCGCGTATATGGCGGACATCGACCAGCTGGCGGCTATGTCCACGATCGAGATGGTGGCTTGAATTTGGCGGTTTTTGGACAAATTCAAACGCCGATCAATATCGAGTGGCGATTCGGGTAAGAAATACAAAAAATTCCGCATTGTGTCAACACGGTCTAATTGATTATATTATCCTAACATCGCGTAAGGTTGCCGGTATGCGGCATAATAACACTTTATGGCTTGACACGGCGCATCAACACCGCTATTATATAATACTGTTATATATCCCAAAAAGGTTTGGGACGTCGTATACGCTTTATCTGACGGTACCGGTAACTCTTAAGGAGGGGTTAATGAGAATGCTTAAGGTATTGAAACGCCTCAACGCTGGGGAGTGGCTGCAAATCCTGGTCAGCTTGGCGTTTATAGTCGCGCAGGTGTGGCTCGATCTGAAACTGCCGGATTATATGTCCGAGATAACCCGGCTGACGCAGACGCCGGGCAGCGAGATGGCCGACATTTGGCGGCAGGGCGGTTATATGCTCGCGTGCGCCCTCGGTAGCGTAGTGTCGGCTGTAATTGTCGGGTTCTTCGCGGCGCGTGTCGCGGCGTCGTTCGCTCGAGGGCTGCGCGGCCTTCTGTTCTCGAAGGTCGATTCGTTCTCAATGGAGGAGATCAACCGCTTTTCGACCTCCAGCCTTATCACGCGCTCGACGAACGACGTTACGCAGATCCAGATGTTCTTGACCATGGGACTTCAGATGATCATAAAGGCGCCGATCATGGCCGTGTGGGCGGTAACGAAGATAGCCGGGAAGGGCGCGGAATGGTTGGCGGCGACAGGCGGCGCGGTCGCGCTCCTCGTCGCGGCGATAACGTTTCTGATGATTTTTGTAATGCCCAAATTCCGTCAGATGCAGACGCTGACCGATAACCTTAACCAAGTCACGCGCGAGAACCTGACCGGACTGCGCGTGGTCCGCGCGTACAACGCCGAGGACTATCAGGCCGGGAAGTTCGAGAAAGCTAACGCCGAGCTGACCGAAGCGCACCTCTTCACGAGCCGGGGCATGTCCGTTATGATGCCGCTGATGGGGGTGATCATGAGCGGACTTCCGCTGGCGATCTATTGGATCGGCGCGCGCTTGATCGACTCCGCCGGAATCATGGATAGGCTGGCGATTTTCTCCAATATGGTCGTGTTCATGTCATACGCCATGCAGGTAATCATGTCGTTCATGATGCTGGTCATGCTGTTCGTGCTGTGGCCGCGCGCCGCCGTTTCGGCCAAACGCGTCAACGAGGTGCTGGACGCCGAACCCTCCATCGCGGACGGACGGGCCGCGAGCGGATCGTCTGGGCTTTCCGGCGAGATCGAGTTCCGGAACGTCAGCTTCAAATACCCCAGCGCGGAAGAATACGTTCTGCGCGGCGTCACTTTCTCCGCGCGGCGCGGGGAGACCGTCGCCTTCATCGGATCGACGGGCAGCGGCAAGAGCACGCTCGTCAACCTGATCCCGCGTTTCTATGACGCGTCCGAGGGAGAGGTGCTGATTGACGGCGTGAACGTGCGGGACTACAGCCTTCGCGCGCTGTACGATAAGATCGGCTACGCCCCGCAGAAAGCCGCGCTGTTCCGGGGAACAATAGCTGAGAACGTCGCCTACGGCGAAAAAGTATCCCCGAACGCCGAGCCAGTCTCCGAGGACGCAGTCCGAAAAGCTGTCGCCATCGCGCAGGGAGCGGATTTTGTGGAGGCGATGGACGGCGGCTACGGCGCCGGAGTCTCCCAGGGCGGCGCCAACCTTTCCGGCGGGCAGCGGCAGCGGATCGCGATAGCCCGCGCCGTATGCCGCGATCCCGAGATCTATATCTTCGACGATAGTTTCTCCGCGCTCGACTACAAGACCGACCGGACTCTGCGCGCCGCTCTCCGCAAGGAGACGTCCGGCGTTACCAGCGTTATCGTCGCCCAGCGCATCGGCACCATCATGGACGCTGATAAGATCATCGTGCTTGACGAGGGGCGCGTGGCGGGTATCGGGACGCACAGGGAGCTGCTGGAAACGTGCGGTATCTATAAAGAGATAGCTATGTCTCAGCTGAGCGAGGAGGAACTCGCGTCATGAGCGATACCCCCGCGAGAGACCACGGGCGCGGAAGATTCGGCGGACCCGGCATGGGAGGGCCGCCTATGGGCGGGCCTATGCGCGGGCCCGGCATGGGCGGGTTCGAGAAGCCGAAGAATTTCAGGGCGACGTGGGCGAAGCTGATTAAATACTGTGCGTCGTATGTGCCGGTAATCGTTTTCGCGCTGGCGGCGGCCGCGGCCGGAACCATCCTGCAGATCGTCGGCCCGGACAGACTGAAGGACATAGCCAACGAGGTGGCGCGCGGCCTGCCCGCGCTGGTGGACGGCGTACCGGCAGTAGGCGCCATCGACATGGTTAAGGTGGCGGACATAGCGCGGCTGCTCGTTATTTTCTATGCGTCGTCCTTCGTTATCAACTTCGCGCAGAACTTCATAATGGCGACGGTTACGCAGAAAATCTCCAAGACGCTGCGCGCGGACATATCGCGCAAGATAAACCGCCTGCCGCTTAAATATTTCGACGGCACGAGCATAGGCGACGTGCTCAGCCGAGTCACGAACGACGTGGACGCGATCGGCATAACGATGAACCAGAGCATGGGAACGCTCGTCTCGTCCGTTACGATGCTCGCCGGCTCGCTCGTAATGATGCTCCTCACCAACTGGATACTGACGCTCGTGGCCGTCGGGACGAGCGTTATCGGCTTCGCCGCGATGACGCTGATCATGAGAACGTCGCAGAAATTTTTCACGGCGCAGCAGAGCGGCTTGGGCGATATGAACGGGCATATCGAGGAGATATACTCGAACCACAACGTCGTCAAGGCGTACAACGGCGGGGACAGCGCGAAGCGGACGTTCGAGCGTATCAACGCCAGTCTCTATAAAAGCGCCTGGAAGTCGCAGTTCCTTTCCGGGCTGATGATGCCGATCATGCAGTTTGTCGGCAACTTCGGCTATGTGGCCGTGTGCGTCGTCGGGGCGGCGCTCGCGATGAACGACGATATAACGTTCGGCGTAATCGTCGCGTTCATGATCTACGTGCGCCTGTTCACGCAGCCGCTCTCGCAGATCGCGCAGGCCGCGAACAACCTGCAGCGGACGGCCGCCGCCGGGGAGCGAGTGTTCGAGTTTCTGGACGAGGCCGAGCTGGCGGACGAGAGCGGCAAGCCGAAGGCGCTCCGCGATATCAGGGGCGAGGTCGAGTTCGAGCACGTGAGGTTCGGATACGTACCCGAAAAGACGATAATCCGCGACTTCTCCGCGAAGATAGAGCGCGGGCGCAAGGTGGCGATAGTCGGCCCGACCGGCGCGGGCAAGACGACGATCGTCAACCTGCTGATGAGGTTCTACGAGACGGACGGCGGCAGGATCCTGCTGGACGGCATCCCGACGGCGGACGTGCCGCGGGAGAACGTCCACGAGCAGTTCTGCATGGTGCTGCAGGATTCGTGGCTGTTCGAGGGTACCATCAGGGAGAACATAATCTACAGCAAGAAGGGCGTCTCCGTCGAGGACGTCACGCGGGCGTGCAAGACGGTCGGCCTTCACCATTTTATCAAGACATTGCCGGACGGCTACGATACGGTCCTCAACGACAAGGCCAGCCTGTCCGAGGGACAGAAGCAGCTGATCACGATAGCCCGCGCGATGGTGCGGGACGCGCCGCTGCTTATACTCGACGAGGCGACCAGTTCCGTTGACACGCGCACGGAACGGATCGTCCAGGCGGCGATGGATAAGCTCACCGTCGGCAGGACGTCCTTCGTCATCGCGCATCGCCTCTCGACGATCAAGAACGCCGACCTCATCCTCGTCATGAGGGACGGCGACATCATCGAGAGCGGCAGTCACGAGGAACTGCTGGCGGGGGACGGGTTCTACGCCGGGCTGTATAACAGTCAGTTTGAAACCGCTTCGGCGTGACCATTCCTAATAGTTATTAAAAGCGCCCGGCGCGGAACAATCCGCGCCGGGCGCTTTACGCTACTTCGGCAGCTCGACGGCGGCTGTCAGCCCGCCGGTTTCGTTGCGCTCGTATACCAGCGAACCGCCATGTTCCTCTATTATGCGGCGGCTTATGTATACGCCCAGCCCCGTGCCCGACGGCTTAGTGGTGCGGAAGGGCGAGCGGCCGTTGATCCGCTCGAGAAGCTCGTCGTCGCAGCCCGCGCCGTTGTCGGCCACGCTGACGCGGGCGAAGCCTGTCTTTACGCTGATATCCGCCGTTATCTCGCCGTCGATCCTGCCAGTCTGCTCGACGGACTCGGCGGCGTTTTTCAGGATGTTCTGGAATACGCGGCGCAGCGCCTCGCCGTCGCCCATGACGACCGGGGCGGCGTCTTCGGAGTCCAGATACACCGAGACGTTCGTCAGCGCGGGGCGCATATCGTCGATAAGCTGGCGCATCAGCCGCGGAAGGCTGACGCGCTCGGTTTTCGTCACGGGGCGGGACAGCCGCGTGAAATCGGTCATCAGGTTGTTGATACGCGTCAGCTCGCGCCGCATTACGCGGTAGTTCTTCGCGCGGGAATCGTTGCTGTCGGTCAGTTCTAAAAGGTCGATATTAGCGCGGACGAGCGACAGCGGGTTCTTCACCTCGTGCGCCAATTCCGCCGCTATTTCCGCGATAGAGTCCTGATATGTATTCATTCCGCCGCCCCCGTTCAGTTCGGTATTTTCAGTGTCATTCCGATATAGATCGTATCGGCGTTACTAATGCCGTTGAGACTCATTATGTCCTCCACGCGTCCGGTCGAGCCGAAGAACGACGCGCTGATATAGTTGAGGCTGTCGCCATCCTGAACCACGTATTCCCGGTAGCGCTCGGGCGTAGGTTCGGGCGTCGGCGACGGAGTGGGTTCCGGCGTAGGCGACGGAGTGGGTTCGGGGGTCGGGGACGGCGTAGGCTCGGGAGTGCCGAGCGTGTTTTTATTCCCGTCGGCGCCGGGCGTCGGAGAGGTAAGAGCGCCGCTGACCGGCGCGGTAAGAGCGCCCGTCGGCGTGGTAAGAGTGCCCGTCGGCGCGATAAGAACGGGATTCTCCGATACGTCCGCCGCGAAGACGGGTTCGTCCTGACGGCGTATTTCGGCGGCCATACCGGCGTAGGTCTGGCTGAGCGCCGCCAAGCTGTTCTCCAGATCGGTTATGCGTCCGTCGGATTGGATTATCCCCGCGCCCATGATGAACGAAAACACGAACAGTACGGCGCACAGGCTGACGAGCGTATTGACAAGGCGGCGGCCGTCGTCCGGGCGGGACGCGCGCGGCGGGCGCTGGGGCGTGTCCGCGCGCGCGGCGGTCTCGATACGGGGAACGCGGCTCGCGCCGTCCGCCCGTTTGACGACGTCAGTCTCGACGGGCGGTGGGGCGGCGGTCTGGTCCATATACGCCTGCATGCCGGCATTTTTGTCATAATAGATGAAGTAACCCGGCGCTTCGACAAGGGTCTCGCGGTCGCGGTTCCACAGGTAGAAAACGGATTCTTTCTCGACGGGATCCGCCGCGAACAGCGCGTGGTATTCCTTGCGGAAGCGTTCCCTGTGGAAATCCGCGGCGGCCGGGTTGAGGTACGCGCCGTAACCGGGCTGGCACCGCGCCCAGCCGACGATATCGTAGCCCTCGAAGAACTCGTCGCGCGCGCGTTCGGCCAGCGCGAAAGAATCGTCCGTCGGCAGCGGGATATCCGTGTCGGCGGAGAGCGCGGTCGCCTCGATCGCCCCGGTCACAAACAGCACGGGGATGGTATCGACCACCAGGTATTTGCCGATCAGGAAAGCGCAGCGTTCTCGGCCGCCCGCGCCCAGCTTCTCTATGTACGTCACCGCGTAGTCCTCGATGTATACGCGCAACCCGTCGCCGATGCCGCCAATTTGCTTTATGTTTGCCGGCAGCTGGAAATTTTTCACTTATGACCATTCCTTTCTGGCGTCAACGAGATATAAAACATCGTCGACGCGATTGGTATGACGCCCATCTTTTGGGGCGTCGAAGCATGTAAGTTTATCTTTGTAAAGACATTACTCGTCTCAGCTGAACCTTCGGTCACTGTTCGCGCGTCTAATGGATGGCGGACTTGTTCAAACATGCCCAAGGTAATTTTCGCGTGACAGAATTTTGCGTGAATCGAAGCATTATTGCTTGATGGAATTTTGCGGGTTTAGGCAAAATTCATTCAAACAATAATGCGATGAAAAATTCATCTGTGCGAAAATTCTGTCACTTAAAATCCCGCGCGCGCGGCGGTTTCATACCGCCCGAGTATATGCGCCAGCTGCGCGGCCTTTGCGGATACTGGGTGAAACTGTCGTAATATATGATTGCGAGAAGAACCGCGCCAAAACCTCCTCATTGTATCCAATTTCAAATTTGACGGCGTGTTTAGCAATGCTTCGCCGCCAAGTCTGCGTCATCACCGGCGAGGTTTCGGCTGATGTTTAGGATTCGTCAATGACCGTCCTGTTTCGACTGTTCCAAGACGGTCTGTTTTGCCATGCCTTTTTATTGGAGTGTTGCGCTATTTGTTTCAAACTTAAAGACCTCCTCTTTCAGGGCGAATTCAAACGCCGGCCAAAATACTCACGGTTTTCGAGTGTTCTGACTATAACATGTAAAGAGCGAATAATATGGTATAAATTGCTAATATTCATGAGAATCGTCCGCAAATTGCGACAATTATTTTGGATTACTTCGCTTGTACATGTAAAACCAAAATCAGCCGCTCAATATAAATATGTTTATATAAAATCAAGGCATTTTCTCCGGAAGCCAAAAATACATTGGATGAAGAAACAGTTTACGCAATGTCCGCAATCGAGTTTCAGAATGGCCGTAATGTTTTACAAAAATAACGCCCGCCATTTGACTGCTCTAACAAGCCGCAGCGGTCTGTTACGAGCTGCTCCCCGCACAAAATAAAACGGGAATACTGTTTATCCAGCGTTCCCGTCTATGTGTTTGCGGCGCTGTTCCGGGGCGATTTTTGGTATGCACTTTGCAGCAGGCCCTGAGCCGAACGCGAATATCAAAACCAAACGATCCGTCAAACCGCTCGAATATGGAAATTATCGGGATATATCTGACGGACGCTTCATTCGCTCCATTCTTCCGGCGTCTCAGGCACCGTTTCCGGATCGCCCGCCCCCGGCAAATCCGCGGCCGGTTCTCCGGACTCCGACGGTTCCATCGTTATGGGCAGCGGTATGTATCCGCCGGATATGACCACTGTCGCGGAAGCGTCGCGGTAACCCTCCTTGCGCAGATAAATATAGCGCTCTCCGTACTCCACCGAGACTGTCAGAGGCGATTGTCCGGCGTACACATTGTCTATCCAGACGTTCGCGTCGGGCGGACTGCTCGTAATCTGCAAACTGCCCACTTTCACTAACGGTGCCAAGTCAGGCGTAACCGTCTTGCGCGAGGACTCGAGCGCGACTGTCCGCTCCCAGGTTTCGTAACCGTCCGCCGTGACGCGGATTTGGTAATCGCCGTATTTCATTTCCAGAGTTCCGCTCACGTCGTCGATCACCCTGCCGTCGATCTCGACGACCGCGCCCTCTGGAATAGACTGGAAGTCCAGCTTGCATATCAGGAACACCAGCCCGTCCAGATCGAGAGTAAGGTAGTCGCCTGTCGAGACGATCACGGACTTATCCTCATATTCCTTGATGTTGTCGCCCGTTACGACGATCCGATGGCTGCCCTCGGACACGTTGATCTCGAACGCCGACGAGAGCGGTCGCAGCGTGCGGTTGTCGATACCGATCGAGCCGTTTTTTATGTCCGGACGCGCCGGGCACACTATGGTGCCATGGCTTGTCTGCACGCTGACGTAGAGCGCCTTGTCCTTGCGTCCCTTGACGAGAAGCGTGTCAATCGGGTCGATGTTGGACAGATCGTAGGGCTTGCCTTCGTAGACGACGATAACGTTGTCGTCGTAATTATACGCGACGTTAGAAATTGTTATCGTCTTGCGGCCGGTATCGACAGCCGCCGGCGACTCGAAGCTCCACGCGTTGACGCTGAGCGAGAGCGACGTAAGCGGCGTGTCCGCCCCGCCCGTCTCCACCTCAACTATGTCGCCGGGTTTGAAATTCGTCAAACGGATTGAATTGCCGTATTTATCGAGCAATTGCGTCTTGTACTCGTCCACAGTCTCGTAGACGAGCGCGCCGTCGTCGATGGACGACAGCCCGACACGCTTGTCCATTATGTCTGTTACAACGGCGGAGAACTTCTCACCCGTCTTCAGGGCCGAGCGCGTCGGCGTGGGCGTTGTCGGAGCCGACGTGAATACGGGCGGCGGCGTTCCCGTCTGCAGGGGGTTCGCGATGGAATTATATACGAGCGCGAAAACGATGAGACAGGCGATAACGCCGACAAAAACCGTTGTTATGAGAAAAATCGCGTAACGCGGCTGATTCGGCCGCATTTTCTGGCGCGCGGCGCGATCATCGGGGGGTCTCGCGGTCATTAACCTGCCTCCTCAAAATTTTGCGGCTTCAAGCAAAATTTTTATGATTTTGCGGCTTCAAGCAAAAATCTTATCAATTTTGCGGGCTTCACGCAAAACCATCTATTACATAATGTTCAAAGTTTACCGAATCCTTCAATATATTCGTCGAAACTATTTTGTTCGGCGGCGATGGTTTCTATACGCGACAGCAAAGCTGCGGGCGTAAAAACCCGTTTTTTTTCGTAATACGTCAAAGCGGTGCGCAGAAAACGCTCCGGGTAACGCATCCGCAGCGCGACCATCGCGATATCGTCTGCCGTCAGCGGATTACGAGACGAATAGGTAAGCAGGATAGCCTCCGGAGAAAGCGGGTGGGATGCCTGCCGGAAGTGACGCGCTATGATCCCGGCCAGATCCCCGGCGAAATGCCCGCGCGCGCACGAAAGAAAATCCACTATAGCGACGGCGTTCGCGCTGATAAGCACCGTCTCGTCCTTCAGCGCGTTGTGCGAGATATAACCGGAGAGCGAGGCCTTACGCTCAATCTCGTCGGCGTTCAGGTATTCGGCTGAAGCGATCCATTCATCAAGCCGCTCGAGCAGACGCGCGCGCCCGCGCATGAACACGGCGTCGAAGTCCGACATGCTTGGCCGTGAACGGGCTATTTTCGCCATTCTGGATATAGCCCCAACCGCCGAAGCGTATATGTCGGCGGACGGGCGGATCGTGTCGTAATCCAACTCGTCCCCGAAAGAGACCCACGTCATGGCCGCGTGTGTCTCGGCGACGGCCATGACGACCCGCAGGAACTGTCCGGGATCGGAAAAATCGGCGCACGGCATATTGACGACGCGCTCCGCGACATACAGCCTGCCGCCGTCCGAAACGAACGGTTCCCCGCGCGAAGCCTGGCGAAACCTGTCTACCGCCGGCGATCCCGACCCGGCCAGCCGCTCCTTGACGCGGTGCGCCAGCTCGATCCGGGAACGCCAGAAAAAGGTATCCTGCGCGGCGTCACGCAACCGGTAGATGTCGCCGTCCGAAGCCGAGTATCCTCTGACGCCGCGTCTCGTCCCTCCGCAGGGCCGCAGACCGAACGCCGCGAATATATTCGCCCCCGGTTCGTTATAATCGCCGCGCATAGACGCGCCCCCCACCGCCAATGATTTCGTCTGTAATATATTTATGACAGTGGGTAAATATATATTACGCGCCGTAGCCTATCACGACGACCACGTCGTACTCGCCGGCCGCGTCCTTATCGACGATGAGGACGGAACCGGGGAACAGCGCCGCTATGTCCTCGCCGCAGCCTTCGCGCGAGACAAACACTCGCGTGCGCGCCGTCGCGGCTCCCTCATAATCCCCGATATAATCGACCGGAAAGCCGTTTGCCTCGAGATACTCGCTGTTCTTGGCCGCCGCGCCCGCCGTGTACCCTCCGTTAAGAACGGCCAGACGAATCTCGTCCGGCGCGGAATCTCTGTAACCGGCGCCGAACGCCTCGGCGAGGATCTCGGCGGATCCTTCCTCGTCGAGTATAACGTAATCCTTGCCGCCTATCCGCGCGTCTTTGCCGGGCAGGGTATACAGCTCGATGTCGGCGGCGGTCATGCCGCCGAGGGTTCCCATGTAACGCAGCGCGTCGGAGACGTCTGCGTTGGTGCTCAGGTATTTGTAGACGGTCTCGAGCAGGGTCGTCGCCTTCGTCAAACCGTCGGTGTCCTCGATGAATTTAGCCGCCATGGCCTTCAGGAACTTCTGCTGAGTTTCCATGCGCGTCCAGTCGTCGCCGCCGGGGTACCGGCGGAAACGTACGAGCTGCATCGCGCGCTCGCCGTCCAGAAGCTGCTCCCCGGCTTTCAGATCGATGTACAGGTTTTGGTAGGGATCCGTGTACTTCATATCGACCGGAACGTCGAACCATACGCCTCCCATCTTGTCCACAATCAGCTGGAACGCCTCAAGATCGACTTTAACGTAATACTTAATCGCCGCGCCCGTTATCTCCTCAAGCTGTTTGACGACGAAAGCCACGCCGTTACCGCCCGCGTAATGGTGGACTTCGGTCAGCTTCATAACGCCGTCGGACGGCGTCCAGAGACCGAGCGCCCTCAGCGTCTCGCGGCGCGATTCGGGCATGACGACCTTCGCGTCGCGCGGGATCGACACGATCGACAGCTTCTTTTCGGCGGCGTTAAACCCCGCGACCATCATCGTGTCGGTGCGCGTGCCGTCGCCGTCCACGCCGAGCAGCGCGCAATAAACCATCCCCGCCGCGTCTCCGGGCGGGACGCCCGGAAGACCGGGGAATATACCGCCGTCAGGCTCCAGGTTGGAATCAATGCCGCGGGCGACGCCGGGATCGTATTCGGCGCCGCCTTTCAATCGGCTGTAGGCGGCCTGGGCGATCATGTACAGCGCCAGGAAGATCAGCATCGCCCATATCAGCGCCGTGAAGAATGTCCGCGCCGCGCCGCGCCGCCGTTCGTTTGCTCTCGCGTTAGCTCCCATAATCAGTCCTTGAATCCGTCCGGATTATTCTTATGCCAGTTCCACGCGGTCTCGATGATTTTCTCCAAGCTGAACAGCTTGGGCTGCCAGCCCAGCTCGCGGATGATCCGATCGCTGGATGCGACCAGCGACGACGGATCCCCGGCGCGGCGCGGACCCGTCACGGCTTTGATATCTACGCCCGTCACCTTACGGGCCGCGCCGAGGATCTCGAGAACCGAGAAACCCTTGCCGTTGCCGAGGTTGTATGTTGTGGACACGCCGCGTTTTCTTATGTCCTCCAGCGCCAGTATGTGAGCGTCGGCAAGGTCGGTCACGTGGATGTAGTCGCGGACGCAGGTGCCGTCCGGCGTGTCGTAGTCGCCTCCGTATACGGTCACGGACTCGGCTCGGTTCAGCGCCGCCCGCAGCACGATAGGGATCAGGTGCGTCTCCGGTTCGTGATCCTCGCCGATCTCCCCGGAAACATGCGCGCCCGCCACGTTGAAATACCGCAGCACGCTGTAGCGCAGACCGTGCGCCCGATCAATCCATTTCAGCATTTTCTCGACGCACAGTTTAGACTCGCCGTATGGGTTGGTCGGAAGCGTGCGAGCGTCCTCCGTAATAGGAACGGATTCCGGTTCGCCGTAAGCTGCGGCGGTGGACGAGAACACGATGTGACCCACTCCGCGCGATATCATGGCCTTCAGCAGATTCAACGTGCCGCCTATGTTGTTTTCAAAATATTTTATCGGTTCGCCGACGCTCTCGCCCACGAGCGAATACGCCGCGAAGTCGATTACGGCGTCGGGTCTGGCCGCGGCGATCGCGCGGTCGATGGCCGCGTAGTCGCGCAGATCGCCCCGATAGAATTCCGCGCCCTTCGGGACGGCGCTCATGTGTCCTTTTTCCAGATTGTCGAAAACGGCGACCTCGCGACCCCTGTCGGAGAGTTCCCTCGCGGTGTGGCTGCCGACATATCCCGCCCCGCCGCATACAAGCACTTTCATAACGATTCCCCTTTATACTATTTCAATCAAGAGTATAGCTCAATTTTCCCATCCCGCGCGCGGAACGCGAACAGCGGCAACTTGATAACATTGTATACGAAAGAGGGGGATTTTTCAAGGGTAATTTTCCGCGCGGCGGGGCGCTGTATATGTCAACTAAAAATCCGCCGCCGTTCCGGCAAATGATGATGACGGCACGGTCCCTCTGTTACTATATATTTAGCGGTTAATCCCCGACAATCCGTCTGGGGCTTAATCCAACTCACGCCCAGCCAATAGCGAGAGGCGGTTGGCCCGATCATCAGGCCCACGGGCCGACGCGCCCGTCGAAAGTCAGTCACTCTTTAATTACCGGCGTTCGTGTCGCCAAACAGATTGAACCGTCAATAGAGACCGGAAGATACCGGCGCGCGCCTTTAACGCGCGTTTTCGCGAAGCGAAAATCATGAGAGTAAAAATGGTATGCCAATTGTTAAAATTCAATCAGGGGCGATGATATGGTGGCGATTGTGGCAGGGACAAACGTTTCCAAGAGCAAAAGCATAGTGTGCGCCATGCGCCCATTAGGGAAACCGTCGTTAAACCGCGCACTGTAAACCACTCATACTAAGGCTTGTTCACACAACGGAGATAGGATATAATGATCTTGTTTTATACAATCTAAAAATCACCCCACCCGCATAACAAAGCGCGGAGCTTAAGCGAACTTTGAAAAGGCAAGGTAATTTTCGCATGACAGAATGTTGCTTAGATTCACGCAAAATTCAACCACGCGAAAGTCGCCTTATGGATTTTCGCATGAACCACGCGAAAATCACCTTATCGAGAGAAATTCTTCAAGGTCAGCCTCAGATATCGCGCTGAACATATTGGAAAACGGGTGATTTTCCAAATCGGCAACCGCAAACTCGCTGAACTTCAGGAAGATGTTCGTCAGCGTAGGACTTCTCGCGTACGGTGTTATGCGCGAGATGAAGCCCTGCCGCGTAAGTTTTTGAAGCGCAAGGAACCGAGAACCGCGCCACGGGTTGGTCTAATGCGTCCCGCGCGGGCGAAGTCGGCTATAACGCGGGTATGATAGCGTCGGTTTTACCGACGTAAATGAACGACTTCTTATAGCCAGCGGTTTCCTTGGGGTTCGGGCAATAAACCACAGGCCTGAACGGAATTAACGTCTCGGCGGTGGAGATGAACCGCGCGGTCGTTCGGCACGGAGACCGCAAGACGCCGCGTTTCCGATCCAGCCGGGCATCTCATCGTTGAGAAACATGTCATAATCCGGCACTTTCTCCACGCGAACAGACCCGATGTCCTGCCCTGCCGCGTCTATCGTTACGGTCGGCAGAATGACGTCGTCTTCGTCGGCATCGTCGTAAACGAGTTCGACGGGATATAATTCCTCACCGTCCGGCACGCCGCCGCCGTTGGAATCGGCGTCATTCGGGGCGGTGCCGTACTCAATCTCCAGCGCGTTCGGCAAGCCGTCCCTGTCCGAATCAGCCGAGAGGGGGTCGGTTCCGTATATGTACACCTCGTCGCCGTCGCTCAAACCGTCGTTGTCGGAATCAGGATTGAGCGGCTGGGTGTCAATGTCCAGTTCTTCCAGATTTGTTAATCCGTCGTCGTCAAAATCCTCGTCGCCGTCGTCAATCCCGTTCCCGTCGGAATCGGCGACCGCCGGGTCCGAGCCGGTGATATGTATTTCTATGTAGTCTGTCAGGCCGTCGCTGAAAGTAATTTTTGCGTGAACCATGCTAAAATTCATTCGGTGTCGTCTGATTCGGGATCCATTCCAAGATATTCCTCGAAATAGTCCGGGATCCCGTCGCCGTCGCTGTCCGTCGTCAGGTATGTATCGTCTTCGTCTTCGCCGCCGCCAAGTTCCGGGATGACTATTGATTGCAGGGATTGCGCGGGTACGCTGCTGTCGGTCGTCGTGCCGTCGCCCAACTGACCGTAGTCGTTGTTGCCCCAGACGTACAGGGCGCCGTCGGATTTGAGCGCCATTGAATGGGAGCGCCCGGTTCCAATTTCGATAATGTCACTCAGGCTTGAAATGAGGGTCGGGGAAAGGCGGTTCGTGTTCGTGCCGTCGCCGATTTGCCCGTAATAGTTGTAGCCCCATGCGTAGACGTCACCAGTTTCGGTCAGCGCCAGCGCAAACCACATTCCGGCGGCGATCTGTTTAATGCCGCTGATCGACGTTATTTCAGTGGGCGTAGTTTGCGTCGCGGTCGAGCCGTTGCCGAGTTGTCCGCTGCTACCCGAACCCCATGCCCACACAGTACCGTCTGACTTCAATGCCGTCGCTCCGCGAGAAGTCGCCGTTATAGCGATTACTCCGGTCAGATCCGGATTTGCTCAGGCGTATAGCGCTGTATCGTCGAGCCGTCGCCAAGCTGGCCGTAATCATTACTGCCCCACGACCACACAGTGCCGTCATTTTTAAGGACAAAGCTTGATCCATCACCCGCCGCTGCGGCGACTACATGGTAGATGTCGTGTTATCCCAGTTGTTTGCGCCCCACGCGAAGACGTGTCCATCCTCGTCAACAGCTAAGTTGGGCGAACCTGCGGACAGAATCCTTATATTGTTCAGCGCGCGGATCTGCGTCGGAACGCTTCGTGATGTCGATGTTCCGTCAGCCACCCCCCCCGCCAATATTGTTGCCCCAGCTATATACCTTTCCGTCCGCTGTCAGCGCGAGTGTGTACGCGGATCCGCTTACCACGGACACGACATCGGATAACCCGCCTATCTCCTGCGGACTGGAAGCGTCGGTATTGGATCCTGTCCCAAGCCTCCCGTCGCTGCCCTGTCCCCAAGTAAAAACCGTGCCTTCGCTGATAACTGTCGTGTGGCTCAGGCCTCCGGCAAGTATTGTGCGCCCGTCCGGGAAGTTGTCCACCCCGGAGGGATATGTATTTACATATACCGGAAGACTCCAGGCGCCCGCCGCGTCGTCGATGATGGAGCGTATTTTTATAGTATACCGCGTACTCGGCACAAGACTTGATAATGTGATGCCTGTATCGTACGCCGTCACGCTAGAGCCGTCGTAGTCTATTTCATATTCGGACGCCTCTGAAACGTCGTTCCACACGAGGTCTATAGTAGTATCGGTTTTGGATACCGCCGAGAAGCCTGTCGGCCACGCCAAACATTCAGGAGCATTCAGCGTTATTCCACAGACGGCGGGAAGGTTGCCGTTGGTAGTCGTTCCGTTGCCCAACTAACCGGTATAATTATAGCCCCACGTATACAGCGTTCCGTCATCGCGAAGAGCCAACGCGTGTTGGGATCCGGTTCCGATCGCGATAATATCGCTGATTGAGGAAATAACAGTCGGAGTCCTTTTGTCGGCGGTCGTGCCGTCGCCTAACTGACCGCTAAAATTGGCGCCCCAAGTATAGACGTTTCCACTCGAATCCAATGCCATGCTGAGAACGCCGTCAGCCGCTATCGCGATAATATCGTTTAGTCCAGCAATCTGTTCGGGTACCGAATCCCCGTAATAGGAAACGCCGCCGACCTGGCCAAATGAGTTACTTCCCCATTCCCAAACGGTGCCGTCCGATTTTAGCGCCAAGGTGTGTATGTTTCCTGCCGCGATGTCCGTGATGCCGGTAAGGTTGGGAATGAGTGTCGGGGATGCTTGATTTGTGGATTTATATCCCAGACCCAGCTCACCGTATGTATTTGCTCCCCAAGAGTATACCGTCCCGTCTGAAAGCAGAGCAAAACTTGCGGCCATCCCAGCCGCTATATCTATGGCGGATGGCAGCGATGCGATTTGCGCGGGAGTGGTCTGTAATGTTGTGGTGCCGTCACCCAGCTACCCGCCGGAGTTATAGCCCCAAGCATAGATCTCCCCGGTTTCCGAAAGCGCGAGATTGTGATTGTATGCCGCTATCTTTGTGATCGCGGAAAGCCCCGTGACATGCTGCGGATCATACGCGACGGCGGTCGATCCATTGCCGATCTGTCCATAGGAGTTCGCGCCCCAGGAGTATACTTCACCGCCGTTTGTGAGAACCACAGTATGGTTATAACCGGCAATCGCCGAAGCGACATTCGAAATGGCGGACGAAACAACGGGCGACAGGCGATTCGTGATCGTGCCGTCTCCAAGCTGACCGTAGGAATTGTCGCCCCAAGCGTAAGCCTCGCCGCCTACAGACACAACCGTGTGCTACTGGCCGCCGCTGAGAAAAATACCAGACGGGTTCGCGTACGCCGTGACGTACACGCTGGGCAACGTAATGGCGATCGAGAGGATCACGGCTGTCAATTTTTTCATCGTGTTCATGTGACCAATTCTCCTTTTTCTGCGGTAAGCTGTCCGCGCCTCCCCACAGCGCGGAATACTTTTGTGATTTTATAAAATTGCAAAATCCCTATATTGTAATAATATACTAATTATTCCTTGATGTCAATAGACTTTTGTGACAATTCGTTGAATATATATTGATTGCTGATTGCTTTACCATCACCGCGCCTGCGACAGCTTCCTCCAAGTATATTTGCTAATTGAAATTTCCGCCACCCATTATAATTAAGATCCGCCAGCCACTACTCACAGTTCGCCTGATCACGGCGTTTTTTGTTTGACTGGCGGTTTTTTCAATTATAATGAGTGGTGGATTTTTTATAGCCATAAAGCGAAAAAAACGCGTATAAGCCCGTGTAAGTGCGTATAAGTCCCCTCGTAGAACCCGCATAAACACGGGCTTTTCACGTTTTCCCGCGTATCGCGTCATAACTTCTGTATAAGATGTTTTTGGAAGCTCAGGCACCATTTTAGCACCACAAACCAATCAAAATTCAAGGAGGACGTTATGACAAACGCACTGATCGACAAGGGTATTATACTCCC
>JAISCI010000038.1 GCA_031265685.1 Clostridiales bacterium
CCTGCGGACACGTGTCCACAGCCAGCACGTCGTCCGCCAGAAAGCACAGATTGAACGAGAGCGTCGTCTTGCCGATTCCGCCGCGCAAATTGCATATGGCGTATCTGTCGTGCTTGGGCAATCCTAAATCAGGAAATTCGCCATTCGCGATCACCTCTTGCCGATCGACTACCGACTGAAAATCCATATCGTTCATAATAACCTCCCGAATTAGTTTCGCTCATTCGAGCGCGACGCTCCCAACTAATAGATATTATAACATAACTTCACGCCCTTGTAAACACGAAGTTTTGTTTTTGGCGGAAAATCCGAGGCGCCGTCAAGTCGTTTTGGCGGACTGGGAGCGGTGGTTCGCCTCCTCAATATAGTCAGGCATATCTCCAAACCTTGTAGCCCGCTATCCATGCCATCTTTGGGCATAGGTTAAACAAAAACGCTGAAAAAAAGGTCTTTTAATGAATTTTGCGTGAAGCCGCAAAATTCCCTCGCGAAAAATTTGCGTTGCCTGACGTAGATGAAGCGGACTAGACACCGACACGCATAGAAGGCTTAAACTCACTGGGAACGGCGGATTCAAGACTTTTCTTTTAGAACACTTTGTTCGATAACCACACCATCAATCCGTGGCTGGTTGTGAGACACTCAATGACAATTATGGCGAGAACAAGCAGAATCCCCCATACGATAGACCAGACAATCATTCCTTTTTTAGCGATCTTTGCCATGTCGTTGAATAATGTGTCATTTTTGAAAGCCTCATTCAGTTCAGCGTCCGAAAGCACATCTTTATAGTTATCTTTGAGAGCATAATAGCCCTTTTTCGCCTTTTTCAATCTAAACCGTATTTCAAAGAAACAAACAATCAAGTATGCCAACGAGCCGACAAACTATCCTTGCGCCGGCCATAACTCTGTGCTATAATACTGGCGGGTGATACTATGTCCATATCCAAGGATTTTACCAAAGAAGGAATAAAATCTCTGAGACGGGTTTACACGCCGCATCTCACGCGCGTCAAGAACAAGATCGCGTGCCTTCTGACGCGCGCGATCGGCGTAACGCTCGTCATATTGTGTTTTTCGGCGGGCGGCGCGGCGTTCGGCGCTTACGCGGGCGTCATCAACAACAGCCCCAAGCTCGAAGAGTTCGATCCGCGTATCATGCAAGGCAACTTCACGACGATCATCTACTCGGAATATACCGACGAGGAGCTGGATCGCTGGGACGCGGGCGAAAACCGCGAGTTCGTCGATATTGAGGACGTTTCGCCGTACCTGCGCGACGCGTTTGTCGCCATTGAGGACGAGCGGTTCTATCAGCACGACGGCGTGGATATCCACGGCCTGTTCCGCGCGGTATACGTCAATCTGTTCTCCGAGGACAAGCAGGGCGCCAGCACGATAACCCAGCAATTGATCAAAAACAAGCTGAATATCAGGCGAAACACGTGGGACACGAAACTGCAGGAACAGCACGCCGCTATTGAGTATGAGAAGGATCTGACCGATAAGCTCGGTTCGAAAGAGGCCGCGAAGGCATATATCCTCGAGCAGTACCTGAACGAGGTCGGGCTGGGCGAAGGGCAGAAGGGCGTTAAGGCCGCGTCGATGCACTATTTCAACGAGGAGCCGATGAACCTGACGCTGGCCGAGAGCGCCGTACTGGCCGCGATAACCCAGAACCCCACCATGCGCTCGCCCGTCAACCACCCGGATCAGAACCGGGAGCGCGCCGCCGCCACCTTGGACATAATGCTGAGGCTCGGCTTCATAACCGATGGCGAGCGCGATTCGGCCGCCGCGGAGCTGGACGGCGTGTATCCGGGAATAGCCGAGATCAAGCGCGAGAGCCTGGAGACGCCCTCCATGCACAGTTACTATAACGACGCGATAACCGAGCAGGTGATCGGCGACTTGGAGAAGAAGTACGGCTGGAGCCGCAAGGAGGCCAGCGACTATTATTTCTCCGGCGGGCTTAAGATATATTCGGCGCAGGATCTGGAGACGCAGGATATACTCGACAGAGCGTTCCTCGACGAGTCGATGTTTCCGAAAAACGAGTTCGAGATAGCCGTCGATTATTATCTGACGGTTAGGGACACGCTGACGGGGGACGTAGAAAACCACCACGAGAGCAGCGACCCGACCATCAAGGACAACGAGTTCGGCAGGAAGATAACGAGCGCGGACGGCGTGGAGCGGTTCGAGAACGACGTCAAGGACGCGTACTTGGGTCAGTACGGCGAGGTAGTCTCCGAGACGACCTACGCGATACCGCAGCCGCAGGCGGCTATGGTCGTCGTCGATTACCGCACGGGGTACGTCAAGGCGCTCGTCGGCGGGCGCGGCGAAAAAGTCACCAACCGCAGCCTTAACCGCGCGACGCAGGCGCTCCGCCAGCCGGGTTCGGTATTCAAGGTGCTCGCGAGCTACGCCCCCGCGATCGACTTGGGGCGGATCACCCCCGCGACTGTCCTGATCGACGAGCCGTATGTTTACGACGCTCCCGGCATCCATTACGAGCCGCACAACTGGTACAAGAACCCGACTTATCGGGGACGCGCCAACGTGCGCCTTGGCATAACGGACTCGATGAACGTAATAACCGTCAAGAATATGGTGGACACGGGCATCGAGAACTGCTACAACAAGCTGCTGCAGTTCGGATTCACAACGCTGGTACCGGACGACATGGTTCCGGCGGCGTGTCTGGGCGGCATAACGAATGGCGTTAAGCAGATAGAGATGGCCGCCGCGTACGGCGCTATCGCGAATAAAGGTCTGTATAACACGCCGAAGCTCTATACGAAGGTGCTCGATCACGACGGCCATGTAATACTGGAGAACGAGATCGCGCCCGAGCGCATATTGGAGGAATCCACCGCGTATCTGCTCACGGACATGATGGAGGACGTCGTCACGAAGGGTACGGGGAAAAACTCACAGTTCAGGAATCTCGACATGCCCATCGCGGGCAAGACCGGCACGACGACGAGCCAGAAGGATCTGTGTTTCGTCGGGTATACGCCGTATTACGTCGGGTCGATCTGGCTGGGCTACGATATGCCCAAGGAGATGACCGCCGAGGCCGACGGCGTGCAGCAGCGTCTCTGGAGCCGCGTCATGGAGGAGATCCACACGGCTCAGGGGCTTGAGAAGAGAGATTTCTGGGAAACGCGCCCCGACACGATCATTGAGAGGGCCGTCTGCCGTGACTCGGGCAAAGTGCCCGGTCCGTTCTGCTCGTCCGATCCGCGCGGTAGCCGCGTATACACCGAGATATTCGCGAAGTCCAACGCTCCGGACCCTAAACAGCAATGCGATTACCACACGAGCGAGGGCCGGCTGAGGGATTTCGATATTTGCGTCGATTCGGGGAAGATACCAACGGAGTACTGCCCCGCCGAGTCTGTCAAGCATATGACAGGCTATGCCGACGGCTCGTCCGACGGGCAGTTCGAGGCTGTGCCGCCGGCGATCCTCCTTGGTCTTACATGCGACATTCATCCGCCGCATACAGAGACCCCGACGCCCGACAATCCGACGCCGCTCACAGGCGATCCGACCGCGGATCCCGGTCCGGACGCAACGTCTGATCCCGGGACGGCTCCGCCGGATCAGGAGACGCCGCCATATGTTGCGGAACCGAGCGTGTTATAACGCATTGCCGGCGGATGTAAATGTCAAGCGAAAAATCCTCCACCCAATATAATTGAAAAATCACCCACCCCCAAAACAAAGCGCGAATTTAAGCGGTCTTCGTTTTGGGGGTGGGTGATTTTAATTATATCGC
>JAISCI010000039.1 GCA_031265685.1 Clostridiales bacterium
AACGTTCTATGTGTGCGGCAATTTATTACACATATGGAACGTTTTTTCGTTTGTCGGAGAGAGAAAAAAGTTCTCATTATTCATAAAGATTTTTCTCAATATAAGTGGATGCTTACACCAATGGTACGCAGACCAACGGGTTCTATTTGATGACTGGTACAATAGCCTAAGCGCTCGAAAATCCTACACCAAGACCAAGCCGCAGGCGACAACGCTTTTCGGGCAGTCGTACCCTGTTACCACTTGGCACGATGTTATTATCCGTACCTGTGAGGTTCTGTACATAAAGAACCCGCAGGCAGTCAGCGCGTTCGATACGAATGAGCGGCTCAACACACGCCGCCGTAAACAGTTCAGCCGCAATGCTGAGGACATTAACCAATCGCCAATACCGCTGTCTTTCGGTATGTTCGTTGAGGGCAATCAGAGTGCTGAGTCTGCTGTACGACTGTGCGAGAAAATGCTTGAAGAGTGCGGGTATGCGGAGAATGAAATACAAATCGAAGTGAGGGAACAACAACAATGAATAATCAACATTGTGTTTTCTGTGGAACAGATGGTGTGAATGGATTTTGTGATGATAGTGCAAAAGACTATTCAAGTTATAGGTGTCATAACTGTGGCAATTACAGGACAAAACCGTTCGTGTCTACAGATAACTTCTTGGCAGACCTGCCACTCTCAGCTCATATTATCGCAGGATATTTATATGAAACAAATCGAGGCAAGGAAGACTTTATTGTTGTCAACGCCGATTTTTGCGAGCAAGCAGAATACGCTGGAAAAATTCCGAAAACGGCAATGCAACAATGCGAAAAATTACTTATCAATCTATATACCTGCAACGAATCAGAGGGCATATTCCGGCTTGTAAAAAATTCGCAATTTCCTGAAGTCAGCATCCGATTTGCTTCAATGGCATATTGCAAATCAAACGAGCTTTGGGTACTCCACCACTTAATCACTTTGCTTAACGACACAGGGTACATTTCAGTTTCAAATGATACATACCAAAAGACTTATACTACCACCACTTCAAATGGGCAAAGAGTTTTGCCGGGCTTCAATACTGAGTTTAGGCTAACCGCTAAGGGCTATGAACGCGCTGAACAACTGCTATCTACTAACATTGACAGCAAGAACGTTTTTGTGGCGATGTGGTTTGATAAAACAGAAACTGACGCTGCTTGGGAAGCCATTTCAAACGCTGTTAGGCAGTGTGGATTTGAGCCGTTTAGGGTGGATAAGCACGAACATAATAATTACATTTGTGATGAAATTATTTCTGGGATTAAGCAAAGCAAATTTGTTATTGCTGACCTAACAGGGTATCGCGGCGGTGTTTATTGGGAAGCAGGATATGCAAAAGGACTGGGACGTGAAGTAATCTTGACTTGCAGAAAGGATTGGTGTAACGGAGAGGCAAAAGATAACAAACGTATACACTTTGATTTAGAGCAAATAGTCAGGATAGAGTGGACTCCCGATAAACTTGACGAGTTCGAGTCAAGTCTCAAGAGCAGAATGATAGCAACTGTTGACGGAGCAAAATTGACAGATTGAACGGCAATTAGCGGATTGAAAATATTATCTGCATACAGCCTTTCGCGGGGAGTATTATCTACAGGTTTTCGTGCTGTTTAGCGACTTGCCGCACCTCGCGAAACGGCGGTAGCGCCGCCGTTTTCTTGAACTTCCGAGCGCAGTCAAGCGTAGTGGAATTGTAGATGATATGACAATCTCCCCTTTCGCTCTGTGTATTGTCCGAACGCTTATACTGCGTTCTTTTGCAAGTTTTGTGATTGCGGTCGCCGTCATCGGCTGAATGTTCAACGTGTCCCACAGAAACTCCGCCGCCTTGTCGCGTTGCGTTTCCGCGGTGTTCACGGCTAGTATTTCGTCAACCGTGACGTTTACGTCGCCCAGCCAAGTGAATGCGCAGGCTACGAAATCGACTCTGCGGCGCGCGAGGTCACGATTTACGCGGGCAAGCTGATAGCCCTGCAGCGCGGCCACTTCGGAGACGACGTAGGTGTCCTCCGTCAGTGTTCCCACAAGGATTTTGCCTGTGCCGTCCGTGTGGAACGTGCCGATGTTCTCGCCGTTTGAGTGTTCGACTGAATGTCGCGCCCGCAAGGGACTCCGCGCCGGTTCTCAGCGTCGTAACCCCGACGGCGCCGTCTCTGGCGAACAGTCAGGTATTCACCGCAAGCGGCACGTTTACCGATCCTAAATATGGGATATTTTATGTGACGCTGATCGGCCATGGCGGCGCGGGCGGTCCCGACGAGAATTACGCCGCAAACTCCGCCTACCCAAGGAGTTACAACTACGGCGGAAGAGGCGGCAGCGGATATGTAAAGTTCCGCCTGCCCGTCGCGATGACGGCGGGGCAGCAGACCGCCGCGACAATCGGCGCCAGCACTACGTTTGGCGGCGTGACTGTCGCGAACGGCAGCGCGGGCAGCGGCGGTTATAACGCTGGTAGCAGAAGCGGCGGCAATGGCGGAAACGGCGGCACGGGCGCGGTCCCGGGAGATGGCGGGTATGGCGGCAGTGCCGACAGAGACGATCCCGATGGGGTCAACGGCGTTGTGTAATTTTCGCATGACAGAAGTTTGCGTGAATTGAGGCATTTTCGCTTGGATGAAGTTTGCTTGGTTCACGCAAACTTCTGTCACGCGAAAATGCGATGCAAACTTCGTCCATGCGAAAATTCATGGCGGGCGATTCCATTTTTCATCACTTGATATATTTCACTAAAACAGCCTGTCGGCAAGTTAGTTGTCGACAGGCCGCAAATGACGGAACTGACTTTGATCCTGACTTTGTCTTTTCTAATTTCCGATTTTATGGTCTCTAGCTTCTAGATCCCCATCTTCGCCAGCGCGTACAGCGCCGCCAGCGCCTGAGTCCGGCTTACCTGCGTCTCCGATTGACCGACCGACTGCGCCGCCACTCGCGCGCCGCCCGACGCGTTAAGCCTGTTGTAGACTGAAGCCAGCGTATCCCAAGTCGCCTTGCCCGCCACACCGTCCGCCGACAGGCCGTATTTGCGCTGGAACGCCAGCACGCTGCGCTCCGTTCCCGCGCCGAATACGCCGTCAGCCGTCAGCGACGGAATGGTCGGGTCGGAGATCGCGATCACGCGGAGCATCTCCTGAAGATTGCGGACGGCTTCCGACGCGTACCCCCGGCGAAGCGCGTAGCCCGGGTAGGTAGGCGCCACGTTCGCCGAAGGCATCCCGCGATAGGCGTCCACGAGGGCGTCCCACGTCACGCGCCCGGTAACGCCGTCAGCCGTCAGCCCGAACAGCCGCTGGAACGCCCTGACCGCCGCTTCCGTTCCGGATCCGTATACGCCGTCCTGCTTGACGGATGGTATCACCGGATAGACGCCGCTGAGCGCGCTGAGCAGTTTCTGAACATAAGCGACGTTCGTGCCGGCGGAGCCGGGGCGCAGAGCCGTGCCGGGATAAGACGGCACGGACGGCGAGGTTCCTCCGCCCCCGCCCGCTCCGCCGGAGGACAGTCCTCTGTACGTATCGACAATCCTCGACCAGGTGGCCGGGCCGATTACGCCGTCCGCCGACAGCCCGAACAGTTTCTGGAACGCCGTCACCGAATTCGCCGTAGCCTGACCGTATATGCCGTCCGCGGAGAGCGATCCGACCTGCGGATACTTCTGGCCGATGGCCGTCAGCATCCTTTGCATCAGCGCTACGTCCGAGCTGACCGAGCCGATACGCAGCGGCGTCCCCGGATAAACCGCGCCTTCGGTGTTGCCGCCCCCGCCTCCGACCGTATTTTTGATCGCGTTGTATACGTCGTACAGCTTTCCCCAAGTGGCCTGGCCGACCCTGCCGTCCGCCGTAAGCCCGAACGACTCCTGGAAAGCCCGGACGGAATTCACCGTGCTCGTTCCGTAGACGCCGTCCTGGATCACATACGGCACGTCGGGGTAGAACTCGGAGATGTAATTAAGCAGGAACTGAAGCTGCACAACGTCCTGTCCGCGCGAACTCTGACTGATGCTGGACGTCGGCGGGACCGAGCCGATACCGATGCGCTCGCCCTCGCTGGTCAGTTCCGCCAGTTCGGCCGCGGCGGTATATATGCGCGTAATCTCGTACCACGTGTCCTTGCCGATTACGCCGTCGGCGGGAAGGCCGCGCAATTTCTGGAACGCGACGACCGAATCGCGCGTCGATTGCCCGAACACGCCGTCCGGGGCGCCCGCCGCCGGGATATACCAGTTGCCGCTTATCCGGTTGAGCATCGTCTGCATACGCCGGACGGCCTCGCCGCTCGAGCCAAGCTGCAGGGTATACCCGGGGTACGTGCCGTAGTTGTTTTGGAGGTTGTCGGTCTCGTATATATTGACGTCATTGGGATAGTAATTGCGGAGTATCTCAATGGGCGAGTACCCCTGCCGCGCGAGGTCTTCGCTGCCCCACTGGCTCAGGCCGTTGCACTGAGACGTGGTGCCGTTGCAGTAGGAGGTAAAGTACGGCTCGCGGAAGCCCTCGCGGCGGACGAAGTCGTTGAAGATCTGATCGACGATCTCCGATATGTTGCCGAAGATCTCGCGGCCGCTCACGAAATATTGGTCGTAGGCGGTGTTGTTGGTAATATCGAAATTATAGCCACGGCTGCGGTACCATACCGTATATACCCGGTTGAGCGCGAAGGTTATCTGCGCGAGTATGTTGGCGACAATAGCGGATTCGTCCCATGTGGGGTATATCTCGCTGGAAGCCACGTTTTTGATGTAATCCTTGAACGAAACGCGCACGTCCGAGGCGCTCTGACTGGGGGATCCCAAGTGCACCGTGATGTATTCCGGGATCGGAACCTCGTTTCCGGGGAGCGGCGCACCGATGTCCGCGTACTGCGTCGCGGTCTGGGCGGGAACCGCTCCGTCGCTCGCCGAGAGCGGCGCCGCGGCTGGCGCCGGCTGGGGACCCTGCTGATCGTGCGGCAAATCCACTCCGTGGGCGGCGGGGATGTTCACCTCGTCGTATCCGCTGACTCCGCCGCGCGTCAGCGACGGCTCGAGCCGAACCGGCAGCATACTGGTGATTCCGTCGAATATCTGGACACCGTGTATCACGATCGGATTGTATCCCGGAGCGCTCGGTATCTCGACATTGACGGTGGTGAACTTGTCGGCGGGTTTCCCGCTCGTCCGCGAGTTCGCCGCGTCCGGCGTATCGAAGCTGAGTCCCGTTATCTGACCGCTGGCGCCGGTCGTGGCGGTCTGTACACGCCCCGTGGCCGTATCGGTGATCCTGACCGCGACGCCCGGAATGGCTACCGCGTAATCGCCCGTGAACACATTGATAATTAAATAACCTTGACCCACAGTAATCAACCTCCCATAGGTTTTCAGTAACAGAATATTCATAGGTCAGGTTTCAGGTGTCATACTAATTCCATTTATAATTATGTTTTCATCGGGCGTGATGAGAGCGGCAAGGCGCGGCACGACAGGCAATTTCAAGCGCGGCGCGGACGGAAGCGATAAGCGGTTCGGCTTTTGCCTTCCGCCGAATGAACGTGGCCGCAAGACCGTTATCGTCTTTGAATCGCCCATAGACGCGCTAAGACATAAGGCTCTTTTCCGCGGTGTTGACTGCTGGCGGAGAGCGGCAAATGCCCTTGCCAAGAAATATTTAGGGAAGATAAGCGATAACGAGCGGCAGCTTGAACAAAGCAGCGGTTTCAAGTCCGCGTTGTACGAGAACATGATAAGCGGCATCATCGACAAGGAGGACTGTATTTCTTACCCGAAAAATCGGCATGGCAATATAATTGAAATCGGCCACCCCATTTTTAAAGTTCGCTTAAATTCGCGCTTTGTTATGGGGGTGGCCGATTTTTCAATTATATTGGGTGGCCGATTTTTCGCTTGACATTTGCATTCAGGAGAGCGTTTCCCGTCTTTCAGCCTCAAAATTGTTTGAAAACCCTTTGTTTTCAGGCGTTTTCCAAGTGATTGGAGGTGATGGGAACAGATTGGTGAATCTTAGGGGGTAAATCTCCAAGATATTTTGAAAATATACTTGACATATCGGCAGCTTAGGCATATAATATCAGTAATCATATAATACATATATAATAAGGAGGATATACCATGGCAAAAATCGCGAATAGCCTTGTCGATCTTATCGGCAAAACACCGCTCCTTCGTCCGTCCAATTTGCTCGGGGATAGCGGCGCGGATGTCCTGCTCAAGCTTGAGTATTTCAATCCGTTGGGTTCCGTTAAGGACAGGATCGCCTACGCTATGATAGCCGACGCAGAGGCGAACGGCAGAATCACGCCCGGCGACACTATCATTGAGCCGACCAGCGGCAACACTGGCATCGGGATCGCGTTCGTCGCCGCCGCGCGGGGATACAAAGTCACGCTGACTATGCCCGAAACGATGAGCGTGGAGCGCCGAAACTTGCTTAAGGCGCTGGGCGCGAACCTCGTGCTGACACCTGGCGCGGAAGGTATGAAAGGCGCCGTGCGCAAGGCGTTGGAGATAGCGGATGAGACGGGCGGAATTGTGCTTCAGCAATTCGAGAATCCGTCCAATCCGGCCATCCACTACAAGACTACCGCCGAGGAGATCTGGAACGATACCGACGGCGCCGTCGATATATTCGTTTCCGGTGTCGGCACCGGCGGAACGGTTTCTGGCGTCGGCAAGTTTCTGAAAGAGAAGAAGCCGAGCGTGCGGATTATCGCGGTCGAACCTGCCGAAAGCCCGGTGCTTTCCGGCGGCAAGCCCAGTCCGCATAAAATCCAGGGCATTGGCGCGGGATTCGTCCCGAAGGTCTTTGATAAGGACGTAGTTGACGAGATCATCACTGTGAGCGGGGAAGAAGCCATCGAGACGTCCCGCGAACTTGGCCGCAAGGAAGGCTTGCTGGTAGGTATTTCCTCTGGGGCGGCGGCGAAGGCCGCGCTGACAGTCGCTAAGCGTCCCGAGAACGCGGGAAAAGTAGTCGTGGCGATTCTGCCAGATACCGGAGAGCGCTATTTGTCTACGGTATTGTACAATTTCTGACGGAAAACCGCGTCGTATAGGCGACGACACTGTTACCGCTGAACAAAAAAAGAATCAACACAGGCAAACAGAATTCTCTCGCCGCGGACAGACTTAGTATAATGTTCTAGACATTATACGAAAGGACGTAAAAGCGAATAGTGCGGGAAATGGGCGCAGATTGGAAAACGATCGGGAAATACTGGGATATTGCGGGGAACGACTATCTGCGCTATTTATCGACTGAAAGTTCCGCCGCCCATTATAATTGAAAAATCCGCCAGCCAAACAAAAAACGCCGTAATCAGGCGAATTGTGAGCAGTGTGCGGCGGATCTTAGTTATAATGGGTGGCGGAAATTTCAATTAGCAAATACAGCGATTTGTCACATTTATCTGAAATCTATAATAACTGAATAAATACAACATCTGTATGTTATGTAAATATCAGAAAAATCACCCATCCGCATGACAAAGCGTGGCGTTAAGCGAATTTTGAAAAGGCATGCATACGCAAACTAAAAACCAGCCCAAAAAGCGCGGTAATACAAATGATACTCTCTGTAAAAGAGAAAGTAATTTTCGCGTCACATTTTCGCTTGAACGAAGTTTGCATGGTTCGAAGCATTATCGTGTGCTTCAAACGATAATGCGATGCAAACTTCGTCCACGCGAAAATTCATTAGGTTCTGCTTTCCGAAACCGAACATCGGGTCGTGAGGCGGCCGGTTAGCTCCGTTACGAGCGCAAGACTCTTAGTGAGATCACATCCGGCATTCACGGTTTTCCCCCGATTTAAGCGGCGGCAGTCAGATGCGGGTTGCAATGCCGCGGCTGTTTTGACCGTGACTTTATTGTAGAAGGTATAAGGCAACAGCGCTAATTCACTTCTTCGACGGAACCGTCCTCCAGCACGAATACAGCCGACGCGCCCGCGCCTCGTATCAACTCCGCCCCGGCTTCCGCCCCAAGCAGGAAAGCTGAGGTGGACAGCGCGTCGCCGTCCACGGAACGCTCGGATACAACCGTTACGGCGAGCAGGCCCGTTTCGGCGGGCTGTCCCGTTCGGGGATTGATGATATGGTGGTAGCGCTTGCCGCCGTACTCAAAGTATCGCTCGTATACGCCGGACGTAACCACGGACACTTCGCCGACGGCCAGAATCTTTGTATATTCGCCTGGCGAGCCGAACGGCTTCTGGACGGCTACGCGCCATTTGCCGTCGGCGGCGTCCGGATTCTCCCCGACAGTCACGATATTCCCGCCGAGATCGACGACGCCGCTGGCGCCCTCCGCGCGGAGCAGGTCGGCCATCCTGTCCGCTATCCAGCCTTTGGCAATTCCGCCCAAGTCGATCTCCCCGCCTTTCCCCATCAAAAGAACACCGTCCGCGATCCGCGCCTGCTCGTACCCGACGGTAGCGAGGGCGGCGGCGAGGGCGGCGGGATCGGGCGGGACGGCGGTTTCGGCCTTGAAATCCCAGAGCGCCGTCACCCTCCCGATCGTTATGTCGAACATACCGCCGGTCAATTCGCCATAGCGCAGACCTTCCTCTATTACGGGGATGGCCGCCGCGTTCGCGGAGACGGGGCGCGTCAGCGATGGCTCCAGCTCACGGCACAGATCGAGCGCCCGATCAAGCGTCGAGGGGTCCGCGTAACTGTACAGCGTCACTGTCACAATCGTATCGAGCGCCGGGATGGTCCGCGTCAGCTTGCGCTCCCCGGCGGAACAGCCCGAGAGCAGCAGCGCGAGCGCCGCCGCCGCAAGCGCGGCCCTCACGCGGCGGCGTTCTTTTCCGTCAGGTATTTCCCGCGGTTCTCGTCCGTTATGTTGATTTTCGTTATGATAGTGATCGATCCGTTCGGCACGATATGCGTGCTGCCCTCCGCGTCCACGAGGATGGTCCGCGCGAGGCCGATCGACTGAACCTTGCCCGTTACGCCAGCCGCCGATATGACGTCCCCAACGTTGAAGGCGTCGGACGCGAGGAAACTGCCGCCCGCGATGAAGTCCCTGACAAAACTCTGGAGCGCGAAGCCCAGAGCGACGCTGAAGATGCCCGTCACGGCGAGGATAAGCTCGTTCGCTATGCCGAAGACTCCGAGTATCGCCGCCGCCGCGAAGTACACAACGGACCATTTGACGACACTAAGCAGCATAGACGACACCGTGTCGGCCTTGCGGCTGCCCGCCGCCTTCCATTTGGATGAGAACGTCCGCACGAGCGACTTCGCCATGGCGTAGGCGACAAGCGCGACGCCGGCTATGACGGCGCAGGGCAGGATATACGTGACGATAAACATGCCGACGGCGGCGAAACCCGCCAACGCGTTGTCCAGACTGTATCCCATAAGAATTTCCTTTCTGTTTTGTTTGATTGAATGCGGGTTAGTCGACGTCAACTATAGGCAGATCGAACGAGAATTCCGAGCCTCTGCCGGTGGCGGATCGAATGCTGATCGAGGCGCCGTGCGCGCGCGCGAACTCTCGCACGATGGAAAGCCCCACGCCCGAGCCGAACCGCACCTCTCCGCGCGACTGGTCGGCCTTGTAGAATCTGTCGAAAATCTTTTTCTGATCCTCGGCGGATATGCCGCGCCCATCGTCGCGGATGATTATCCGAACCGATTCCCCGACAAGGCTAGTCTCAACCGAGACCTCCCCGCCGGATCCCGAAAACTTGACGGCATTGTCAACAAGGTTGAATATGACGCGGCCTATCTTATCGCGGTCGGCGCGGACGTAGGTTCGCTCATCCGCCAGCGCCACGCCAAGGCTGATGCCTTTAGCGAGCACGCGCGTCTCGAACAGCGCCAGCGTCCTGCGGATCAGATCGCTCAGATCGAACACGGTCAGCTCCAGTTCTATCGCCATATTCTGGATACGGCTCACGTCCACTATGTCGCTGGCGAGCCTGCCAAGCCGCTCGGTCTCCTCCAGTATAATCGCCAAGTAGCGGCGCTCGTCCTCCGGGGGGATAGTGCCGTCGAGGATCGCGGTCAGAAAGCCTTTGACGCTAGTCAGCGGCGAACGCAGGTCGTGGGAGATATTGCCGATAAACTCGCGCCGCTTGATCTCCTGGCTGTCCAGACTGTCGGCCATCTCGTTGAAACTGCGGGCGAGCTGGCCCACCTCGTCCTCCCCGGCTTCCGCCAGCCGCTTGCCGAAGCTGCCGGCAGCAATCTCCTTCGCGGCGGCCGAAACGTCCCTGATCGGCTTCGAGATCGTCCGGGACGTGACGAAGATCAGAGCGAACGCTCCCGTAACTGCAAGCGCGGCGCACAGGAACAATATCTTCATGAACTGAGTCATGCTGTCCTGAAACTCGCGCGCGGAGACGGATATGAAAACAGCGCCCAAAAAAGAGCCGTCTTTCATGAGCGGACTGGCCACCGTCATCGTTTCGCCCTCAAACACTCCCGCCATGGTTCCCAGATAGACCGCCGCCTCACCCCCCGTGACGGAGCGGAGCGGGGCGGGTATGTCGATCGCCCTGCCCGATAGCGAGCTGTCCACGTCGGTCGTTCTGCCGAAGCAGATAAAATTCGCGTCGGTGATGATGAAACTGACGTCGGCGTATTCCTGAATCGACTGATAGTCGTCGTCGAGCCGGATGCTGACCATCGGGTCGATTACAAACTTACCGAACTGCGAGGAATAACGGGCGACAAGCCGGGCGGCTATCTTCGCGCCCTGCGTCTTGAGTATCGCGGTCTTCTGGTCTATGAAGAACCCGCGCATCATACCCGTTATCCCTACGGAAAGGATCGTCAGGCACAATATGACCGTCGCGAACGACGCGGCGAACTGTTTAGCGAAAATGGTCCTGAACTTAAACATCGCCGCGACACCTCGCTATACTGTTCCGGATTATCGTAAGAGGCGAAGTTTCATTCTCTTTAAGGAATTTAACTTGGACGAATTTTGCTTGAACGAATTTTGCTTGGATGAATTTTGCTTGGATGAATTTTGCTTGATTCACGCAAAATTCTGTCACGCAAAATTCTGTCACGCTAAATTCCGTCAAACACGCGCCAGCAAATATAGTTCCTCAGCCGCTGGTCGTCGAGTACCAGCCCGCGGATCTGTTCGGGCAGCCGTCCGCGCTGCCAATCAAGCTCGGCGAGCCGCGCCGTTTCTTTTCCGTCCGCGGGCGCGGCGGTCATAACCGCCCGTATAGCGTAAGCCGCCGCTCCCAATTCGTGCGCGGCGACGTGGGCCACAGCTGACGCCTGTCACGCCGACAAGGCCGCCAGTCTCGCCGCCTCCGACGACGCTTTGACTTCCCGCGCCGCGGAGTTAGCCGCGAACGCCGCCTCGCGCGCCCGCGTCATATTGAGTTCGCCGCGTACCCAATTGCGGGCGGCTTCTATAGCGAGGCGCGGACGGCGGTCGTCCGCGCAAACGTCCTCATAACAGCTCAGAACGTGTTCGGCGCATTCCGCCGCCCAAAGCGCCAACAGACGGTGGTTGTCGTCCGTCAGCGCACCGCCGCGCCGGATTGTTATAAACCGCTTGTCGCGGATTTTCGGCAGTATCATGCCGATACCCCGCCGTTCAACCCGTTTATGACTTCTGTAGCCTTCTCGGCCACGTTTTCCGGCGTGAAACCGTATTTCTTGAACAGCTCGGCGTAAGGCCCGCTCGCGCCGAACTCGTCTATCGATATAACGGCTCCGTCCAGCCCGGCGTATTTGTGCCAGCCCAGCGCCCCGCCCGCCTCGACGGCCACGCGCGCGCGGACTGCCTTAGGCAGCACGCTTTCTTTGTACTCCGCGCTCTGCTCCTCGAATATCTCGAAGCTCGGCATACTGACGACGCGGGCGTCTACGCCGTTTTCCGTCAGTATCGCCTTCGCGCCGACCGCCGTCGCGACCTCGCTGCCCGTCGCGATCAAAATGACGTCGGGCATATCCTTGGCGCTGTCCGCAAGGACGTACCCGCCCCGCAGCGCCCCGATGCTCCGCCCGGAGAGCGGCGCGAGGTTCTGGCGCGTCAGGATCAGCGCCGTAGGGCCGGATTTGCGCGTAAGCGCGAGATACCACGCCAGCCGCGTCTCGTTGAGGTCGGCGGGGCGGATCAGCGTGAAGCCCGGTATGCCGCGTATCGCGGAGATCTGCTCTATCGGCTGGTGGGTGCCGCCGTCCTCGCCCACGCCGATGGAATCGTGCGTAAAGATATGGACGACCGGCAGCCCCATCATCGCCGCCAGACGCATGGACGGCTTCATATAGTCGCTGAACACGAAAAACCCGGCGACGTATATCCGAAGCCCGCCGTGCGCCGCGACGCCGTTCGCGATGGCGCCCATCGCGTGCTCGCGTACGCCGAAGTGAATATTAGAGCCGTTCCTGTCCGCGGCGGCGATAAACGGCCTGTCCTTTATGATCGTCTTGGTGGACGGCGCCAAGTCGCCCGAACCGCCGATCAGGTTAGGGAAGTACTCCGCCGCCTCGTTTAGGGCGCGCTCCGAGCCGATACGCGACGCGACGGGCTTCGTGTCGTCCGCGAAGGCGTAATCCTCGAGGAAACCCTCCGGGAAATCGTACCCGTCGGACATCCATTTGGCGTACTCCGCGTAGTCTTCAGGATATTCGGACTTGTAGCGCCCGATAAGCGCGTCGTGATCCGCCCGGGCCTTGTTCAGCCCGGCCGCGATCCCGGCGATATGCGCGCGGACCTCTTCGGGTACGTAAAAACTCTTATCCGGGTCGAAGCCGAGAGCGGACTTCGTCGCGGACAGCTCGCCCGCGCCCAGCGGCTCGCCGTGCGCCGACTGCTTCCCGGCTTTGTTCGGGCTGCCGTAACCGATTACCGTCTTGATCTCGATAAGGCTGGGCTTGTCCGCGACGGCTTTTGCCGCGTTTATCGCCGAAAGCACCGCGTCCGGGTCGCCGCCGGCGGCGACTGTGCGCGTGTCCCAGCCCTGCGCCGCGAAACGCGCGGGGACGTCGTCCTCGAAGATCCCGGCGGTAGAGCCTTCTATCGTTATCCCGTTGGAATCATAGAGCACGATCAGCTTCCCCAGCTTCTGCGCCCCCGCGAAAGAAGCCGCTTCCTGCGAGACGCCTTCCATCATACAGCCGTCGCCGCACAGGGCGTAGGTATAGTGATCGACGATCGGGAAACCGGGTTTGTTGAACCTTGCCGCCAGGACGCTCTCGGCGAAAGCCATGCCCACGGCGTTTCCGATACCTTGGCCGAGCGGGCCGGTCGTCGTCTCGACGCCGGCGGTGTGGCCGTATTCGGGGTGGCCGGGGGTTTTAGAGCCGATCTGCCGGAACTGTTTCAGATCGTCGATCGTAAGACCGTAGCCGAACAGGTGCAGCAGGGAGTAGAGCAGCGTGGAGCCGTGCCCGGCGGAGAGGACGAAACGGTCTCGGTCCGGCCAGGCGGGGTCGTCGGGGCAGTGCTTCAGCGCCTTCGCCCACAGCGCGTAGGCGGCGGGGGCGGCGCCGAGCGGCAGGCCGGGATGCCCGGAATTGGCCTTTTGAACGGCGTCGGCGCAGAGCAGCCTTATAGAGTTGATCGTAAGCGTGTCAATGTCCGGCATTGTTTCAATCCTTTCATTTATTGGGTACTGATTCCCAGTCCTTTAGGAATCGTTCGATCCCAAGGTCGGTCTGCGGGTGCTTCGCCATCTGGACGATAACGTTAAACGGTATGGTGGCGATATGCGCCCCGAGTCTGGCCGCCGTCACAGCGTGGATCGGGTGACGGATTGACGCGGCGATTATCTCGGTCTTGATCTCATGCGCGCTGAAGATACCGACAATTTCCTCGATCAGCGCCATCCCGTCGTGGCCGACGTCGTCGAGCCGCCCGACGAACGGGCTGACGTAGGACGCCCCGGCGCGCGCCGCCAGAAGCGCCTGAGCGCCGCTGAAAATAAGCGTGACGTTCGTTCTGATGCCCTTCGCCGCGAGCGCGCTGGCAGCCTTCAGCCCCTCGAGGCACATCGGTATCTTGATCACGATGTTCTTGTGGATCTTCGCCAGTTCAACGGCTTCCCTCACCATCTCGCCGCCGTCCAGGCTGATAACCTCGGCCGAGACCGGCCCGTCCACGATTTTGGTTATCTCCCTTACCACGCTGACAAAGTCGCGGCCTTCTTTGGCGATCAGCGACGGATTGGTGGTTACGCCGCAGATGACGCCCCAGTCGTTCGCCTGCCGGATCTCGTCGACATTCGCGGTATCAATGAAAATTTTCACGCAAAAACCTCCCAATTGTAACGATGGGGATAGTATAAACGATGCGCCGGCGAATGTCAAATCAAATGCAAGCCGCCGCCCGGAATAAGAAAATCCTTCGCTTACACGCGCCGCCGTGGAAAATTTTTAATCCGGTCAGGCGGGGATTATCATAACGCATGTTATAACAAAAATTAATTTGCCTTCAAAGCTCTTTTTTTGTATAATCGGAACATACCGAATAGGACGATAAACCGCAAGGTGATTGATTGTTTGATATAATCAGCATGGCCGCCGGATATCTGTTTTTGTTCTACATCGGATACTTCCTGTGGCAGGGACTCGTTTATATATACCACGAGCGCGCGGACCGGCGCCCCAGAGACCGAAACCCTCGCCTGCGCCGCGCGAAGCTGGCTCAGCGGTACGCCGTCGCTCTGACGCACACGCTTGGCTTCACCGTAATATCGCTGTCGTCAGGGCTGACGGGCGGCGGGGCGGACTATCAGACGCTTATCGCCGGCGGGGTTTCTCTTGTGTTTCTCATCGCCGCGTTCGCGCTGTTCGACCTCGCCTATCGCGGCGGATGCCCTCTGATGGTGAACGGCGCGCTGTTCCTGACGGATATTGGCTTTATTATGCTGTACCGTCTCAACCGCGATTTGGCCGCGCGTCAGATGCTCTTCGCGGGGGCGGGCGTCGCCGTAACGCTGCTGATACCGTTCGCGCTCACGATAATCCGGCGGGTCGAGCGTCTCAAATATCTGTATCTGCTGGCCGGCATAGGTCTGCTTTCCCTTCCGTTCTTCCTGGGGGCGAAGCAATACGGCGCGCGCAGCTGGATCATCATCGAGCGGATCGGAATGTCTTTTCAGCCGTCGGAGTTCGTCAAGGTCGCCTTCGTGATGTACGCGGCCGCCGCTCTCCAAAAATCGCCGGGGCCGATTCGGGCGCTGCCGCATTGCGCGGCGGCGGCGGCGTTCGTAGCGATCCTCGCTCTGCAGAACGACTTCGGCGGGGCGCTCATCTATTTCATCACGTTCATGGTCATGCTGTACGCCGCCACGGGCAGTCTGACTCTGTTCGCGCTGGGCTTCGGCGGGGCTTCGGGGGCGGTTTGGGCGATATTCACCTTCGCGCCGAGCGTGGCGGCCCATGTCCTCGGCCGTGTTTCGGCGTGGATAGACCCGTGGGCTGATCCGGCGGACGCGGGGTACCAGCTTACGCAGTCGCTGTTCGCGCTGGGTACGTGGGGGCTGTTCGGCTCGGGGCTTACGCGCGGGGTGCCGAACAAGATACCTGTCGTCGAGCGCGATATGATCTTCTCGGGCATTGCCGAGGAGTTCGGGCCGCTGTTCGCTTGCGCGGTCGTCGCCATATATATAATGATAGTTTACCGCGCGGCAAACGCCGCCCTGCGCACGCGCGAGCCGTTCCGCGCGCTGACGGCGGTCGGGCTTAGCTCGCTGCTCGCGCTGCAGACGTTCGTAACGATCGGCGGCGCCACGCGGCTGATCCCGCTGACGGGCATAACCCTGCCGTTCGTGAGCTACGGAGGCAGCTCGATTTTCGTTTGTTTCATAATGATTGGAATATTGGATTGGATCCGCCTGTCGGACGGTGAGCGGGACAGGGCCGCCGCCGAGGCGGCGATCAGCGCCCAGCCCGAGATATCAGGTGATTCGAGCGATTCCGTTAAAGGTGATTCGCGCCTGAAGCCGCGCGAATCCGTTAAGGAGGCGACGGGGTATGACGGGGAAAATACGGATCGAGAGTCCGAGTCAGGCGAAACTTAACCGAAACATCCGCCGGATGTTTTGGCTGGTCGCCGCGCTGCTGACGCTGCTCGCGCTCAACGTGCTAAAGATCAGCGTGTTCGACGCGTATTCATTCATCACCAATCCCTACAACAGCCGGATGGCGCTGGCGGACAACTCGGTCAGGCGCGGGCGTATAATCGACGCGGGCGGTACGGTTCTGGCCGAAAGCGCGCCGGCCGGGGACGGCTACGAGCGGCGCTATCCGCGCGGGAGCACCCTCGCGCACGCCGTCGGATATTCGTCGTTCGGCCGCGCGGGCATAGAGAGCGTATACAACTTTGAGCTGCAATCCGTCAATATGGAATTTTGGAGCCGGCTGGCTCAGATCGCGACGGGAGCGGAACTGCTCGGAAACGACGTCGTTCTGACGGCCGACGCGGACTTTTCGGACGCGGCGGCGAAGGCGCTGGGCGCTAACAAGGGTGCGGTCGTCGCGCTCGATCCGTCCACGGGAGCGGTTCTGGCAATGGCGTCGTCCGGCGGACTCAACCCGGCGACTATCGCAGAGGATTGGCCGGAGCTGTCCGCCTCGGCCGACTCTCCGTTGCTGAACCGCGCGACGCGCGGGTTATACGCGCCCGGATCGACGTTCAAGCTTGTGACGGCCGCCGCCGCGATCGAAAACATCGAGGGCTGGGACACGCTGTCGTTCGTGTGCGAGGGCGAGGCCCTCCTGGGCGGCAGCCGCATAATCTGCTACGACAAAACCGCCCACGGAGCGGTGACGATGGCGGACGCCTTCGCCGTGAGCTGCAATACGTATTTCGCGAGCGTCGGGCATCAGATGGCGCCCGAATCAGTGCGCCGCGCCGCAGCCGGATTCATGATCGGCAGGCCGCTCGGGTTCGCGCTGGGCGAGTCCGTGTCGCGGTTCACCCTGCCCGACGCGGCCAGCGACAGCGAGCGCACCGAAACGGCGATAGGTCAGGGAAAGACGCTGGCGACGCCGCTGGGAATGGCCGTCGCGGCGGCGGCTGTCGCCAACGGCGGCGTTGTGATGAAACCCTATATAACGGACAGGATCGACCTGCCGGGCGGCGGCGTTAAAGTCAAATTCTACCCCGAAACGCTCGGCCAAGCTGTTTCGCCCGGAACCGCCGAGAGCCTGAAGGCGCTGATGGTTGGCTGCGTAGAGAACGGCACTGGCGCGGCGGCGGCCGTTCCCGGCGTCAGCGTGGCGGGGAAGACCGGCACGGCGCAGAACGCCTCCGGGCGGGACCACTCCTGGTTTATCGGCTTCGCGCCCGCCGACGAGCCGAAAACGGCTATCGCGGTGGTCATTGAGAACGCCGAGCCGGGCGCGCGCGCGGCCGCTGTCGCGGGGGAGATTCTGCGGTGGCGGGCGGAGCGTTCCGGGGATTAGGCCGACCGCGTCCGCTTAATTAAGAGAACGGGCGACCCTCGGAAGTTCGGATGCCGGATAAGGCCATGGATATTTCGATGAGGGGGGAAAGAGGCCGCGTTTACATGGGTACGGCGCGGCTGTTCAGAAAAAGAGATATAACACGATTTTTCATATCCCGTATCTCCCGAAACACGCCGTTCTTTGAACTTTTCCGGTCTCGCGCGCCCCGTTAAAACCGCGTGCTGCAGTAATAAGTGTTCTATACTGCCAGTAGTTACATTTTAACGCTCTCTTCGCAAAGTTCCTAAAAAGCTGAACGGTATCCTGCCGCCTGGCGTACCCCACCGGGTTCGTCCCGTCGGTGCCTGTTCGCGATCCTGTATTTTGGCTTCGGGCGACACATGGATGCCGCGAGCCAATTATAAGGTCATAGCCATGAACGATGCGACGCTTTTGGCAAAGGTAATTTTCGCGGGTTCGAATCATTATCGCGTGGTTCAATCGATAATGCGATGCGAAAATTGCCTTTTTCTCAAGACAGACTTCCCAGCCCTAAAGTAGGATAATATATACTGCAAACGCT
>JAISCI010000045.1 GCA_031265685.1 Clostridiales bacterium
CCATTATAATTAAGATCCGCCAGCCGCTACTCACAGTTCGCCTGATCACGGCGTTTTTTGTTTGGCTGGTGGGTTTTTCAATTATAATGAGTGGTGGATTTTTCGGTTGACAAATACACTGGTAACAAGTCAGCCGCCCATACATAGCTGAGCTGAAAAATCCGCCATTACGTACTCACGTAATCGGCGTCGTCGTCAGAGACAGTCGGTTTCCCGCGAAGGCCGCCTTTGCCTTCATGAATTTTCGCGGGTTCGAAGCATTTTTGCTTGGTTCACGCAAAAATGCGATGCGAAAATTACCTCGCGGGAGACCTTGGGCGGAGATTTTTCTCAACGAGCGGTCTTGAGTATAGTATTTAATCCCCAATCTCAAGTTTGCGCCTCATTTCCGCCAACACCTTCCTCTCCAGCCGGGAAACCTGCACTTGGCTTACGCCGACTTCGGACGCCACTTCGGATTGAGTTTTGTCGCGGAAATACCGCAGTATAATTATCCGCCGCTCGCGCGGGGGCAATCCGTCTATGACCTGGCGAAGCGCGATGGAATCCGTCAGACGGTCTCCCGCGCCGGGTTCCGCGTCCAGCGCGTCGATGAGGAATCGTTCTCCGCCATCGCCTACGCGCGTGGTCTGGTAAAGCGAAGCGACCTCGCCTCGCGATTCGAGGGCCAGGATTACCTCTCCCGGTTCCTCGCCGATGACCTCGGCCACTTCCGCTATGGTCGGCTCGCGCCCGGCGGTCTGCGAAAGCTCGTCGCGGGCGGCGTTGGCGCGTTTCGCCGTCTCTTTCAAAGCGCGCGATACCCTCATCATACCGTCGTCGCGGAGGAAACGGCGAATTTCGCCCAGTATCATAGGCACGGCGTAAGTCGAGAACTTGACGCCGTAGGCGGGGTCGAAGTTGTCCACGCATTTGATCAGACCGATGCTGCCGATCTGGAACAGATCCTCCGTGTCGCGGCCATGACCGGCGAACTTTCGGACGATGCTCCACACCAGACCAAGGTTCGAGCTGATCAGAGTTTCCCGCGCGGAGGCGTCCCCGGAGCGCAGCGCGTCCAGCAGTATTTCGTTTTTGGACGCGGACGCGGTCTGGCTCAACACGAATCCCCCTTCAAACTATTCCCAATCAGATCCCTATTTGAGAGCGGTCAACCGGACAGTCTCTTCCTCATTATCACCCTGGTACCCCCGCCAGGGCTGGATTCCACCTCTACAGAATCCATGAAAGCCTCCATAACCGTGAAACCCATTCCGCTACGCTCCAGCTCCGGCCTTGACGTATAGAGCGGCTGGCGCGCCAGCGCGACATCCTCTATCCCGGCGCCGTCGTCGGAGACTTCTATGTAAATATCGCCGCCGTCCATGCGCATAGTCATACGCACATCCCGCGCGGGATCGGAGGCGTACCCATGGATGATCGCGTTCGTCACCGCCTCGGAGACGGCCGTCTTTATGTCCGTCACGTCCGACAGGACCGGGTCTGCGGCCGAGACGAAGGCGGCGGCGGCGATACGCGCGAACGCCTCGTTCTGGGATCTGGCTTTCATCGTAACCGTTACCTCATTATCTGGCAAAGCCTGTCCCTCCCCCTCACATCCGCGACAGCGCGGAATCCACGTCGCCATATACGGGCATAAGCTTCTTAAGCCCGGAAATCTCGAAAATCCTGCCCATCGAAGGGTTAAGATTGACGGCGGCGATACTGCCGCCAACCTCCCGCGCCCGCCGATACCGCCCGATGACCAACCCCACCCCGGACGAATCCATGAAACTGACCCCGGCGAAATCGAAAACGATATTCCGGCAGCGTTTCCGCCCGAAGGCGTGATCTATCTCCGCGCCGGTTTCCCTCTGGGCGTGGTGGTCTATTTCCCCGGAAAGCGCCACGATAAGGCAGCGTCTGCCCTCGTCCACACGCATCCGCATACGCGCACCGCCTTAACATTTAATGGGAGTATTATAACAGACGACGGGAGATCGCGCAATTGTTTTTTGCCGCGAAAAAATACTCTCTTTCCAGATTTTCGACGTGAAGCGCCTTTGCGGCAACATACATGGAAACTTTTTGTCTGACCGGCATAAAATTCCATATAGAGGTAATACTCTATTAAGAGGTGGTAAATAATGTACATCGCGCCGATACAGGGCGGCAGCGCCGCCATTCGACGGGAAGATGGCTTGATGTTGTCCAAGACGACATCAAACGCCGGCAAAACGAAAGGACGCGGCGGCAAGCGCGCGGAACAGCCCGACCCGGAATTCTCCGATATCCTGAAAGGCTTGGAAACACGGCTTGAGGTAGCCTACAACAACCTGAACAACCAAACCAACGACATTTTGATCGATAGCTGCATCTATGAAATATACGCGCTGAATAAGAAGCACGAATATTTCCTGAGTCTGTGCAAGTCGCGGGAAACGCGGGCGGAGTGACAGGGGCTGATATGATGTTTGTCTTGGACACGGCTACGGCGATAGTTCTGGGGATAGCTCTCTGCGCCCTTCTGCTGCTGGCGCTGATATTCCGAAAAATGCTTAAGGACGCTCTGCGCCTGACGCTGCGGGCGGTGTGCGGAATGATTCTTATCGCTCTTATTAACTCGCTTCTCCCGATCGCTCCCGTAGGGATAAACGTCGTTACGGTGGCGGTGTGCGCGCTGCTGGGCCTGCCGGGCCTGGCGGCGCTTTACATAATCGCGTGGGTGTTTTAGGCCGCGCGGCGGCTGCGCGTGGATACATTAGATAAAAAGTATATATGACCGCTGCGCCGAAGTACAAAGGCGCCGCGCAAAGCACTCGGACGAGCTTGACATCTGTCTGCGGGAGATTGCGGAAGAGGAGCGGTTGTATTTGTCAACTGACCGCGCCCCCGCTTATTATAGTACAAAATTTTTACTGTAAACAAAAACGCCATAAATAATGAGCGTCGGAAACTTCAATCGTGAATCTCAGCACGGTCGAGGGCCGCCGGATCTGTTGACATCGGAGAACGCCGTCAGCATATCGCGTCGAGCCAGCTCCGCGCCGCCGGAATCGCCTCGTATTCGAGCGCGTCCGCGATGTACCCGCTGTCGCCGTTATCCACGCCATAATATATCGCCCGGACTATGTCGGCGGCTTGGGCGGCGTCCGGCGCGAAGCCCGTCTCGGCGCTCGTGAGCGTCAGCGCTTTTGCCAGCCAGGCGATCCCTTCGGACACGTCATAAATAAGGCCGGGCGCGGCTTCATCCCTGCGCAACGCTCCGGCCAGCCACTCGGCGGACGGTATGAACCGCGCCAGATATTCGCGGGCGCTTTCGGCCAGTTCGCGCCGTGTCCGCGTGTCGTCCGCCTCGCTCATCTTATCTCTCCTTTTTTCTAAATTCCGAAAGTTCCGCAAATTTCGCGCATTCGGCGACAGCGCCGTAAAACGCGCGGCTTTTCGCCATTTTTCCACTCGACGACTCGCCCTCGCGCCAGCGGCGCTCGAACATGTACACCGCCGCTTCGACGGCTGCGCGGTTTGCGCGGATTTCGCGGTCTATTCGCGCAAGCTGGACCATCGCGCGCGCGTCCGGATCGACGCCGCATATCTCGAGCGCGCGCTCCGCTATAGGCCGAAGCGCGGCCAGCCTCGACAGAGCGTCGCGGACATATCCTTCGAAGATCAGCGCTTTGTCCTCGTCGGCTGAGTAGAATATATCCATCGTATCAGGCTGCTCACCGGGCGCCGCGGCCATCGCGGAGATGTCTTCCGCGCCCTCAATCTCAGCGCCGCGAGCGGTAAGATTACAAAATACAATTTTTGAATTTTGTCGGATAAACCGCTCTATCCAGACCTTGAAACTCAGCATCGCCGGGGTCGTGAACGCCGTGCCGCCGCCCTTCACCCGGACTCTCAGGCCGTTTTCGCGGATCTTCTCGGCGGAGCGCTCCGCGCCGGCGTCATAGACCGTACCGGCGGCGTGCGTCCGCGTTTCGGACACACACAGATCCATTCCGGCGAATATAATAGAAGAAAACCCCATGTACCGGGCGGCGGACAGCGCCGCGCATATCACGGACGGGCCGTGCTCGACGCCAGCCGCCGTAAGACCTGCCCTGACCAGCGTATCGCGGACGAACGGCGACGAGCACATGAAATACGATTTCCCCGTGTGCCGCGCGAGTAGCCGGGGATCGGTCGTCTCCGACCAGAGCAGCGTTTCGGGGACGGGTTCGGGCTGCCGCCCGGGCGCGAGCAGCGCGTCGCCCTTCGCGCACTGGTTTGCGTCCACAGACACGACAAACGCGGGGGCGATACCCGCCGCCCGGAGCGCCGGAAGCGCTGTGTATGCGCAGATAACCGTGGCGCGGGTTCCGGCTCGGACCGCGTCCAAATCCTCGTTGAGCGACGGCCCCGCTCCGCAGATTACGGCGGTCCGCCCGGCGAACACGCCGCGAAGCGCCGCGATTGATTCCGACCGCGCGATCCGTCTGAGATTCGCGTACATCGCGCCCTGCCACGTCTCCGCCAGCGCCGACAACGTATTGGAGTCAACGATCCTGGCCGCGAAGGCTTCTTTTGCCGCCCACAGGAACCGCGCGCACGCCTCGGGGAAGAGCCGCCGATAGACTGGATGGACGAACACAACTGCGGGTTTCGTCAGCCCGCGGCGGATGGCTTCGGTGAGGCCGTCCGAAAGCGGCAACGCTCCGCCGCCGCAAATCGCCGCGATCTCCTCCGAAGGCTCGACCGCGACGACCGGTCGCGGCGCGAGCGCGGCGAGGTGATAGCCCAGTCCGCGTCCAAACGCCACTACCTCGGCGTCCTCCGGGGCGTTCAGCTCCGCCGCCAGCCGTCGTCCCTCCGCGCCCGGGTCATACGCGCTGTGGATATAAGTTTTCTTGCCGTTTATTGTAAGAATCAGCGTGTTCTCGCCGTTTTTTGCGGGAAGGATCTCGGCGGTCGGCATAGGGCGGCCTGCTTTCGTTTTTTGTTAGTATGCGCGAAAAATCATGGGATATGAGATATGAATGAGATTCAAACGCGTTCACGCCTTCCATTCACGGAACGGCTCAAGGGGCTGTGGGCGTATCGTTCCGGGTTCCGGGTCGCCGAGTGAGAACCTGGGCGCGTCCGTCTCGAACGCGAGCGACGCGAGTGTAACGCCGACAGCCGACAGCAGCGACGACAGCTCGGCGGAGCGCTCCGCGAATACCGCCGCCGCGTCCGGCGTGACGCGGAATGTTATACGCGCGGCGGCGCCCGTTTTCTGAATATGGGCTTCGGCGCGCCCGAACCGCGCCGTATCGACCGACACGAGCGCGGACGCCGGAACGTCTCCTGGCTTGGGCCTGCCGCCGCGCCGGAACACGAACAGTTCCGCCGTCCTCGCGCCGCTCTCCGCCAGTATCGGTATCTGGGCGTATACCGGATCGTTTCTCCGCGCGAAAAAGTCCGTCGCTTCCTCTATTTGACGCGCCAGATGATGAATTTTGCTTGAATCACTCAAAATACCATGCATTTTGCTTGAATCACGCAAAATACCATACCGCTCCGCTTCCCTCGGCGCTGACGCAGCCGCTCGCGCGGCGCGGGCCGAATCCCGAGAGGAGCAGCGGGATTCTGAGCGGCCTGACCTGACGTCTCTATCGGGCGGGAGGGCGCGTTCCAGGCTTCGTCGGATACGCCGCGCCGTCTTGCGTATGGCAGTTAGCGCGGCGGAGACTTCCTTTATATTGCCGCCTGGTTTAGCGGCCAGCTCCTCCGCGCGGCTCGGGAACGGACGGTTTTCCTCGCGCGTCTCCGGTTCAGGCTCCCGCGCCGGTTCGCTAGCCGGGGACGGCGTTTCGGCGGGAGTTTTATCCTCGGGGGGATTGGATCGCGGCGGAAGAGTTTCCGGCGTAAGCCGGGAAACTGTTTGGGCTTTGTCCGGCGCGGAAGGCGGTGCGCCCGCCGCCGGTTCCGCCGGGTCGGGCATGACGGCCGTCGCTTTCGGCCTCGGAAACGCCGGAATCTCAGCGGTGTCCGGCGGTTCCTCCGCCAGCAGTTCCGCGGTAAGTCTGGTAACGTCCAGCTGATGAGACGCGGCGGCCGTTACTATCCGCTCTGTCGCCGCCGTCAGCGGCAGATTTGATCGCACCGCGAACATGGCTTTATTCTCGTCGCCGCCGAACAGCTTGAGCGCGCGGACGGCCAGCGGCGTATTCTTATCGTTGGCGGGCATACCCGCCCTCTGCAGCGCGCGGACGGCGGTCTTGGTTTCCGGCTTCATCGGCGCGGGGAATATCGGCGCGGAGAACGGCTCCGGCGCTTCCGGCGCCGGTATGTCCGGCTGCTTCGCCGCCGGCGCGGTTCCGTCCGGCGTGGGTATGTTCAATTGTTTTAACGCCGCCGCCGCGAGCGCTATTGACGTTAGGTCCATAACAAAACCTCCTTATGTTATATCGTCCGTTTGACAAAGCCGCTGTAATGCGTTATAGTGATAAGACAAGACTGCGGCTGTTTCGTAATATACTATATTAAGATAAAAGGGGTGATGTTATGCCGTCCGTAAATATGCGCTCCTCGGCGCAAACCGTTCCGGGGCAGGGCGTCGGGTCGTGTTACGAGGAATTAACCTCCCTGCTTTTGCGCGAGCTTTCGGATGAGTTTGAGATATACGAAAATTCCAAGAAAATTTGCGACATAATGCATTATCATACCGTTAACCTAGAATACTACGCGGAGAGACTGACGCGCGGGCGCCGCGCGGTCAACGTAGCCTTCGTACATTTTCTGCCCGAGACGCTGAAGGGAAGTCTGCGGCTTAATCCGCTGTATTTCTCCGTGTTCAGCAAATATCTGATACATTTTTATAACAGCATGGATTATCTTGTGGCGGTCAATCCCGAGGTGATGGATAAATTGCGCCGTTATGACCTCAACCGGCCCAAGCTGGTGTATATACCCAATTTCGTCTCGCCCGAGCGCTTCAGGCCGGAGCCTGAGCGGCGCGCCGAGTTCCGCGCCGAGTTCGGTATCGCGCCGGACGCGTTCGCTGTCGTCGGGGCGGGGCAGCTTCAGACGCGCAAGGGTATATTCGACTTCGCTGAGACGGCGCGTCTATGTCCGGAAACCAGCTTTATCTGGGCCGGAGGATTTTCGTTCGGCCGGTGGAGCGACGGCCACGACGCCATCAAGCGGCTGACGCGGAATCCGCCGGATAATCTGCGGTTCGTCGGCATGGTGGAGCGGTCGCGCATGAACGCGTTGTATAACGCGTGCGATATGATGTTCCTCCCCAGCTTCGACGAGCTGTTCCCGATGACGATACTGGAGGCTGTCGCGTGCGGCAAGCCGATCCTGCTGCGGGATGTGGACGTCTACCGGGGCATACTAGGCGGCATGTACGCCAAGGCGGACGGCCCTGCCGGATTCGCCGGGAGGATACGCGAAATGGCGTCGGACGCCGGCGCGTACGCCCGGTACGCCGAAGCGTCGCGCCGCGCCGCCCAAGAATACGGCGAACCGCGGGCAATAGCCGCTTGGCGCGGATTCTATCGCGAGATACTCCGCCGCAATGACCCATCGGGCGCGCGGGAGTTCAGTCTGGAGACCTGAAATGCGAAATTTCCTCAGAAAAAATTGGTTCGGGATAGCGACTATCGCGGTCTCCGCCGCCGTGCTGTCGCTGGCGGTATACAACACAGGCGGAACCGCTCTGATAAAGGCCGCCGCGGCGCTGGGCAAAGGCTGGCTGGCGGCGGCTTTCGGGCTTGCGCTCGTGTACTGGGCGCTGGAGACGCTGACGCTCAACATCCTGACAAGGACGAAAGCGCCGGGTTATCGTTACCGGTATTCGTTCCGGAGCGGGATGATCGGCCTTTTATACAGCGCGCTGACTCCGTTCGCTACAGGCGGTCAGCCCATGCAGATATACGATATGTCGCGGACGGGCATCTCGGCGGGCGACGCGGGTTCGGTCATAACGGTTAAATCAATCATATACCAGGCGGCGCTGATCGTTTTCGGCGTCGTGACGTTTTTCGCGGGAAACCGCTTCTTTTCCGGGAAGATTGAGCGCCTTAACCCGCTCGTCGTCTGGGGTTTCTTTTCTAATATGATATTTATCCTCTGCGTCGTCCTAGTCTGCGTCAGACCGGGCGTAACGAAGGCCGCGGCGAGGGTGGTCATAGCCGCGCTGTCGAAGGCTCGCCTTATCAAGGACGAAGAAGCTGCGTCCGCCCGCGTCGCGAAGGAGATAGCCGTGTTCCACGGTTCCGTCCCGGCGTTTCGCGACAGACCGCTGACGGTCGTCATAGCCGTGCTCACGACGTTCGCCGAACTGTTCGTGTACTATTCGATACCCTATTGCGTGTACCGCTCTTTCGACCTGCGGGCCGCGGCTCTCTGGGATATGGTTTCCGCGAACGCCCTGATAGCGCTGATCTCGGCGTTTTTCCCGTTGCCGGGCGGATCCGGCGCCGCCGAGGGCAGCTTCTACCTCTTCTTCGGATTGTTCTTCCCCGCCGAGCTGATCCTGTTCGCGACGCTGATTTGGCGGGCGGCCACGTATTATTCCTGTATCGCCGCCGGAATGCTGGTCAGTTTCACGGGCGGCAAAACGCCGCGCTGATACTAATCCCGTTAAAGTACGGACAATATTTTTCAAGTCCGCGCCTGAACCAAGGTAATTTTAGCGCGGACACGCGTTGCTTTGAAAAATCTTGTCTGCTGATTTAATCGGGATTAGCAAGCCACGCGGCGCTAATATTAGCTGGCCTTCATCTCGATTCGCAGCCTGTCCGCGATCAGCGCGATAAACTCCGAATTTGTCGGCTTACCTTTGTGCGTGTTCACGGTGTAGCCGAAAAGGCTGTCGATAACGTCGATCTTGCCGCGGCTGAACGCTACCTCTATCGCGTGGCGGATCGCGCGTTCCACGCGGCTCGGCGTAGTGCCGCACTTCTTCGCGATGGACGGATAAAGCTCTTTGGTGATATAATTGAGTACGTCCAAGTCCTCAACCGACATCATGATCGCCTCACGCATGTAGTGGTACCCGCGTATGTGCGCCGGGACTCCTATCTCGTGCAGCACGTTCGTCACTTTCGCCTCCAGCGTAAGCCCGTCGCCCGGCTTCATCACCTGTCTGCCGGGCCGCGCGCTTTCTTTGAGCTGACGGATGCGCGTCACCAGCGCGTCCATATCGAAAGGCTTTGCCATGTAGTAATCCACGCCCAGATCAATCGCTTTTTGCGTTATCTTCTCCTGCGTCACTGCCGACAGCATGATGACGATCGGGCGGCGAGCGGCGGCGTTCTGCGCGGTCAATTTCTCCAGAACGCCGATGCCGTCGAGTTTCGGCATGATCCCATCCAAGATTAGCACGTCTGGTTTGTGTTCCTGCAGCTTGATGTATGTCTCGATACCGTCATGCGCCACGTCCACGACGGTTATGTCGCTCTGTTTTTCCAAATAACTAGACAGCACGTCGCAGAAGTCCTTATTGTCGTCCGCCAGCAGTACCTTGATCGCGTTTTGTTCCACAGTGATCCCTCCGTTAGAATAATGGTTTTTATACCAATTTCTTACAGTATACAACCTTGCCGTCCTAATTGCAATAGCCAAACAAATACAAATATTTACTCTTATCGACCTTGCGCGCAAAAAATCGGGCGTTTTGTCGGATGCACTGTATATGCTGTATATGTATTTATTACTCGAATCAAGAAGGCGGCTCGAATGTGCTTTAGAAGTTTACATCGAAATTTCTTCGATTCACGCAAACTTCCTAGGCAAATTCGAACGCCGATCAAGGTGAAATTCCCGGACGTCCCGCGCATAGAGGCCTTCAAACGCAGGCTGGAAAAGTGCCGAAATACGCCATGATACGCTGGCGCGACGGCAAGAAGGACTAAGCGTCGGCAACGGCAGATTTCCCTCGCCGTGAGTGATGATTTGCAAATGCAGGTGGTATATCGCCATAGGCAAAACTCCTTTGTTTTTGTTTTATTTCGCGCCGACAGGCGCGAAACGCCCCCGGCAGGGCGCACTTTTGCGTCCGTTAAGCGTATGCCGAGCTTATTCCGCCGGAACCGCTGATTCAAACAAAAGCGCAAACCCATGGCATTGAACGCGACAATTTCCGCGCTGCCGCCCTTGGCGCTGCCGCCTGTGTGACCGGAAAAAACGTTCTCTTTGTCACTGTGCCGAACCTTGCTGGCGAGCTGGAAGAAGCGGTGAATCAGCGAGACGACCATCACATGCGACGGCGCGTGCGAATGGCAGACCGTCGAATTTTATTAAGGAAATTTGCGGGACGGAATTTCGCGGGTTCCAGGCGAAATTCACCCAAGGAATTTTGCGGGTTCAGGCGGAATCCCATCGTGCGAAAATGCGATGCGAAATTTCTTTGCGGCTCCAAGCAAAATTCTGTCAGACAAATTTCGTAAGGAGTGGATTATATAGCAAAATCCTACATAGTCAACCTCGACCTTTACGCGACGAAGCCCGTCCAGACGAAAATATTTTACACGGCGGGCGAGCAGAACGCCTGCCCGCTGCCTCTGACGCCGTGATCGAGATGAATCTTCAAACTAAGTCGAATACTTTGACTGTTCTGGGCGGCATGACCAATCCGGAAGGAATTTCGCGTGAATCACGCGAAATTCATCCAAGCGATAATGCGATGCGAAATTCACTCACGGCATCGCGCTGTGCCAGATCGGCGCCAGCGATATACCGACGCTCGACCGGTCACCGCCTCGGTTTCCGCGCTGGCGGGGGGGGGATTCGCCACAGACGCGCTTACAACCGCCCCGCCAGCGCGCTTGCCACGCAACATCTCGCTGATAAGCATGGGACGATTCCGGCGCGCAAGAAATCTTCGTTTGACTCCAAGCGCACACGGCAAGGGATCGAACCGTATGAGATGTATGAGCGAGATACGCCGAGTGGTACTGGCTTGTCGGCACTGATAAAAACCGTACGTCAAGAAGGCGCGCCCCGCCCAAATCGGACGGGGCGTAACTGAGACGGTATCTATCATACTATTATCAAATGGAAGATGGCGTCACTCCACCTTAGGCAGCGTATCGAAGCCCTTTTGCAGTTCCTCATCTGTAGGTATATAATCCGTTATAGACCCTTCGTTGTACGAAATATACGCGCCCATATCGAAATGCCCGTGTCCGCTCAGTCCGAAGAGTATCGTCCTCGCCTCGCCGGACTGCTTGCAGCGCAGCGCCTCGTCAATAGCGGCTTTGATCGCGTGGGACGATTCCGGCGCGGGCAGTATGCCTTCTTCCCCGGCGAACAGCTTCGCCGCCGCGAACACGTCGTTCTGCTTCTCGGCACGCGCCTCGTCGAGGAACCCGTCGTGGTACAGCTTGGAAAGTATGGGACTCATGCCATGGTACCGCAGACCTCCCGCGTGTATGCTCGACGGCATAAATCCGCTGCCCAGCGTGTACATCCGCGCGAGCGGCGTCACCTTTGCCGTGTCGCAGAAGTCATACGCGTACTTTCCGCGCGTGAACGACGGGCAGGCCGCCGGTTCCACCGCGATGAAGTACGGCTTACGCGCGCCTGTGAGCCTGTCCCGCATAAACGGCGCCATAAGGCCGCCCATGTTCGATCCGCCGCCCGAACAGCCAATGACCAGATCGGGGTACTCGTCCACCATTTCGAGTTGAAGCTTCGCTTCGAGACCGATCACGGACTGATGCAGCAATACTTGGTTCAGAACGGATCCGAGCACATACCGCGAACCCGGCGTAGTCACGGCCATTTCGACGGCTTCGCTGATGGCGACGCCCAAACTGCCGAGGCACTCAGGATCCTGCTCCAGAATCTTCCGACCGGATGCGGTCCGATCTGACGGGCTGGCGGCGACGTCCGCGCCGAAAGTCTCCATAATGGCCTTGCGGTAAGGCTTCTGCATCGAGCTGATCTTGACCATGAACACGGTGAGATCCAGCCCGAAGAACCGCGCCGCCATCGCGAGCGCCGTACCCCATTGCCCCGCGCCGGTTTCGGTCGTAAGGCGCGTTATGCCCTGCCGCTTGTTGTAGTATACTTGCGGCAGAGCGGAGTTGAGCTTGTGACTGCCCGACGTGTTGCCGCCCTCGTACTTATAGTAGATACGCGCGGGCGTGTCCAGCGCCTTTTCGAGCCGATAAGCGCGGTGCAACGGCGACGGGCGGTACGTCTTGTAAAGTTCGCGCACCTCGTCCGGTATGTCGATGAAGCGTTCGGTCGAGAACTCCTGCCGGGCCAGCTCCTCGGCGAAGATCGGGTAGAAATCCTCGGACGTCGCGGGCTTGCCGGTGCCAGGATTGATATACGGGTCGTGACGCTCGGGCATGTCGGCCTGCACGTTGTACCATTGCCTCGGCAATTCGCTCTCCGGCAGAATAACGCGGTTCGGCACGTTTTTCATTTCGGTCATCCTCCATATTGTGAGTAATATAAAAATCCCCCTACGCCAAAAGCATAGAGGGCGCTTACGCGCGGTGCCACCTCAATTCGCCTCGCCGTCCGCGGACGGAACGGTAAAGCCTCATTCGAGCGCGAACAATAAGAAAACGATTTGGCATCGTCTCAGACAACACCAAACGCCGGCCAAGGCCTACGCTCTATCCCGATAACGGCGGAAAACCGGGTCCCCTACTTGGCCGCCGCGCCGTTCAGTTCCCGCTCACGAGTCCATTCGGCAAGACTACGCCGCCGCCTCGCACCATGCCCGGATATCCGGGCGCCGACGGCTCTCTGGAGGTTTCGTCAGGCTTACTCGTCTCGCTCAACGCTTTAGATATCAACTTAGGTAATTATCGCATAACCGGCTGGAGTTGTCAAGAGAATTATTTCGCGGTGAGCGGACGTTTTATAAACGCACTACGCGGAAAGAGGGCGTGTTTGCTCGGGGAGAAGCGCGTCTGTTCAAAGGTAAAATATTATAACACACTTTATCCGCTAACGCCATGTATATTTCAATGATTTCATGTACTGAAGGGGCGAAATAAATAAACTAACGTCACACTTCCTCATCTCTCCGCGCCCGCGCTAGGAGCAGCGGGCAGACGCGAATTCGCCGCCAAAAACGCTGATTGGATAGCCGCGAACCGCCGCGCCGCCACCGAAAAACCTCGCCTGAATCCGCCCGCGGCGGAATTTACGCGGCGGGCGACGGCGCTCGTCGCCGAATGGGAAGTCCGGCTCGGCGCGAAAGTCGAGAGCGTTTCGTTCCGGGACATGCGCACGCGCTGGGGCAGCTGTACGCCAGCCAAACGGCGTATCCGGCTCAGTACGCGGCTGGCGGCCAAGCCGCCCGAATGCTTGGAGTACGTCGTCGCGCACGAGATAGCGCATATACTCGAGGGCACGCACAGCGCGCGGTTCTGGGCGATCATGACGCGCGTTATGCCGGACTGGCCGGCTAGGCGGAAGTTGCTTAAGGAGTAATTTTCGCTTGAGTCCGCGAAAATTCATAGGTAATTTTCGCCTGAATCCGCGAAAATTCATGAGCGTTTCCATGGCGGAAACGCCTTGTAGGTTTCCAGATCCTGTTCCGTGACGTGTTCCGGCGGCGACAGAGTCAGAGACGTAAACTCCATCCCGTCCGCCAGCACTTTGAATAGGGCGCTGTCCGCGCCGAACGGCGCGGTCGCCAGCTTGGCGGGCGTTGCGATGGTCAGATCGACAATAATCTTGCTGTGCGCGTAGACCGACATCTCCTTGTCGCTATATTCTCCGTTCTCGCGCGGATCCTTGCCGACCAGCTTGTCCTCCAGTTTTTGCAGCAACTTGTCCGTTATATCAACCGCGCTGGCCCCGGCTCGCCACAGATCCGCGACGCACTTGGCTCCCTCGCGCGTTTTCTCGCCCTCGATTACTGGGTGGCCGGGCAATACCTGGTAAATATCGAACGTCCACCGGAATCGGCCCGCGTCGGGGTCATAGTAATAGCCGCCGCGCGGCTCGTCCGGTATGCCGGGCAGCAGTTCGCGCTCGACGCTTGCCGCCGCGGTCGCTGTAACGGTTTCGCCGCCGAAGTCTATATCGAAGTCGCGGCTCGTGGTGAAAGTGTAGGAACCATCGTCGTTGACGAGGTTCGACACGGCCCAGTCGGCGAACTCATCGTCGGACAAACCCTCGGGCGGGATGAGGGATTCGATGTCCCGGCCGTTGATCAGCGTCTTGACGCTGCCGTCAACCGGGGTGATACTCTCGACACAGTTGAGCATGTCGATGGCGTCGATATTGGCTTGCTGTTCCCACGGATCGCCGTAGATACTCATGGTGTCTTTGTAGTAATCCACACCGAATCCCAAGCCCTCGCTGACGAACCGCAGCGGAACCATTGTCCGGTTATCGCTGATGTACGCGGGCGCGTCCATCATGACGGGCACGCCGTTGACCAAGCCGACCGAGCTGCCGATCGTCACCTCGACGAACTTGTCCGGAAAGTAGGCGACGGCGGTTTGTGTCTCCTGGATCTAATCAACGCCAGCGCCCAGCGCGCTCAGCACGAATCGGAACTTGACGAGTGCGGTCGTTTACAAGCTGGGTATCACGCTCACCGGCGATGTACCGGCCATCCTTGACGATCGCCCCCCCCCCCGAAGGCGGGAACCGTAGGTGAAAGCGCCGTCAGCGCCATGAACAGAAAACAGGTGGCTTTTCCAACTAAATTTTGCCTGAACCCGCAAAAGTCATTACGCATAACTTCTTCTCCTTATTTATCGCGACCGGTGCCACTCTCATACCGCTTCGCGTCAAACGAAGCCCGCGCCGCGCCCTCGTCCGACGCGTTGATAGGAGACAAAGGCGTAAGCCGCACCCAGAATAACGGTTCGCCTTCGGTCAGGCTGTTTATCAGTAACCCTCATTCACGCTACCCTTGCTTTTTCTTCTTTTTATCCTCATAGTATTGTTTGCTGTAATCCACAACTTCAGGATGGTTACCAAACATATCCTGAATAAAGCCATACTTCTGTAAAAAAGTAGTTTTCTCCTCAACTGTCTCAAAACGTTCCACAGTACGTTTGCCCGGCGTTCTGGTGTTTTCTTTTCCATCGAAGAATTTTGTGCTTTTCCCCTCCCGATATTTTACAGGAGTTCCTTTGTCGATGTAGAATCCGGACGAAACACCGTTCATTTCGCTATCCGTCCTTTCTCCATCGTACATGCCATCTGCCAGCGATTTCAGCAAATCCACAATTCCCATTAATACTTCCTCCTTATATTTTATCGCGACCGGTGCCACTCTCATACCGCTTCGCGTCAAACGAAACCCGCGCCAGTTCCCGCGCCGCGCCCTCGTCCGCGCAATCGCCCGACGCGATCATCTGCGCCAGAATATTGCCGACGGCCGTCGCCTCGGACGGCCCCGCGATCACGGCCTTGCCCGTCTTGACCGCCGTCAGCCGGTTCAGGTAATCGGCGTTGGAGCCGCCGCCCACCACGTTTATAACGGGATACGTCCTGCCCGTGACGGACTCGAGCTGCCCGGCCACGCGTCCGTAGCACTCGGCCAGCGAGTTGTAGACGACCGCCGCCAGCTCGCCGGGCGTTTCCGGCTCGGTCTGCCCCGTCTCGCGGCAGGCGCGGCGGATCTCGCCGATCATGCTCTCCGGCGCGAGGAATCCCGGCAAATCGGGATCGACCAGCGACGGTATCGTCTCGCGCTCGGCCATGGCGCACAGCTCCGCGAAAGAGGGAGCGCCGCCCAGCTCTTTCCTGACGCGCTGGATCATCCACAGCCCCATTATGTTCTTGAGGAAGCGTATGCCGCCGCCGAAAGCGCCCTCGTTCGTGAAATTCAGGCGCCGCGCGGCTTCGGACGTGTCCGGGCGCGGCAGTTCCACGCCCATCAGCGACCACGTGCCGCTGCTGATGTATATGCCGCCGTCTGAACGCGCCGCCGCCAGCACGGCGGAACCCGTGTCGTGCGTGGCCGGCAGCGCCACGTCGCAATCGTACCCGACGGCGCGGGCCGTCTCCGGCCTGAGTCGCCCCAGTATCCGCCCCGGCTTTTCGACCGGGAGGAATATGCCGCGCGGCAGACCGAGCCGACCGATCAGCTCATAGTCCCAGCCGCCGCTCCGCGCGTCCAGCAACCCCGTCGAGGACGCGTTGGTGTATTCGCTGGTCGCCACGCCCGTCAGCAGGTAATTGAAATAATCCGGCAGCATAAGTATAGCGGACGTGGCCGCGAGCAGCTCCGGCTGTTTTTTTCTGACCGCCGTCAGCTGGAAAATCGTGTTGAATATCTGGCGCTGAACACCCGTCCGAGCGTAAAGCTCCGCCTCAGGGACGACCGCGTATACTTCCGCGTCCATCCCGTCCGTGCGCGCGTCGCGGTAGGCCACAGCCTGGCCGATCATGCCGCCGCCCGCGTCCAGGTGGACGAAATCCACCGCCCACGTGTCTATCGCGGCGGAGCGCGGAACCGCGCCCATCTCCCGGCATTTGGCCATTCCCGCGAGGATATTCGCGTAGAGCGAGCGGACGTCCCACACGTCCGCTCCGTCAGCGCGCGTGAAATCATTCGCGAAGCGGTACGCCTCGGTGAGCCGCAGTTTGCCGCCGTCGACGCGCCCGAGGATGTGCCGCCCGCCTGAAGCGCCTATGTCGATCGCGAGATAGTAGTCGCCTTTCATGTTATCACCTTGTCATACTGTTTCGGGTTAGATAGTGACATTTGTTTTTAAGAGCGATAGCGCGTTCGCGCGGCTTTGAAGTTTGCGTGAACCAAGCAAACTTCAGAGGCGCGAACCTTAAAAACAAATGTCAACCTTCATTCCGAAACAGTGTCAGTAATTGGCTATACCGCTGAAAATCTTCATGTACCGCGCGGCGACGGCCTTCGCGGCGGACAGGTCGAGATTGGCGTAATTGCCGCATTCCTTCTCGCTCGCGCCGTAGACCGCCCCGGTGTGCCCCATGATCACCGAAAGCGCGTCGCCGACCGCGCGGTTGACGCGGGCCTCGTTCGGGTTTCGTACGAGCAGGTAGAAGCCCGTCTGGCAGCCCATCGGCCCGAAGTATATAACATCCGGACCGATCAGGCCGTTTCGTATCTCTGTCGCGAACATATGCTCAAACGAGTGCATCTCGCTGTTCGTGAGCGGCGGCGGAGTGTTCGGGCGTACGACGCGCATGTCGTACGTCGTTATGTCGCCGTCCACGCGAGAGATATACATGCCAGGCAGAAGCATTGTGTGATCGACCGTGAAACTGGCGATCTTTTTCATCAATATCCGCCCTTCGTCTCGATGGAATAGTTTGGGGATTCCTTTGTAATCTGTATGTCGTGCGGATGGCTCTCGCGCAAGCCGGCGGCGGTTATCTTGATAAACGAGCCGTTCGCCTTCAGCGACGCTATGTTAGGCGCCCCGCAATAGCCCATGCCCGAGCGTAACCCGCCCAAAAGCTGATATACCTCGTCGGCGACGAATCCTTTATAAGCCGTGCGGCCCTCCACACCTTCGGGCACCAGCTTTTTCTTGTCGTTCTGGAAATATCTGTCGCCCGCGCCTTCGCTCATAGCAGCCAGGCTGCCCATCCCGCGGTACACCTTGTATTTGCGTCCCTGATAAAGCTCCGTCGCTCCGGGTGATTCCTCGCACCCGGCGAAGATGCTGCCCATCATGCAGACGTCCGCGCCGGCCGCGATGGCTTTCGTTACATCCCCGGAGAACTTTATGCCGCCGTCCGCTATGATCGGTATGCCGTAGGGCTTGGCTGCCGCCGCGCAGTCCAAAATGGCGGTAAGCTGGGGCACGCCGATGCCAGCGATAACGCGCGTGGTGCAGATCGAACCGGGGCCAATGCCGACCTTAACGCAGTCCGCGCCGGCGCTTATCAGCGTGACCGTGGCCGCCGCCGTCGCGACGTTGCCGGCTATGACCTGAAGCTTCGGGAAATTCGTCTTGATAAGCTTCAGCGTGTCGATTACGGCCTTCTGGTGTCCGTGCGCGGTGTCGAGGACTATCGCGTCCACCTTCGCCGCCGCGAGCGCGTTGACACGGAGCAGCACGTCCCGCGTCACGCCGACCGCCGCACCGACGAGCAGCCGTCCACTCTCGTCCTTCGCGGAGTTCGGGTATTTGATCGCTTTCTCAATGTCCTTGATCGTTATTAACCCTTTGAGTATATTATTCTCGTCCACAATAGGCAGCTTCTCAACCTTGCTGCGCAGCAGTATCCGCTTCGCCGCGTCCACGTCGGTGCCCTCGGGCGCGGTGATCAGCCCTTCTTTGGTCATAACCTCGAATATGCGCTTGTTGTGGTCGGTCTCGAAGCGTATGTCGCGGTTCGTGATGATGCCGGCCAGCTTGCCGTTTTCGGTAATCGGTACGCCGCTGATGTGGTATTTGCCCATCAGTTCCTCCGCCTCGAAAACATAATGGTTTGGCGACAGCGAGAACGGATCCTGGATTACGCCGTGCTCCGACCGCTTGACCTTATCGACTTCCGCCGCCTGGCGCTCGATTTCCATGTTTTTGTGGATTATACCGATACCGCCTTGGCGGGCCATCGCGATCGCCATGCGCGACTCGGTTACGGTGTCCATCCCGGCGGACATAATCGGCGCGTTCAGTTTTATCGTTTTCGTCAGACGTGTGGCAATATCGGTCTCGCTGGGCAGAACGCTCGATTCCGCCGGTACGAGAAGCACGTCGTCAAACGTAAGCCCCTCGCCGATCAGCTTCCCCATATCAAAAGACCCCTTCCCTGGATTTTTTAGAACCTGTATTCATTAGTGGAATCGGCGGATTTTCGCGATGATTTTTCGCCGGGCGAGGAAGCGGAAAACGCCGCGTACTCAGAGAGTACGCAAGTTCTTGGCTGACGACGAAGAAGATGGCTTGATGAATTTTGCGTGATGGAATTTCGCGTGGTCCGAAGCATTATCGTGTGGTTCAAACGATAATGCGATGCAAAATTCATTCAAGCAAAATTCAGATGTTGTCTAAGACAACATCAAACGTCGATCAACGACGGGAAATCAGCCGAAAAGACGTCGATTCCATCTATCAATACAGGTTCTTATATTTTGTCCGCGCCCAGAACGTCCATCAGCGGCTCGCGCGTCTTCTTGCGCGTAACCTCGACCAGCCCGAGCGCCGTCATGCCGACCACGGTGGACGAGATCCGATCCCTCGCGAAAGCGCGGCTCAGTTCCGCCAGCAATTCGTCGCGGCTCTGCTTTTCGCGCATATCTATGAAATCGATTATAATTATCCCGCCAAGGTTGCGCAGCCGCGCCTGCCGCGCTATCTCGGCCGCCGCCTCCAGATTCAGCCGCAGCGCGGAGTATTCGTGATCCTTCCGCCCGGGAAAGCGCCCGCTGTTCACGTCGATAACCCAGCAAGCCTCCGTGCGCTCGATAACAAGGAACCCGCCCGAGGCGAGCCATACCTTCTTATCCAGCACGCGGCGCGTGTCGCGGCGCAGCCCCATATCGGCGATCAGGTCGCCGCTCGGGACGCAGCGCACGCGCCCTTCCGCGCCGTCAAAGTAGTCCCGGACGGCGGCTCGGGCGCGTTCGGCCTCGCTCTCGCTGTTGATAACGACCTCGCCGATCTCCGCGCTGAAAAGGTCGCGCAGATTCCGCGTCAGCGCGTCGTCGTCGCGCTCGATAACGCATGGCGTCCGGCGGTACCGCCAGCGTTTGTCCAGATTGTCCGCCCTTGCCAGCAGCGATTTGATTTCGGACGTCAGCTCGTCCGCGCCGCGCCCCTCGCAATTGGTGCGGATGATGACGTCGTATCCGACGGGCAGAACGCTCTCGGCGGCCGCCTTAAGCCGCGACCGCTCGTCCTCGCGCGTTATCTTCCGCGACAGCGATACGCCCGCGCGATCATAGCCTGTATTAAAAAGTATGCACAGACGCCCCGAAAAAGACAACTGGGTCGTCAGATACGCGCCTTTATCGGCGGTTTCGTCCTTAACCACCTGAACGGCCAGCGTCGAGCCGGGCTTTATCGTCAGCCTGCCGTCGGGATCGTACAGCCGCGATTCTTTGATGTCGTTGAGGAAGAGGAAGCCGTTGCGCGAAAGACCCACGTCCACGAAAGCGAACTGGCTCGGGAGAACGCTGCGGACGACCCCGGCGAAAATCGCGCCGACGGCGGAACGCGGCTCGCGCTCGTCGATCAGCAGCTCGACCAGTCCGCGGCCGTCCGTCACGGCGGTTCTTATCGTGTCGCCACAGTCGATAATGATACGATTCATTTGAGAATCAATCGCTCCCTGACGTATATGATTGAGTTCGGCGGGAACGCCGACTCGCCTGTAATCGCCGCGACCAGCGCGTCCGGCCTCAGACTCCGCTCGCCGCCCGCCGATATTTCCGCGCGTATCGTCCGCCCGCTCGCTTCAAGCGCGAACACGTCCGCCGCGGCGTCGAAAGCCGCGCCTTTCTTAATTACGATAAACGGCGGCGACACGTTGACCTCCGCGCCGGACGGCAATTCCGCGCGATAGACCGCGCGTATGACCCGCGCCGCGCTGCCTTTGCCCTCGAACTCTTCCGCGCCGGTCACGGTTATCCCGGAAGGCAGAGCGCGGCTGAGAGCGCGGGCAATGCCTTCCGCCGGCTCGGTCGTCTCGATATCAGCGTATTCGGCCAGCCCTTCCATGCCGAGCGGCAAGGGCAGCGCGAAACTTAGCTTCGGGTGCGGATGGAACCCCTCGGAATAGGCGGCGGGGACGCCTCCGCGCCTTATCGCCCGCTGAAAAACCCTTTGCAAGTCCAGATGGCCGATGAAAGCGGCCGCGCCCCTCTTCTCAAATGTCAGCCGCAGTTTCGGCACGGTTCACACACCCCCTCCGCCGCGTATCTCGAAGCTCCGCACCCGGAGCAGCGCTCGCGGCAGTTCGGCGTGGTCTCGCCGCGCCGCGCCCGCTCGGCTTCCTCAATAAGGAAATCCTTGCTTACGCCGACGCTGATGTGATCCCACGGCAGTATCTCGGAATATTCCCGCCGGCGCGACGCGTAGAACTCTATCGAAAGACCGTTCTCGGCGAACGCTTCCGCCCATATCCCATAGTCGAAGAACTCGCTCCATCCGTCGAACTTGGCGCCGCGCGCCACGGCGGATATGATAACGGGCAGCAGCCTCCGGTCGCCGCGGGCCAGCGCCGCCTCGATCACGGATACGTCCGCGTCGTGGTGCTTGAAGCTGACCTGCCGGCTCCGGATCGCCGATTTAACCGCGGCGTGCCGCCGGCGGAACCCGTCCGTATCCAGCTGCGGCGCCCACTGAAAGGGCGTGAACGGCTTCGGCACGAAGCACGACGCCGACACGGACACCGAAACCGGGCGCGGGCGTTTCTCCTTCGGCAGACGGTAGAACTCCGCCGCCACGCGCTCGGACAGCAGGGCGATCTCTGCCGCGTCGGCGTCGGTCTCGCCGGGCAGACCTGTCATGAAATACAGCTTCACCTTCCGCCAGCCATGCTCGAACGCCAGCCGGCATCCGGACAATATATCGTCCTCGGTCAAATTCTTGTTGATAACGTCGCGCAGGCGCTGACTGCCGGCCTCCGGCGCGAACGTCAGCGACGATTTGCGCCCGTCGCCGAACCGCTCGGCCAAGTCCAATCCGAACGCGTCCACGCGCAGCGACGGCAGGGACAGAGCGGCGCGGCGCTTCGTCAGCGGTTCGCAAAGCAGCGCCGTCAGCTCGCGGAAACGCGAATAGTCGCCCGTCGATAGCGACAGCAGCGACAGCTCGTCATACCCGCCGGAATCAAGCGCGCCGAGCGCCGTCTCCGCGATCTCGCGCGGTTCGCGCTCGCGGGCGGGCCGGTAGATAAACCCCGCCTGGCAGAACCTGCATCCCCGGATACATCCCCGGAATATATCGAGAGCGGCGCGGTCGTGCGTCGTCTCGATCAGCGGTATCAGCGCCCTGTCCGGGTGGAACGCCGACGCGAAATCGCCCGGCGCGGCCTTTTCCGCCACGGCGGGGGCGGCCGGGTCGTTCGGGGATACCGACTTTATCGTCCCGTCCGGGTTATACGACACATCGTACATCGACGGTACGTATACGCCCGGTATGCCCGCGATCGCCCGCAGAAACCCGGACTTGGACCGCCGCTTGCCGTACTCGTCCAGAACGGCGCTCAGCGTACCCTCGGCCTCGCCTATATAGATGAAGTCGAACACCTCGGCCAGGGGTTCGGCGTTTACGGCGCACGGGCCGCCCGCGCATATTATCGGCCAGCCTTCGCCCCGGTCCCGCGCAAATATCGGTATGCCCGCCAAATCCAGCGCGTTGACTACGTTTGTGTAGCACATCTCGTATTGCAGCGTGAAGCCGACCATATCGAACCGCGCCAGCGGGCGGTACGTCTCGAGCGAGAACAGCGGGGCGCCCAGTTCCCTCATGCGCGCCTCCATATCCGGCCAGGGCGCGAACGCCCGCTCGCACGCGAAATCGTCCCGCGCGTTGATCATGAAGTAGAGTATCTGAAGCCCAAGGCAGCTCATGCCGATCTCGTATACGTCCGGAAAGACTATCGCGAAGCGCGATACGCCCGGCGAGTCGGGCTTCGCGATCATGTTGACCTCCCCGCCGAGGTACCGCGCGGGCTTTTCAACCGACAGAAGAACCTCCCGCGGGAGCGGCGGACGCGTTCCGCTCATTCGTCCGACAGAGAGAAGCTCATTACGGTACTCGACATGAACATCTCGCCCGCCCGCAGGATAACCGTCGGATAGGACGGCTGGTTTACGGCGTCGGGATAGTGCTGCGTCTCCAGGCACAGCGCGCCGCGCTTCCGGTAGACGGCTCCGCCTTTGCCGGTCTGACCCGTCAGGAAGTTGGCCGAATAGAACTGCACACCCGGCTCCGTGGTGGATACGGTCATCCTTATGCCCGTGTCGGGCGATTCCACCACGGCGGCCCGCTTGAAGTACTCGTCGCCGTCGAGGACGTAGTTGTGGTCGAAACCGCCGCCAGCCGCCAGCTGCGGGTCATTAAGCTCAATATGGTCCCCGATGGCCGCCGCGACGCTGAAGAAGTCGAACGGAGTACCCGCGACGGGCACTGGCGCGCCCAGCGGTATGCTCGTCCCATCGATCGGCAGGTAGGCTATGGCGTCGATCATAAGCCGATGGTTGTATACAGTGCCAACTCCGTGCCCGTTAAGGTTTATGAACACGTGGTTCGTCAGGTTGACGATAGTGTCGGCGTCGCTCATGGCCGCGTACTCTATCGCGAGCGAGCGGCCCGCGAGACGGTACGTGACGTATACTGTCAGGCTGCCCGGATAACCCTCCTCGCCGTCCGGCGACACGCGTGAGAACTGAACTCCGTCCGCGACGGTCTTCGCGCTCCACACGCGCGAGTCGAACCCGCCGGGTCCGCCGTGCAGATGATTCGCGCCGTTGTTGAGCGCAAGCCGGTACTCCCTGCCGTTAAGCGTGAACTTCCCCCTCGCGATACGGTTCGCGAAACGCCCGATCGTCGCCCCGAAATAGGAACCGCGGTCTCCCTCGTAGCCCTCCACGGTATCGTAGCCCAGCGCCACGTCCGCCGCCGCGCCAGATTTGTCCGGGACTATGATCTTCGTTATCCTCGCGCCATAGTCAATAAGGCATACGGTCAGATCCGACTCGTTCGTGAGCATGTATTCGGCGACGGACTCCCCGTCTTTCGTCACGCCGAACGGCCTTACTGTTACCGCCATTGTTATCCCTCCTTATAGTAAATCCGCCGGAACGAAACCCATGCTGTCCATAAACGCCGCGAAGCGCCCGCGCCCCTCGTCCGTCAGTTTGAACACGCCGCAATCCGACAGCACGTCGCGGAATACCAGCCCGATCTCACGCTTAACGGCGTCTTCGGCTTCCTCCGCGCCTAGGGCGGCGCCATACCGCCCTATTATCCCGGCGATCCAGTCGGCGTGCGCCGCCAGCTCGGGATCCGCCGCGACGCTGCCCGCGAGATAAGCCTCACCGCCCGACAGCATGGCCGCAACCCGCGCGATCGTATTCTCAAGCCGCGCCGGCAGAACCGCCAGCCCCATAACCTCGATAAGCCCGATATTTTCCCTTTTGATGTGGTGATAGGCGTTCCGGGGATGGAATATCCCCATCGGGCGCTCCGCGTCTGTTCGGTTGTTGCGCAGAGCCAGGTCTATCTCGAGATGCCCGCGCCCGTTGACGCGGGCTATCGGCGTAACGGTGTTGTGCGGCGTGCCCCCCGAGAAAGGGAATATGCCGAGCTTCTCGTCGCCGTATTCGCGCCAGGCCGAGAGTATCCGCGATGAGAGCGAGCACAGCGCCGAAGCGTCGCGCGATTCGTCCGCGTTTGTCAGCCGGATCGTCGAGATCGGCCACTCGACGAGCGCCGCCGTAACGTCCGGATACGCCGGGTGGGCATACCGCGCGCAGACGTCCGCCATCTCCATCGGAAACACGTGCCAGCCGCCTTGGAAATGGTCGTGCGTCAGAATCGATCCGCCGACGATCGGCAGGTCGGCGTTGGATCCGATGAAATAGTGCGGCAGCTGCTCGACGAACGCAAACAACCGCCGGAAGGTCCCGTCGGTTATAGCCATCGGCTCGTGCCGCTTGTTCAGCACTATGCAATGCTCGTTGTAATAGACATACGGCGAGTACTGGAAATACCATTCCTCTCCGTCGAGCCGCATCGGAACCAGCCGGAGGTTCTGCCGCGCGGGATGGGCGGCGTGCCCGGCGTATCCCGCGTTCTCCTTGCAGAGCAGGCACTTGGGGTACCCCGACTGCGGCGCGGATTGCGCCGCCGCTATGTCCTTCGGGTCCTTCTCGGGCTTGGACAGATTGACGGTTATCTCCAGGTCGCCCACGTCGGTCTCGGTCCGCCAGTAGAGGTTCCTGGCCACGCGGTCCACCTGGATGTAGTTTACGTCGCGGCTGAGGGTATAGAAGTACTCCGTGGCGAGACGCGGGGAAACGGCCGCCATCGCCTGAAACCTGCTTATCACCTCGCTCGCCCTCGGCGTTATCATGCCCATTACGCGCGCGTCCAAAAGGTCTCGCGTTACGGGAGTGTCGTTAACGATTATGCCGATCCCGGCGGCATAGTCCGCTATGTTGTCAAGGATGTCCCTCGCGGTGGCGGGCGTCTCGGGCGGAGCCTCGTCCTCGCCGAACGCGTATGGCTCCAGCACGCGCAGAAAGTCCAGCAGGGCGTTGCGCGCCGGGATAACGTCGTCTTTCTCCAGCAGCTTCTTTTCGTAGCCGAAGTCGATAAGCCGCTCTATTTCATAGGCTATATTCATTGCTCACTCTCCGTTCCGGCGGCGGAATCGGTTTCACTGCCTATCCCGAATGTTTTCCACACCCATATCCCGAACAGCGCGGTCAAAACCGCCATAACCGTCGTCAGCGCCTCGGCGATCAGAACGTCGTCGTATACCCCGCACTGGAGCATGGCGGCTGGCACGTCGCAGAGCGCGTGGACGAGAACCGCGGCGGGCACGAGATACCATTTGTTTTTCTCAAGAGCCGCCCAGACGACGACCGACAGCGACAGGTGTATCCCTACGGCCAGTATCCGCTCGAATCCGCTGGCGAGGAACATAGCCGGGGGCGTTCCGGCCAGGATCGCGGCGGATTCGGCGACGGTTTCCGCCGTGCCCAGCACATCGGAGTAGCCGCCGTTTATCATCACGGACATTATTATCGTGGCGATCATCGTAAGCCCCGCGACGAGTATCGACTCGATACCGCCGTGGCCTATGCCGTAGGCGATGGCGGTTCCGGGGCCGGTATACCGGTCCTTGCGGCGCAGCAGCCACATCGCGGCCAGCCGCCCCAGTTCCTCGTATGCGCCCGCCGCCAGCGCGGCGTAGGTTACGAAAAGAACGGGGTTCGCCATCAGCGCGATATTACCGTCCGCGTCCGGATTCAGTATCATCCGGTGCATGGCCGACTCCAGTATCAGCACAAATACGACGAACACCGCCGCCCCCGCCAGCGCGGGCACGAACTTAAGGCTGAAACGCCTGCGGAGCGCCGCGTACAGCGCGATGGGTATCCCGAAAGCCATGAGCGCCGAGACCGCCATACATATAATGGATAGTACGGGTATATTCACGCTGTCACCCTATCTCTTCATAGAATTTCCGCATAAGGTAATATGACGGTTTTTTGCGGGTCTTGTCCGCCGAGAGCAGCCCTTTCAGGTTGTAGCCGTTCTGCGTATAGTGCAGCCGCCTGGGGCAGCGGAACTCGAACAGTATCCAAGGCGCTATGCCGCGCACATAAGGTATAGCGCGGAGCGTCTCTATCTGTTTGCGGTACACCTCGGCCTGGTGATCTTCGGTGTACAGGTCGTCCACCGTGCCGCGCGAGCCGGAGCGGGCGTCCGCGCCGAACTCGGATATGACGACGGGCTTCGCCGGGCGGCTGTTCTCAAATATCTTCGGCAGCTTCGAGAAGTCCGGCTCGTACCATCCGTAATACTCGTTTATGCCGATTATATCCAGCTCGTTCGCCAGGCGGTCGGTTATGATCAGCTTATGGTGATCCACCAGGCACGCGGCCGAGCGCAGACGCGACGGGTCGAGCGAACGCGCCAGCCGCGCCAGCGCCGTCATGAAGGCGAGACGCTCGTCGGTGTCGGCGTTCTCGTTGCCGACTGACCATATTATGACGGACGCGCGGTTAAAGTCGCGTACGATCAGCTCGGTCAGCTGATTCTTGGCGTCGGCCAGCGTCTTCGGCGCGGCGAAGTCGATTGCCCAGTACACCGGGATCTCCTCCCACAGCAGCAGTCCCACCTCGTCCGCGATACGCGCGGCCAGCTCCGTATGCGGATAGTGCGCCAGCCGCATGAACCGGCAGTTCATCTCCTTGGCCAGGCGGAAGTTCTCGCGGATCTCGTCCTCGGTGACGGCCTTGCCGTTTACGACGCTCTCCTCGTGGGCGCAGACGCCGGAGAGGAATATCTCCTCGCCGTTCAGCAGGATTTTATGGCCATTAACGGCTATATCACGGAACCCGATCCTCTCGGTCCATATATCGCCGCCGTATGTGATTTTGACGTCGTACAACCGGGGGCGCTCCGGCGACCACAGCTCGGGCGCGGCGGGGATCGCGGCGGGGATCGCGGCGTCTATGCCCAGCTCGGGTATTTCGATCCGCGCCGTCCCGCCGTCTGTGAGGTCCGCCGCCGCGTTGATTTTCCCTTCCTTATAATATACCTTAGCGGAGCGGACGTGTTCCGCGGGGAGCCGCAGCAGTTCGACCGAACGGTACAGTCCGCCGTAATTGAACCAGTCCGTGTTGTCGGCGGGGATGAGGTCGGGGCGGCGCGTGTTGTTGACGACGACGACGAGGCGGTTGTATTCGGTCAAAAGGTCCGTGGCTTCGACGCAAAACGGCGTGGATCCGCCATAGTGGACGCCGAGGTACCTCTTGTTAAGGAACACGTAGGCGGTTTGCGCCGCCGCGCCGAATCGCAGAAACACGCGCCCCTCGCCGCGCGGCGCGTATCGGAACACGCGCGTGTAGACTACGCTGCCCTCGTACAGGAAGAAGCGCGGATCGGCCATGTTCCAGCACATGGGCACGCGGATCGACGGCCAGCGATCGAAGCTGAAGTCGAGCGGGAAAGGCCTGCCGTCCGCGTCGGCGTATTCCTCCTGATACCATTTCGCGCGAAGGCATGTGTCGTATTGGTCGATAGCGTAATTCCACTCGCCGTCCAGAAGCTCGGAGGGGCGGTTTCCGCCCGTCACCAGCGTTTCGGACGTTATTCGCTTTTCAGCATACGGAGAAAGGTAATCCGCTTTATGGATATTTTCCTGAAAATTCCCAACTTCGCCCATTCTCTCACACCTTAATTTTATTTGCGTAGATTATACCACGGAACTGGGGATTTGTACAGTGCGGCGGAAAAAAGTTCGCTGGACGTGCCGAGTGTAAACTGTCGTATATTACAATAGAAAACTCACCTACCCAATATGACTTAGACCGTCCATTTATATACTCACAGAATCGGCGGCGGCGTCAAGGAGAACAGGGTTCCCGCGAAGACAAAGGCGACCTTCTCGGGCGGCTCTGGGCGGAGATTTTTTCAACGGAGCCTCATTGTTCATGAAAAAAATACTGCCCGACCGTGGCAGCGCGGAAGCGTCAGCTCATAATGCAAAAAGAGCTTGCTGAAACGGTTTTCTTCAACAAATGCATTTCTACCCGAAAATATTTGCAATTTCCCGATGTATTTGCTATAATTCCAAAGTGATTTTCGCCCGGATCACGCGAAAATTCTTGAGGTAATTTTCGCTTGGACCCGCGAAAATTCTTGAGGTTACTGAATTGAGATTGGGTGTGGTTTCTTGATCATCAATCAGATTTTTGTGGATGTGGAGAAAGCTGAAGCTGAAGCGGACGCCATCATCAGTCAGGGACGCGCGGACGCCGACCGGATCGTCGCGGAAGCGCGGGCCGAAGCCGCGCGGCTCGTGACCGAGGCAGAAACCGAAGCTTTCGCCGCCGCTCGGCGGTCGGCGGAAACGTCTGAGGACGAGGCTAGGGGCGCACTGGCTGAAGCCGAGACCGAAGCCGCCGCGGACACCGCGGCCGCGGCGGCCCTAGCCGACAAGCGGATGGACATAGCCGCCGAAGCCGTCATAAGGGAGGTGGTCGCCGCGTATGGCCATCGTTAAAATGGCGAAAGCGGCCATAGTCGGCCTGGCGGGGGACCGCATCCGTATCCTGGGGCGGCTCTGCGACCTCGGCTTCGTCCAAATCGAGGATCCGGAAGATCCCCCCGAGGGTTCGGACACGTCCGCCGCTCGGCGGAAGCTCTCGACGGAGCTGGACGGCGCGAGGAAGCGTCTCACGGTCGTCAGCAAGGCGATCGGGATAGCCGGGGAATACGCGCGGGTCAGAACGGGCTTGTTCGCCGAGCCTCCCGCGTTCAATCCTGACGCGGACGAGAACGCCCTGTTCGATCAGGCGCGGAGCCTCATCGACGCGTCGGATGCGCTCGCCGACGTCCGCGAGCGTTTCGCGGAGGCGGAGCGCGCCCGCGAGAGCCATACCCCTTGGATATCCGTGCACAAATCGCGCCAAGCCGCGCAGTCTAAGCGGGCGCGGTTTGAGGGCGCCAGCTTCCCCGCCGTGGCGGATATGGACGCGGCCGAGAAGGCTGTCCGTGAATCGGGCCTCGCCGGGGAAATACCGGTTGTGTGGGAGGATAAATTCCGCAAATATGTCGTCGTCGGAGCGTACAGACCGGATTTCGACGCGCTGATCAAACTGCTGGAGCCGTTCGGCCTCACCATAATAGACGTACCCTATGACGGCGCGACGCCGCTGGAAGCCCGGAGGAAGAACCGGGAGGAACAGTCCGCGCTGCTATGCGAGATGGACGCGCTGCGCGAGCGCGCGGAGGAGCTTTCGCTGCTCAAACCCGACTTCGAGAACTTGTACGACGTAATATCCGCCGAGGCCGACCGTCTGGCCGAGTCCGAAAAACTGCTCTACTCAAAGAGCGCGTTCGTCGTCTCCGGCTGGATCCCGGACGGGGAGGGCGAGCGGCTGTCGCGGGAAATGAGTCTGCTCGGCGCCTGGGCGCGCGTCTATCCGCCGGACGAGGGCGAAACGCCGCCGACATTCTTCAAAAACAACCGTTTTGTCGAGCCTTTCCAGGAAATAACGGCGATGTACAGCTACCCCGGCCCGTCGGACGCCGATCCCAACCCGATGCTGGCCGTGTTCTACTTCATCTTTTACGGTATCATGCTCGGCGACGCGGCTTATGGGCTTATCATGACGATCGGTCTGGGCGCGTTCGCCTGGCTCAGGAAATTCCGGCGCGGCGAGGGCGGGCTGATCAAGCTGCTCGCCATCTGCGGCGTATCGACGGCGCTGGCCGGCCTGCTGATGAACAGTTTCTTCGGCTACGCTATACCGGGTTTACCGCGCCTGATCGATCCGATGACGGACGTTATGCTTATGCTCGGGCTGTCGCTCGCGGCGGGCATCGTTCACATCTTCGCCGGTATGGGGATGAAGGCATATACCCTCATCAGGAGCGGTCGCGCGCGGGACGCGGTGTTTGACGTTTTCTTCTGGTATATTTTCATAGCGGGCGCCTGCTGTCTGTGCCTGCCGATGGTCGCGCCTGGATTTTCATACCTTTCGCGGCCCGGCCTGTGGCTGTTCGCGGTCGGAGCCTTGCTTATCTTCCTCACGGCGGGGCGGGACGCGAAGGGCTTCGGAAAGGTAACGGGGGGGCTTGGCGCGCTCTACGGCATAACGGCCTACGCCGGGGACATACTCAGCTACTCGCGCATTCTGGCGCTGTGTCTCACGACCGCGGTCATATCATACGTCGTCAATATCCTCGCGGGTATGATGGGTCCGTTCGGCGTAATCGTGTGGCTGATAGGGCACACGGTCAACTTCCTCGTGAACGCCCTCGGCACATACGTCCACACCAGCCGGCTGCATTACGTCGAGTTCTTCGGCAAGTTCTACGAGGGCGGCGGCAGGCCGTTCACGCCGTTCCGGCGCAGAACGCGCTATACCAAAACAACATAACGGAGGAATGGATCTATGGAATTGTTCTTTAACACACTATTTTCGGGCAAGGCGCTCGCGCTGTTCGGCGCCGTAATCGCGGCTCTCTTCGCGGGGATAGGCTCGGCGAAGGGCACGGGACTTGCCGGCGAGGCCGTGGACGGCGTACTGACGGAGGACCCGTCTAAGTTCGGGCAGCTGCTGGTGCTGCAACTGCTGCCCGGCACGCAGGGTCTCTACGGCTTCATCATCGCAATACTGATATTCATCAAGATCGGCCTGATGGGCGGCGTCCCCGTTGACGTCAGCGCGGAGCAGGGGATTCAGCTCCTGTTCGCGGGGATACCGGTCGGGGTCGCGGGTCTGCTATCGGCAATATATCAGGGCAAGGCGGCGGCGGCTGGTATCGGGCTGGTCGCGAAGCGCTCGGGCGAGGCGGGTAAGGCCATAACAATCGCCGCTATAGTCGAGACATACGCGCTACTCGGCCTTCTCGCGTCGTTCCTTGCCGTCAACGGGATTCAGGTGGGATAACATGGATCGCATCACAAACGCGATACTCCAAGGCGCCCGCGCCCAGGCCGAAACCATCGTCGCCGGCGCCCGCGCGAAAGCCGCCGAGATCCTTGCCGAAGCCCGCGGGAGGGCGCGGGAGAGTTCCGGCGCGATAGCCGCCGAGGCCGCGAAACAGGCCGAAGCCATCCGTCTGCGGGGCGGCTCCGCGGCGAAAATGTCTTCATCCAGAAAACTGCTTGCCGGACGGCGCGCCAGTGTCGAGAGGGCTGTCGCCCTCGCGCAGATCAGGCTGTCCGCCCTGCCCGAGACCGATCCCGACGCTTATCTGCGCCTGCTGTCGGCCATGGCGAAGTCGGCGGGGGCTTCCGCGAACGCGGTCGTAACGGTGGGCGGCGGCGACCGGGCGGCAGCCGAGATGTTCGAGAGCGAAGGCTATACAGTCCGCCGCGCGGAGTATCCCGCCCCCGGGTTTATCCTCACGGACGGCGATATCGAGTATAACTGCGTCTTTCCGGCGATATTCGAGGCGAACCGCGAAGCGGCGGAAACGGCGGCGGCGGCGGCCCTCTTCGGCGAGGGCGGGGGGCGGCCATGAGGACGGAAAAGCCGAAGGAATACCCGTACGCGGTCGGCAGGTTACGCGTCATCGAGAAGGGTATGCTTGACGGCGCGGCGATCGCTCGCGCAGCCGAGTGCGCTTCCGCCGACGAGGCGTTCCGGCTGCTTGCCGAGGCGGGCTACGACGTATCCGGCGGGAACGCCGACGCGGCGGCCTCCGCCGAATACGCGAAGCTGACCGCGCTGATCCGCTCGCTGATACCGGATGAGCGGCGCGTGCTGTCCGTTCTGTTCGGCAGGAACGACTACCATAACGCGAAGCTCCGCGTCAAGTCGCGCGTCGCGGGCGGCGGCGCCGGATATGAGCTGCCGGGAGGGTTCGCGGACGAGGAAGCCCTGGACGGCGCGGAGCGCGAAGCGTCCGACGCTTACGCCCGTTCCGGCGATCCGCGCGTAATCGACATAGCGCTGGACCGAGCCGCCCTCGGGCGAATGGCCGAAGACGCGGCGGCCACGGGCGATTCCTTCCTTACAGAATACGCGCGTATCGTCGTTGACTGCGCGAATATATCGGCGTTTACGCGGACTGATTTGTGGGCGGGCTTCGCGGCGGCGTTCGCGCCGGGCGGGGAACTGCCGCTGTCTTTCTTTAAGTCCGCGTTCCAATCGGATAACAAAGCCCGGGCGCTTGCTCCGACGCATTACGCCTCGCTGGTATCCGGCGCGGCGGGCGATCTGGACCGCGCGCGGGACGCTCTGCTGATTCGGCTGGCGAAATCCGTCAAAGCGGAGACTATATCGTTCCGGCCCGTGGCCGCTTACGCCATCGGCAAAGAGATTGAGATCCGGAACGTCCGGCTGGCGCTGCTGGCGCCCGTGGCAAAGATCGCGGCGGAGGCCGTCAAGGGGGCGCTGAGGGAAGCTTATGTATAAAGTTGGCGTTATCGGCTCGCGCGAGACGGTTTCGGGTTTCGGGGCGATCGGGTTCCGGGCGGAGTTCGCCGAGAGCGCGGACGAGGCTCGGGCGGTCGCCGCCAGGCTCGTCCGCGAATGCGCTATAATATTCGTAACCGAGGACATATACGTCCTCGCGCCGGATATAGCGGCGGCGTACCGCGAGGCGGCGACCCCGGCGGTCGTCGTTATCCCGGGCGCGGGCGGGGGAAGAGGCATCGGGCTTGAGGAGCTTCGCCGGACCGCGCTGCGCGCCACCGGGATGGATATACTGTAAATGTCCTTGTAAACGCCATTGTAAACGCTATTGTAAACGCCATTGTAAACGCCCTGAAGCCGGCGTTTACAGAGCCGGCGTTTCACAGAGGGGGTTCGGGGGACGGCAGTCCCCCGACTTAAATAATAAAGGGGAAAAAATATGGCGGAAGGCAGAATCGTGAAAGTATCGGGGCCGCTGGTCGTCGCCGAGGGAATGAGAGACGCGAACATGTTCGACGTTGTTCGCGTGTCGGATATGAACCTCATCGGCGAGATAATCGAGATGCGGGGCGATCTGGCCTCTATACAGGTATATGAGGAAACGAGCGGGCTTGGCCCCGGGGAGAGCGTCGTTTCGACCGGAGCGCCCATGAGCGTCGAGCTTGGCCCGGGCATGATCTCGACTATTTACGACGGCATCCAGCGCCCGATGGAAAAGCTCTACGCCCAAACCGGCGATCTGATAGCGCGCGGAGCCGCCGCCGAAGCCTTCGACCGCGAGAAGCGATGGACGTTCACGGCGTCCGTGAAAGCGGGGGACGCCGTCGCCGCGGGCGGCATAATCGGCTCCGTGCGCGAGACGCCCGTCGTCGAATGCAGGATCATGGCGCCGCCCGGCGTGTCCGGGATTGTCAAAGAGATTAAGTCCGGAGATTTCACCGTGACGGATACCGTGGCTGTTATAACGGACGGCTCGGGAGCGGACATACCCGTCACCATGACGCAGCGCTGGCCCGTCCGGCGCGAGCGGCCCTATGCCCGCAAGCTGATGCCGGACGCGCCGCTTATCACCGGGCAGCGCGTTATCGACACGTTCTTCCCGATAGCGCGAGGCGGCGTGGCGGCCATCCCCGGGCCTTTCGGCAGCGGCAAGACCGTTACCCAGCACCAGCTCGCCAAGTGGTCGGACGTGGATATAGTCGTCTATATCGGCTGCGGCGAGCGCGGCAACGAGATGACCGACGTGCTGCTCGAGTTTCCCGAGCTTAAGGATCCGCGAACGGGCGAATCGCTGATGAACCGCACCGTGCTGATCGCGAACACGTCCAACATGCCCGTGGCCGCGCGGGAGGCTTCCATTTATACCGGCATAACGATCGCCGAGTTCTACCGCGACATGGGCTACAACGTCGCGCTGATGGCCGACTCGACGAGCCGCTGGGCCGAGGCGCTGCGCGAGATGAGCGGCCGCCTGGAGGAAATGCCCGGCGAGGAGGGTTATCCCGCCTATCTTGGCAGCCGTCTGGCGCAGTTCTATGAGCGCGCGGGACGCGTGGAATGCCTGGGCGGCGGCAGGTTCGGCACAATATCCGCTATCGGCGCGGTGTCACCGCCGGGCGGGGACACCAGCGAGCCGGTCAGCCAGGCGACGCTTCGCATCGTCAAGGTATTCTGGGGGCTGGACGCGCAGCTGGCGTATAAGCGGCATTTCCCGGCCATCAACTGGCTGGCCAGCTATTCCCTATATCAGCGCATGGGCGATATGTGGCTGGACGCGAACGTATCGCCGGATTTCTCGAAGAACCGGATCGAGTCCATGCGCCTGCTGCAGACCGAGGCCGAGCTGAACGAGATAGTCCAGCTCGTCGGCGTTGACAGCCTGTCCGGGGCCGACCGGCTGATACTTGAGACGGCGCGGTCGATCCGCGAGGACTTTCTGCACCAGAACTCCTTCGACGAGGTGGACACGTACACGTCGCCGGGCAAGCAGGCGCGTATGCTGGGGCTTATCATGAAGTTCCACCGCCTCGCGCGCGACGTTATCGCGGCGGGCGCCTCAATCCACGGCATTATCGCGCTGCGCTCGCGGGAGCAGGTCAGCCGCGCCAAGTACGCCGCCGAGGACAAGTACGCGGCGGAATACGACGCGATCGAAGCCTTTATGGAATCCGAGCTGGCGGCGCTGGCGCCGGGGAAGGAGACGGTCGTATGATAAAGGAATACCGCACGATTCAGGAAGTGGCCGGGCCGCTCATGCTCGTTACCGGTGTGTCCGGCGTCAAATATGACGAGATGGGCCGGATCGAGCTGGCGAACGGCGAGACGCGCCGCTGCCGCGTGCTGGAGGTTAACCGCGGCTCGGCGCTGGTTCAGCTGTTCGAGTCGGCGGCGGGGATCAATCTGGCTGAAAGTAAGGTGCGCTTCCTCGGCAAGAGTCTGGATTTCGGCGTTTCCCCGGACATACTGGGACGCGTGTACAACGGCATGGGCCATCCTATCGACGGCGGCCCGGAAATCATCCCCGAAAAGCGGCTCGACGTGAACGGCGCGCCGATCAACCCCTCCGCGCGGGATTATCCGTCGGAATTTATCCAGACGGGCGTTTCCGCTATCGACGGGCTGAACACGCTGGTGCGCGGACAGAAACTGCCGATATTCTCGGGCAGCGGATTGCCGCACGCCAATTTGGCCGTCCAGATCGCGCGTCAGGCGAAAGTGCTGGGCGCTAATGAGAACTTCGCCGTCGTGTTCGCCGCCGTCGGCATAACGTTTGAGGACGCGGACTATTTCATCAGCGATTTCCGCGACACGGGCGCGATAGACCGTTCCGTCGTGTTCGTAAACCTGGCGAACGATCCGGCCGTCGAGCGTATCGCGACGCCGCGCCTGGCGCTGACAGCCGCTGAGTACCTCGCGTTCGATCTGGATATGCACGTGCTCGTGATCATCACGGATATAACCAACTACGCCGAGGCGCTGCGCGAGGTTTCCGCGGCGAAGAAGGAGGTGCCCGGTCGGCGCGGCTACCCGGGATACCTCTACACCGATTTGGCCATGCTGTACGAGCGGGCGGGGCGCGTAAAAGGCAAGCGCGGCTCGATCACGATGATCCCGATACTCACGATGCCTGAGGACGACAAAACCCACCCGATCCCCGACCTGACGGGCTACATCACCGAGGGGCAGATAATCCTCAGCCGCGACCTATACAAGAAGGGCATACAGCCGCCGGTGGATGTGCTGCCGTCGCTCTCGCGCCTGAAGGATAAGGGTATCGGCATGGGCAAGACGCGCGAGGACCACGCCGACACGATGAACCAGCTTTTCGCGGCGTATTCGCGCGGCAAGGACGCGAAGGAACTGGCGACGATCCTCGGCGAGTCGGCGCTCAGCGAGACCGACCGGAAATACGCGGCTTTCGCCGAGGCCTTCGAGGACGAGTACGTGTCGCAGGGATTCACGACCGACCGCGCGATCGAGGATACGCTCGGCATAGGTTGGAAATTGCTGGCTATGCTGCCTCGGACGGAGTTGAAGCGAGTTAGGGACGCGTATTTGGATAAATACTTGCCTAATCAGGGATAATTGGCTGGTGTAAATGTCAACTGAAAAATCACCCACCCAATATAATTGAAAAATCACCCACCCCCAAAACAAAGCGCGAGTTTAAGCGGTCTTCGTTTTGGGGGTGGGTGATTTTAATTATATCGCTATGGTGATTTTTGGAGTAATAAATACAATACTCGGTCGAACCTTGCAGCCTGCGGCAAGGCTTGGCTGGGTGTGACTTTAGAACCTGTATTCATAGATGCAATCGACGTCTTTTCGGCTGATTTCCCGTCGTTCTTTATCAGCCAAAAACTTGCGTACTCTCCCGGCGGAAAATCATCGCGGAAATCCGCCGATTCCACTAATGAATACAGGTTCTTAATTTGGATGTAGCGTAAAGTGCAAATGGACAAAGTAGACCTGTTTCTCGCGACAAAGGGGAAGTGTTTCCCCGCTGAGAGGATAAACGTATTTCATAGCGGCCGCCCGGAATCCATATTATTAATATAAAGCGGTCATTACGGAGGTATTCCTATGTATCGCCCTGTATTGAGGGAAGGTTCGCGGGTCGGACTGGCGGCGCCGAGCGGACCCGTCGCGCCGGAACGGGCGGACGCGGCCATGCTGTCCGTCGAAGCTATGGGCTTTATGCCCGTTCTGGGGCGGCACGCTCTCGCGCGGGACGGCTATCTGGCCGGTACGGACGCGCTCCGCGCCGCCGATATAAACGAGATGTTCGCCGACCCCGCTATCGATGGCATAATAGCGCTTCGGGGCGGGTACGGCGCTCAGCGGATCATACCGCTGCTCGATCTCAATATGATAGCGGGCCGCCCGAAGTTTTTCGCCGGGTACAGCGACATAACCGCGCTCATCGCGCTTTGGGGCAAGCTGGGGTTCTGCGCGGCGCATACCCCAATGCCCGCCACGCAATTCTACCGACTGTACAAAGAGCCGGAGCGTTCCGCGCTCACGCCTGCGGAGAAGACGGCGCTCAGCGTATCCGCGGAGAGCTTCCGGAAGGCGGCGGCGGGAGTACCCCAAGGGGAGTTCCTGCTCAAGAGCCTTTCGGACGGACACGCCGAAGGTCCGCTGACCGGGGGCAATCTGAGCCTGATAGCGTCGTCGATCAGGACTCCCTGCGAAATGGATACGCGCGGCAGGATCCTTTTTATAGAAGAAATCGGCGAGGAGCCGTATAAGCTCGACAGGCTGCTGTGGCAGCTGCGGCAGTCCGGCAAGCTGTCCGAATGCGCGGGGGTGATCTTCGGCGCGTTCACCGATTGCGGCACGGCGGAAGAGGTTATAGCGGACGCCTGCGCCGGGCTTGGAATACCGGTGGTATCGGGGATGCCCGCCGGGCATACGCTCCCGAATATTTCTCTCATGATGGGCGCGGCGGCGTCCATTGATAACGGCAGTGTTTTCCTGTCTTGAAAAGGGGGGCGGCGACATGCCGCAGAATTTCCCGTTTCCTCTGACGGTCGGCGCAACTGTCGCCGCCGTTTACGAACGTCCCGACGCGTCGTCTAAGCGGGCGGATGAGCTGCCGCTAGGGTGGGGCGTAACGGCGCTGTCGTCGGAAGGCGGTTTTTATGGGATACGGACGCAATACGGCTACAAGGGATATGTCGCCGCCGCGGATCTGTCCGACTTCGGTCCCGCGCCGCGCGGCGCCGTCCGGCGGACGATAGCGCGCCTGTTCGGAGACGTCGTCGCGTATCCCAATATAAAGTCGCCCGTGGCGTCGTCGCTGCCGATGGGCGCGGCTCTGTGGTGCCTTGGCGGCGAGGACGGTTTTACGCGGGTATCGGGCGAGCGCGGACTCGGCGGGTACGTCGCGGATACGTCCCTTGGCGGCGACGCCTACAGTCCTGTCGGCGACCCGGACGACTTCCGCTCGAGGGTGGTTAAGACGGCGTCGATGTTTCTCGGCGCTCCGTACCGATGGGGCGGGAAGACCGGCATGGGCGTGGACTGCTCGGGGCTGTGCTTTATGGCGTACTATATGAACGGCTGCGTCATATGCCGCGACGCGCGTATGGATCCGAGTTTCCCGGTTCGGTCCGTCCCGCTCGACGAGGCGCGCATGGGGGATCTGCTGTATTTTCCCGGCCACGTGGCGATGTATCTGGGCGAAGGTAATTTTATCCATTCGTCCGTCAGAAACGGCGGCGTGGCGCTTAACTCGCTGTATCCCGAAAGCGGCTTTTACGCGCCCAATCTGGCAGAGAGCCTTATTGTGTCTGGGACGATTTTCTAGGGGCGGCTTGCTTTCCGCGCCGGAACGACGCGCGACTTACGCGAATTCAAATCGCGTAGCTTGAATAACCGAAAAGCGATACAAGAAAAACGCGCGTCGCCTAAAGCCGCCCGCGAATTTTGCCTGGCGAATTTCGCGTCGCATTTTCGCGTGACAGAAGTTTGCGTGAATCGAAGCATTATCGTGTGGTTCAAACGATAATGCGATGCAAACTTCGTTCAAGCGAAAATGCTTCGTCCAAGCGAAATTCCTTCCCGCAGAATTCCGCGCTCAGAAATCCGGCGTATTAAACGCGCTGTCGTATGTCTTTGAGAACGGCTGTAAACGGATAACTTGCCGTCCGGATTTGACGACCGGCGTACAGCTTGTACGCGACCAAACCGCTGGTCAAGGTCAGGTTTTTTTGTATATGCAAAAGATGGGAATGACACTAGTGAACGTCGTATTGTCTCTTTGGATTCCATCGGTATCAAAGTCCGTACTGCGACAAAGAGTCATATCAGTACCGCGGCCCAATCGGCGCCTTTTCCGCCGGATAATTTGTTTTATGTGGACGGGCCAAGCAAAAATACCGCCGCTCATATTTCGCCTGATATAACCGGCGGCGCGGGACTGTTTGAAAACAATATTCTCAACGAATGGACCGGGGCTGCGCGTCGCGCCGCCCATCACCTGGTGTCCGCGATAGCAAGGCTCTGAATATACTTCCGCGGTGAAACCCCTACGACCTTCTTAAACACCTTGCTGAAATAAAACGCGTTCTCGAACCCCAATTTTTCGGCGATCTCGTATATCTTCCCGTTTCCCGAGAGCAGCATCTGCTTCGCGGTCTCGACGCGTATGTTCGTTATATACTCCACGTATCCTTTCCCCGTGTACTTCGCGAACAACTGGGACAGATAATTCGGGCTGAAATTAAACACCGCCGCTACTTCGTTCAGACTCAGCCTCTTATTGAGATTCGACGCTATGTAGTCCTGCACCCGCGCTATGATCTGCCGTCTGTAATTAAGCCGCCGCGCGGCCAGCGTGTCGCGGCACTCGTCGCGCAGCCGCGCCAGCCACGCCGTCACCTCGCGCGTCGCGCGCAAACGGTACAGTTTGCGGTAACCGTCCGGCTCGTCCCGGAAAACGCGGTCGATGAGCGCGGCGCCGTCCGTCATTGTGTTCATTATAAGGTAAAGTATATTCGACGCGGCGTCCACCGCGCCGACCAGCCGACCCGGACGCGTCTCGAAAAAGTCTATCACGCCGTTAACGGCTTCCTCCAGCAGTTCGGCGTTCGATTCGCGGAAAGCGCGCGTCATCTGGTCGCGAGCGGCGGCGAACGAGAACTCGTCCTCGACTATCTCACCGAACGGCGCGCCGTCCCAAGCGAATACGACCGGATGCCGCTCGTCGGCGGACGTCTCGCGCAAGACGGCGGAGGCGTAACTCTCGCGCAATTCAAACGGCTTGGCCGCGACCGTCCCCACCGACGCGCGCACGCTCACACCAAAGTAACTCTGCGCCATCTCGGCGGCGACAAGAAGAGCCTCCTCGAGCGGAACGCGCCACGATTTCTCGTCGTCGGAACCCAGGCAGACGGCCGTTATAAAACGGCTCGGCTCGGCGTCCGGAAAAGTCGGGTAGCAGACGAACGACTTCGAGGCCGTCTCGCGGAACATCCTCGCGGCGCTTTCAAACAGCGCGTTAAGCTTGTCCGGGCGCATGTCGTCCCCGTTTTGGCTTCGCGACAGCGAACACGTGACGGCGCAGTACGCGGTCGAGCTGAACTCGAGGCCAAGCTCGGCCCGGCGCGCCTCGAAGTCGGCCTCATCGTCGAACAGACCGTTATACAGCCGCGCGAAAAACTTCTCGCCGGATCCGCCCCGTCTCGTGGATACGTCCGGAAAGCCGCTCCAATTGTGCATCTCGAGAGTCTTTATGGCTTTTTCGACCGCCCCGGCCAAGCTCTCGGGCGTAAGCTCCAGTTTGATGAGGTAGTCGATCGCCTGAAGCTTAATCGCCTGATGAACATAATCGAACTCCTCATAGCTCGTGAGCATGATAAACAGAGGGACGCGCCCGTATTTTTCGGAGCATTCCCGCGCCAGATCGACGCCGCTTTTGACCGGCATTTTTATGTCGCTGATAACGATATGCGGACGCAGCTTCTCAATAAGCTCGGCGGCCTGCCCGCCGTTCCGCGCGGTCGCGACCACCTCCACGCCCATATCCTCCCATTTAAGCATGGACGACACGCCCACGCACACGAGAGGTTCGTCGTCTACGATCATCAGTTTTACCATGTCTTCACTCCTTGTACGGGATCAGCAGGCGCATCCTGGTACCCGAACCCAGCTCGCTCTCGGCGGCCAGTCCGTAGCCCTCGCCGAAAGCCAGCCGCGCCCTCTCGGATACGTTCCGCACGCCCAAGCAGCCGATCACTCCGCGGCAATCTTTTTCGTCAATTTTATCATAGCTGAGGATTTTTTCCAGATTCTCCGCGCTCATCCCGACACCGTCGTCGGATACGGACACCGCGACGCCGCCCGGTTCGCGTCTTGCGGACACGACAATCCTCCCGGCGCCCTTCGGCTCTATGCCGTGGAAAATCGCGTTTTCGACGAGCGGCTGGATAGAGAATCGCGGAATAACCGCGTCCAGCAGTTCCGGCGACTCGATCTCGACGGCGAACTCGATGCCGCCGCCATAACGGTAGCGCTGGATCAGAACGTAATCCGAAAGCAGATCCAGCTCCTCCGCTAGCGTCACTTCCTTGCGAGTGTCCTTGGACACGGTCTTAAGCAGCCGCGACAGCGACGTCGTCATCTCGGCTATACCGGTCGCGTTCTGGATCGTAGCCATCCATTTGATCGAGTTGAGCGTGTTGTACAGGAAGTGCGGGTTGATCTGCGCCTGCAGCATCCTGTACTCAAGGTCGCGGCGGCGCGTCTCGTCGTCGAGCCGCTCACGCATGAGAGCGGCGGCGCTTCGGCAGAGGTGGTTGACCCCGCCGCCAATCTCGCCCATCTCGCTGTCCGATTCCAGCGAGACATCCGCTGAGAAGTCGCCGTCCGCCGCCGCGACGAGCTTGGCGCGGATACGGGCCGCCGGCCGCGAAACGCCTTTGTCCAGCCGATTGATAATGATGAAAGCGACCGCCGCTATCGCCGCGCAGATGAATACCAGGAGCGGTGCCCACTTATTAAGCGACGGCAGGAAACGCGCGGGCGGCAGCGTCTGCGCGATGGACAGCCCGTCCCGCACGGCGTAGCTGACGGCTGCTCCCTTGGCGTTTTCGGATTCCGCTGGGATAAGTTCGCGCGCGCCGGCGACGAGGTAAGTCTCGTCGCCGAACGAGATATAAATGTCCGATCCCTCGGGCATGGTATAACTTGTCAGCTTGTCGGTTATAAGGGCGGCGGACGTCTCCGCGATCGCAAGCCCGATTACGCTGCGGTTGGCGGAACTGTACACCGGGCAGTAGAAAGCTAGGAACTGGCCGTTCGCCGCCGCGTTGAACGGGTCCGGCCCAATGAGCCGCCAGTCATACGGCGCTCCGGGGAGCAGTCCGTCGAACCGCGCCAGACTGTATTTTGTCACGGGGTAACTGTCCACGCTGAAATTGCCGACCTGAAGCAGACGCGAACCGTCTGTCTCCGTGACGATCAGTCTTTGGACATATCCGGAGCAGCGGCTTCCCGCGTACTCCTCGTGCAGACGATCATAGGCGGCCGAGCCGATCGGTTTGGCGCGGCGGGCGGGCGCGGTGAAATAGTCGGTTATCTGGGCGGTATTGGCGCTGAAAGCCGCCAGACGCGCCACTTCGTTCATGTCCGCGCCGATCGTGTCCGCCATAAGCTTCAAGTTATACTGCGCGGACTGAATGACGGTCGTCTTCTGGAAATCATATGTAAGGTAGAGGAAAAAAGCGGAAACCAGCGCCGAAACCATCACCGCGAATCCAACCATAAAGACTAAGACCTGCCATTTAACGGTCTTGAGCTTGCGCAGCATTTCGACACCCTCCGGGTTGCGGCCGCGGAACGACGATAATAAAATAAATAATATAATATTATATGATACGGCATATCCGGGGATTTGTCAAGGGGCGGCAGGGCGATGATACGTTTATTTCATAAACGCGCGAAGTCCGCTCACCGCCTCTAGACGAGTGCCGGGCGGGGGAGCGGAGAGATGGCGGAGCGGCGTGCCGCAAATTACGTCTTTCCGCCGCTTCAGTACATGAAATCAATGAAATTTAATAAGCGCGGAACACAGCGGCTGTTCCCGTCGGGCGCAATCGGCGCGGAAACACCAGCGCCGCACGTTAATTGCTTATAATTTCCATAATTCCATAATAATCTGAATTGTAAGGTATACGCATCTTTCCGTACCGCAAGCGCGTTTCCTTGCCATTCTCATAGAGGAACCGCTCAAAATCCCGAGCGTCGGCGACCGCGCCTGCATCTTCAAGCATCGCGCAAATAACGCCCGATCCGACGCCCTTGGGAACGTCTATCTCAAAATCCCCGGCAGGCTGTTCGGACGCGGGCCGCGTCTCCGTCGGACCGGGCGCTTCGGACGGCGGAGCGGCGGTCGGTTCCGGCGTGGACACGATCGGCGCGAAAAACGGCGGATCCTCCGGGGACACCTCGACGGACACGATCGAGTCTTCCGTCGGCGCGGACACATCCGCTGACCGCCAGCCCGCCTTCTCCCGAGCGTACAAAAATCCGAACGCCGCGGACATAATCATAATACCCGCGCCCAGACCGATCAGCGCGCTACGCATTGCCGTCACCGTAAAGATTCGCCATGAGCCGAACCTCTCCCTGCCCTATTCCCAATTCTTTCGCCGTCTCCGTTACGCTCCGTCCGCTCTTTATCATTTGAGCGGCACGGCGAGCCATGGGCGGCACGGCGCGGACGCGTTCTGCCGGACGCTCCGCCCCGACGAACACGTCGATCTTGCGCCCCGATTTAAGGATCTTCTCCTTCTCCCCTATCATCTCGTAGAGGGTTCGGAGTTCCGCCTTCTTCTCGTCCAGTTCGGAGAAAACGGCCTCGCTGATCTGTTCAAACGATTCCGCGCCGCTCCCGCTCTTCGGGCGCGAAGCCAGCCCCGCGATAAATATCGCCGCCCCCGCTATGAACGAAAAGACGACGCCGATCATCACAGCGTCCATTCTGTCACACCCTTATATCCACTATGCTCGAACTTTTGTACGCGGAGAGCGCGGCGGCGGCTTCCGGATTCTTTTTCTTCTTCTTGGCTCCGCCGAACGCTCCCGAGCCGTTACCGCGGCCGTCCGGGTTGGTCTGAGCGCCCTTATCCGATTCGCGCACAAAGCGCTCCGCGTGGACGGTTTCCTTATCCATCTGCCTGGCGAAATGCGCCTGTTGCATCCCCGCGCGCGACCCGTCCGCTCCCGAAGCGCGGTTCACCTCGTAAGAATTGCCCAGCGCCGCTTTCAGGTCTATCGGCCTCATCGACATGGCCAAAACTCCTTTCCTCATTCTGTCTGATTCTGTCTAACCCGAAACGTATCAGTTCATAAACAGAACGGCCTTATACTTGCCCAGCCTGGCCTTAAGCCTGGACACCGCCTTCGAGTGTATCTGGGATATGCGCGACTCGCTTACCCCCATGATGCCGGAGATTTCCTTCAGCGTCAGATCCTCAAAGTAGTACAGTGTTATTACTTTTTTTTCCTTATCAGACAGTTTGTCTATCGCGTCGATCAGCATCTGGCGTATTTCCTGCTTCTCGTACTGCGTGTCCGGCGTATCTATCGCGGCGCCGCTCGTGGACATAAACGCGGTTTCGTGGTTCTGATCCAAGTAGTCGTTCAGCGAGATCAGCGTCGCGACTGACGACTTCTTTATAAGCTCCTGCGTTTCGTACAGCGATATGCCCAGTTTCTCGGATAACTCGTATTCGGTCGGCTCGCGTCCCAGCTCGTTCTCCAGATCCGCGAAAGCCTGATCCAGAAGTTTGTTCCTCTGCCGCAGCGTCCGCGGCACCCAATCCATCTTGCGGATCGAGTCGATTATGGAACCGCGTATGCGAAGCGACGCGTATGTCTCAAACTTAACGCCCTTATCGAAGTCGAACTTATCTATAGCGTCGATAAGACCGAAGATGCCGTAACTGAGCATATCGTCGAACTCAACATGCTGGCCGATATGTATGCTAAGCCGCCCCGCCACGAACTTGACGAGGTGAGCGTATCTCAAAATAAGCTGCTCCTTGAGGGCGGCTTTGTGCTCGGGCACAGCGGCCTTTCGATATTCACGCCAAATATTGTCGATATTTTCCATCCCGACGTTCCTTCCGTTGATTGCGCTCTCCGCGCGAATTACATAAATCCCCAAAATACTGCGCAAGAGCGCGTAACCCACCAAGCTACTAGACTATTATAACAAGTTTCGACAAAATGATCAACTAATTTTTTTGTTTTCCGAGAACAATTGTAAATTACTTGAATTCTTATTAATTTTCAGAATATTCCTAGCCTTATTAGCTTTCTGAGCCTTCTTTGGACCCATTGGACATAATTACATCGCTGCTTTCGGAATTGTTAGAATTTAGAGCCCTTTTGACGAAGATTTTTGTTAAAAACGCCAAGGCGTAAAAGCCGACAATTGCCAGAACCATCCTCAGAGCGGTCGTATCGCTCGGAGCGCCCACAAAATAGCTGACGGCCCCAACGACGACGACCGCCAATATAGTCAGGATTATGTCCAATTTGTCCAAAATCACGCCGACGCCCCCCTCATATAGTTCTGCAGCCGTGCTCAATAGTCTTTACGTTAAGCGAATAGTCCAGTGAACTCAGCGTTATAGTCCGCCCGAACGATTCGCCTGTCGCGCGCGCCATAATCGGGATATTGTACGCCGACAGCGTGGTTATCGCGGCCTCCACGTTGCGCTCGCCTATACGCATTATGTCGTTCATGCCGACGCCGGCGAACATCTGCGCTCCTCCGGCCAGCTTCGCGCGGAGCAGGTCTTTACGCGCGCCTATCCTCGCCATCTCGAGAATCAGCTTGACGACGGCCGTATCGACGAATTTGGCCGGGTTGCCGCCGCTCTGAATTTGCCGGGAATCCGGAAGCATACAATGCGCCATGCCGATCACGCCGCTGAGCTTGTCGAACAGCGCGATACCGACGCAGCTGCCCAGACCCAGCGTCGTCAGCGAGACGGGCCGCCTGGCGGCGCGAAGATCCGCCATGCCTACTATTATTGTGTTGCCGTCCATTATTCTCCCCCGCTCCTTCCAGTATACCGATACCGCGGTTACGAAAGCCCGAAGGAGCCGAGAAATAAATGGAAAGAGGACGGCTCCGGCACGAGAATAAAATAGCTGCGCGAACACGTCGCGCCGTCGCCGAAAACAGTCTCAATAAAAAGCGCCGAGTCGGCCACTTTTCCGAACTCGATCGCGGGTACCGAAAATACCGCCGCCGCCATATCCATCGTCAGCACAGGCACGCTTGGAAACACCTTGACGCCCGTCAGCTGGCCGAGCGCATTGAGGTATGCCGTTGAGAGGATGTTGCACATCTCGGTCAGGGCGGAAATATCCATATCGCTGAAGTCCCCTCTGAATTTCGCCCGGTTCAAAGAAATTTCGCCTGGCCGGATTTTGTTTGGCCGAATTCTGCTTGACTGAATTTTGCTTGACTGGATTTTGCTTGAATCACGCAAAATTCTTTCACTCAAAATTCTGTCACTCAAAATTCTGTCACGCGAAATTTCGGCGCAGAATTCATCGCCGTCCGGATCGGAAGCGTAGAGGTAGCGTATCAGAGTCCGAGCCTCGCCGGCCCTGATAATATAGAGGATCATCCCGGAGAGGTCGCCCGTTATCGTTACGAGCATACCGAACACCTGTTCCTCCGGGCCTCCCACCATAGCGGCGGCTTCCGCGAAGCCGAGCAGCCGGATGCGCGGAAGATGGATCATAGCCTTGTCCGCGCCCAGCATCTTCGACAGCGCCGTGATCGCGTTGGAGCTTCCGATATTGCCCAGCTCCCGAAGCACGTCGAAATACAGCTCGCCGCCCGGCATGGTTGCTTTCATCATCGCACCGCCAGTCCTACCGCTTTTTTGCGCTGCTCGTTGAATATATATTGGACGACTTTCTCCTGATCCAGCTTATTGATGCCCGTGAACTGGATGCGGTACTGGTACTTATAGCTGGACTTCGGGAAGAACTGCTTGCCTAGGACGGTGCCGACTACGGCCAGGCAGTCGTCGCCAAGCATCATTATGCACTTTATCCGGACGTCCTCGTCAACGGCCTCGTTCGATACGAACCGTATGCCGCCGCCGCCCAGATCCTTTATTATGCCCTCCGACACCGCTTTCGGCGAGCCGCCTTCGGGCAGCCTGGCGAACTTTATCGGTAAAAGACAAGGGTACCGAAAAAACTCGCGCCGCTGGACGCGCTCACCGCCCGACAGCAGCCGCGCGCGCATAAACAGGAAGGCGTTTTCCTTCGCGTAACTTATTATCTCCGAATCAAAGCGCACCATGCCGTGATCCGTGAAAATCAATAAGGAATATTTTTCCGTAAGATTAAGCCGCACGTACTGCCCATACGAAATGGGCGCGTGGACCAGAAGCTCGCCGTCGTCCGGCGTGTCCTCCACCTGGCTTATGTAAATTTTCCCGGAGGGATCGCCGGGATCGGTTATTTCGATCCTGTCGCCGATCCCGATGAAGTTATACAGCATAACAGTCGCCCCGTGTTATACTAATCTCTTGACTGAGAATAGTATTATCCGAATAATTTACTGATAAATCCAGCAAGGCCGCCGCGCTCCGGCGCGGACTGTCCGATCATGTCCATCGCGGCGGACCGCACCGCGCGGGTGAAAGCCGTGTCGGGATAGGCGATGGCGGCGGCCTGCCGCCGTTTTACCGCCCGCGCTACGTTCGGGTCGTTCGGCGCCCAGCCGATAAGGCGCAGCGGCATCGAGAGGAACCGGCGCGAGGCGCGGTCCAGCCGCTCATAGACTCCGCGCGCCTCGCGCGCGTCTTCGGCGCGGTTCACAAACACGCTGAAATCGGGCCGCCGTCCCGGATCGGCCGCGCAGGCGGCCTTGATAAGGCCGTAGGCGTCGGCGACGGAGGTCGGCTCCGGCGTCGTCACGACGACGGTCTCGCCCGCCGCCGCAAGTACTCCCACTACGTTCTCCGATATGCCCGCGCCGGTGTCTATGATTATTATATCGGCGGTTCGGTCGAGAAACATAAAGCTTTGGATAACTTTATTCCTGGCGGCGTCGCCCATTCCCGGCCCGCCCGAGAAGCCCGAACCGCCCGAAATAAACCGCGCCCCGAGGGGGCCTTCGGTCAGAGCCATGCGTATGTCGGCGCGCCCGGCGCAGACGTCCCGCAAAGAATATTCCGGGACGACGCCCAGCAGTATCTCGATATTGGCAAGCCCGAAGTCCGCGTCGATAACGACGACACGTTTGCCGGCGGAAGCGAGTGTTATAGCCAGGTTCACCGTTATGTTCGACTTGCCGACGCCACCCTTGCCGCTGGCGACGGCGACGACGCGCGCGGACGCGGACCGGCTGTCCGCGGGTTCGCGGAACGCCCGCTCCCTGATCGCGCTGCGCAAGCTCTCGGCCTGATCAGTCATCGTTACACCTCACCCAATCCCAGAAGCGACTTCGCCGCCGCGTCCGGGCTTATCACCTTGATGTCGTCCGGAACCGACTGGCCGTTCGTTATATAGGCCACGCGCTTACCCGTCGCCCGGCATATATCGAGGATGGACCCGAGCCGCTCCGTCTCGTCGGCCTTTGTGAACACCAGGCGATAGTCGCATATCTCGCCGTAGGCCCGAGTTATCGACTCCATATCCTCGCGCTGCGTGGCAAGGCTGAGCACAAGCAGCGTAAGCGCGCCGGGCGCCGCCGCCGCCATCGCCTTAAGTTCGGCCATATTCGCGCGGTTCTTGTGGGGCCTGCCCGCCGTGTCCACCAAGATTATGTCGCGTCCCGGCTTCATGGTCTCGATCAGTTCCGACAGCTCGGCGGCGGTGTACGCCACGCCCACTTCTATGCCGAGTATGTCCGCGTAAGTCTTCAGTTGGTCAACCGCCGCTATACGGTACGTATCCGCCGTTATCAGCCCTACGCGAAGCCCTTTGTTAAGGATGAAATCGGCGGTCAGCTTGGCTATCGTCGTGGTTTTGCCGACGCCCGTCGAGCCGACGAACATAACTACGAGCGGTTCCCCTGTCTTCGCGGCATACGTCTCGACCGGCGCCGGCGGCCCGATGGTCTGGACTATCTTGCTCATGACGACTTTCATCACGAACGGTATCGACAGCTCGCCCGTGTCGGAAGCGGCGTCCAGCTCGTCCAGCAGTTCCCGGGCCGCTCCGGGCGATACGCCGCGCGCCGTCAGCGTATCGTAAAACTTGGATATAACCGCGTCGCGGTAGCCGCCGCGCAGGCTGTCGGCATAGCGGAGCGCCCGGTCAAGCTCGGCGCGGGCCTCGTTCAGCTCGCGGTTCAGGTGTTCTATGCGCCGCTCGGAGTCCGGAGGGGGCGGCGCGGCGGCTTCCGCCAATCGTTCCTCATAGGCGGCGGTCACTTCCACTTTCTGCTTGCGCAGCGTCGCAAACAGCCCGGCGGGCTTCGCCTTCTTCGTGCTCAGTATCACGGCGTCGGGACCAAGCTCGTCCCGGATGTCGCGGTATATCTGCTTTTCGTCGTATCCCTCGAACTTGCGTATGCGCATCAGGCTACGCTCACCATCCCTACCGATTGTATCTCCGCGCCCGGGTCAAGCTCGGAATAGCTCAGGACGACCAGATCGGGCGATACGTGTTCCACGAGCCGCTTGAAATAGAGCCGGACGACCGGCGAGGTCAGTATGATCGGCACAAGGCCCATACCGGTCAGCTTGGCCGTCTCCTTATTAAGCTTATCGTAGATCAGCTGCGTCCGCTTCGGGTCGAGCGACAGATACGCCCCCTGCTCGGTCTGCTGGACGCCGCCCATTATCTCCTGTTCCAGCGCCGGATCGAGCGTTATCACCGAATTGACGTCGCCGGACAGATACTTCTTCGATATGGCGCGTTTAAGCGCCTGCCGCGAGTATTCCGTCAGCATGTCCGCGTCGCGCGTCACGCGCGAGTAGTCCGCCAGCGTCTCGAGGATCGTGACCAGATCCCGGATAGACACGCCTTCTTTCAGCAGGTTCGCGAGCACCTTCTGCACCTCGCCCGCCGTCATAAGTTTCGGAACCAGCTCTTCCACGAGTACCGGATTCTTCTCCTTGACGTTGTTGATCAGCGTCTGCGTGTCCTGCCGCGTCAGAAGCTCGTGCAGGTTCGAGCGGATTACCTCCGTCAGGTGCGTCGCGATTATCGCGGGCGGATCGACGACGGTGTAGCCGTAGCTTTCGGCGCGCTCGCGCTGATTCTCGTTTATCCATAGCGCGGGCAGGCCCATGTACGGCTCGACGGTCTCGATGCCGTCGATCTCCTCCTCGACATATCCGGGGTTCATCGCCATGTAGTGGTCGAACATTATCTCGCCGCCCGCCGCGTCCACGCCCTTGATGAGTATGCGGTACTCGTTTGGGGCCAGCTTTATGTCGTCGCGCAGGCGGATGATCGGCACTACCGCGCCCAGCTCCAGCGCGATCTGCCGCCTTATCATAACAACCCTGTCGATCAGGTCGCCGCCCTGAGTGGACTCGACAAGCGGGATAAGCCCGTACCCGAATATCAGCACGATAGGATCGACGTTTAAGAGCGACGTGACGTTCTCCGGACGGCGTATCTCCTCGGCCGCCGCGTCGTCAGTGGTTATTTCGGCTTCTATCATAGCCAGCTTCTGCGAATTGGAGAGGGACCAGCCGATATATATCAGCAGCAGCCCGAACGGCACGAAGAAGAACCATGGCAGCGGCGTGAATATCCCCAGCGCCGCCAGCGACACGCCCGTTATGATGAGGACGCGCGGCTGGCCGAAGATCTGTTTCGCGGCGGCTGTGGTTATGTCCGACCCGCTCGTCGCCTTCGTCACGAGTATGCCCGTCGCCGTAGAGATGAGCAGCGCGGGGATCTGGCTGACAAGTCCGTCGCCGATCGTCATAATCGTGTAGACGTTCACAGCCTCCTCGAGCGGCAGCGGCGTGCCCGTCACTATGCCCGTGGCGCCTAGCGCTATGCCGCCGATGATGTTGACGGCGGTTATCAGTATGCCCGCTATGGCGTCGCCTTTGACGAATTTGGAAGCGCCGTCCATCGCGCCGTAGAAGTTCGATTCGTCCGAAATTTTCCTGCGGCGCTCTTTCGCGCCTTCCTCGTCGATCAGTCCGGCGTTCAGGTCGGCGTCTATCGCCATCTGCTTGCCGGGCATAGCGTCCAGCGTGAAACGCGCCGTGACCTCCGCCACGCGCTCGGAGCCTTTGGTGATAACCATAAAATTGACTATGACAAGTATGATAAACACGATAATGCCGACGACGAGGTTGCCGCCGCCGACAAACCCGCCGAACGTCTCGATAACCTCGCCGGCGTAACCCGTGCCGAGCATAAGCCTGGTGGACGACAGGTTGAGCGCCAGCCGGAACAGAGTGGTGACGAGCAGCACCGTCGGGAACAGCGACATATCGAGCGGTTCCTTTGAATACAGAGCGTCCAGCATTATGACCATCGACAGGCCGATGTTGACCATCAGCAGAAAGTCCATCAGCCACGAAGGCGGCGGGACAATCATAATAACGATTACCCCGATTATGAATACGCCGAGTATCGATTCTTTCAGTTTCACGGGGCGTCATTCCTTGTCTTCTTGTCTCAATTTATATACGTAGGCCAGTATCTCCGCCACGGCCTTGTACAGCTTCGGCGGTATCTCCCGCCCTGTCTCGACTGTTTCGTAGAGCGTCCGGGCCAGCGGTTTGTCCTCATAGATAGTTACTCCGCACTCCGCCGCTTTCTCGCGGATGCGCTTCGCCATCAGGTCCGCGCCCTTCGCCGTCACGGTCGGGGCTTTGTCCGAGTCGCGGTCGTACTTAAGCGCCACCGCCAATCGCGTCGGATTGGTTATAACGACGTCGGCGTGAGGAACGCTGAACATCATCCGGCGCATGGACATCTCGCGCATCTTCGACTTTATCTGCCCTTTTATCTGGGGGTTGCCTTCGGCCTGCTTCCATTCTTCCTTTACTTCCTGCTTAGTCATCCGCAGATCCTTAGCGTGCTTCAGCCGCGTGTACGTAATGTCCGCCGCCGCCACAATCAGATACCACGCTCCGACGGCCACGCCTAAGTCGCACGCCAGGCCGCCGACATACGCGGCGGCCTCGGCCAGGCCCATGTCGAGTACGGCGAAAATCATTCCTTTTTCTTTATTAAGCGTAACATAGATAACTATCGCGATTATCCCGAATTTAGCCAGCGATTTAATCAGCTCGATAAGCGAGCGGAACGAGAACATCCGCTTGAACCCGGAGACGGGATTCAGCTTGGAGAACTTCGGCGTGATCGGCTTCGTGGTAGGTCTCCAGCCGACTTGTATGACGTTCGTAACCACGCCGACGGCTACGGCCGCGGCGAACAGCGGCGCGCATATGAGCGCGATCCGCGAAAGAAGATACCCGAAGTACCCGCCCAGCGCTGTTATGTTCAGGGAATCCTCGGCGTTCGCGATTATCCCGAAATGATAGTCAAAGACGCGCGCAAGCTCCACGTACATGTACGCGCCCATCACCCGGAGCGCCGCGAAAACGACGATAAACATCGCCGCCGTCGTCGCCTCGCGCGAGAGCGCCACCTGGCCTTCCTCGCGGGCTTTTTCCCGCTTCTTCGGCGTGGCCTTCTCGGTTCGCTCGCCGCCCTCGTCCGCGAAGAACGACAGACTGAGCGGGATCAGCGTCCCGCGCCTTAATTCCGCGTCCATCACATCAATCCCCGGAGCATTCGCGCCATGTAGTTCATTGCCGAATCATACGCCGACTGATACAGCCCGTAGAACGCGGGCATAACGAGGTACAGCACGGCCAGCCCCGCCATCAGCTTGATCGGCATACCGACGACGAACACGTTCATCTGCGGCACGGCCTTCGTCAGCAAGCCCAGCGCTATATCGACTATAAACACCGTCCCGACCACAGGCAGCGAAGCCCGGACGCCGAAGACGAGGAAATGCGACGTAACGGAAACGGCCGTCTCGAGCAGGCGCCCGTTTCCGATTATATCCGCCGAGCCTATCGGCAGAACCGAGAAACTTTCGGCCACGGCGCGGATCACGCCGCCAAGCCCGCCCGTCTCGATGAAGAACGCCAGAACCATCAGGTAGAACAGGTTGCCCGTTATCGGCACCTGTATGCTCGAGCCGGGGTCGAAGACAGATACCATCGAGAACCCGATCTGGAAATCCGCCAGCTGACCGATCAGATAGAAGGCGCTGAACACGGCGTACACCGCGAACGCCATGCAGAACCCCACGGCGAACTCCTTAAGCGCGATCACGGCGTATTCTATCGCCGCCGCGCCCGCTATGTCCGCGCCCGCCTCCGCCTTCGCGAACACCGCCGCGGCGATCAGGAACGCCGCGCCGACGCGTACAGCCGTCGGGATGTTAGATCCGGCGAAAACCGGAAGAATAACAAAAAAACCTACAAGGCGGATCATTACCAGAAGAAATACGTCGATATTGTCATAGAGCCACAGCAGACCGCCCGTGTCCATCGCGCCTACCGAGCGATGTAGTTCCCGGCGTTCGATATGACGCCCACCGTGAACGATTCCAGTATCGACCACATCCACGCGCCGAAGATATATATCCCGGCGAAAACGGCGAGGATCTTCGGCACAAACGCCAGCGTGGCCTCCTGAATACTCGTCACCGCCTGGAACACGCTGACGATAAGCCCGACCACCAGCCCCAGAAGCAGCGGCGGCGCGGACACCAGTATAACCGTAAATATAGAATCCTGCACAACTTTCAGAACGTCGCCGCCGGACATGGCCGCCGCCCTTTCCTATTTGAACGTTTTAACCAGGTTCTGTATAACAAGGTTCCAGCCGTCCACCATAACGAACAGCAAAACCTTAAAAGGCAGCGAGATCATCGCGGGGGGCAGCATCATCATGCCCATGGCCATCAGCGTGGACGCCACGACCATATCAATCACGATGAACGGCATATAGATGTAGAAACCGAACCGGAACCCCTTTGTTATCTCCCCGACGACGAACGACGGCAGCAGCACCGAGTCGGGTATGTCCTCGGGCCGCTCGAACGTCTCCCCCGCCAACGAGGCGAACATCGCTACGTCCTTAGTCTCCACCTGCCGCAGCATGAACGCCCGGATAGGTTCCATGCCGCGCCCGACCGCTTCCTCCTGCGTTATCTCCCCCGCCGTAAAAGGTTTTATCGCCGTCTCGTTGACGGCGGACAGCGTCGGGGACATAACGAAGAACGTTATGAACAGCGCCAGTCCGATGAGTATCTGATTCGGGGGCATCTGCTGCGTGCCGAGCGCCGACCGGACGAAGTGCAACGCGATTATAACGCGCGTAAAGCTCGTAAACAGCAGCAGTATAAACGGCGCGATCGAGATGACCGCCAGCACGAGCAGCACCTGCAGGCTCGAGACGGTCTCAGCCGGCGTTTCGGCTTCCGATACGTTTATGGATACGTTCGGCAGCGGAGCGGCGAGCGCCTCCGCCCGCGACGCAAGCAGCGCCGCCAGCAGCAGGATGGCAAACACCGCCGCGAACGCCGCGCGTCTGCTTAAGGTAATTCCGCGCGAACCAGGCGAAATTCTTATTTTCATGGCGCATCCCCGTTTCCGCCGCGCTTGCCCAGAAACCTTCCCCTGAACTCGCTCAGATACCGCTCGAACGTCTCCCTGCCGGGGCTTACCGGGTCGTCCTTAACGGAGTCCGCCGGCAGTTTCGCGATCAGCGACACGCCGTCCTTGCCCGCGCCCACGAGGAAGTACTCCCCGCCGGCCCGAACGAGCGCGACGTTCGCCCCCGGCGCGACCGCGGCCGATTCCAGCACGCGGACGTTCGCGCCGCTGGCGCCCGCGCGCGCCCTGGCGATCCATTTCGTGGAGTAGTACGCCAGAACCACGACGCCGGCGAAAACGATCAGAACGAACAGCGCCGAAAAGAACCCCGCGACGGAATCCGCCGCTCCCGTGACAGTTGCCGCCAAGACCGGCATAGCCATCTTCCTATCCGATAACTTTTTTCACGGCGTCGACGACGCGCTCCTGCTGGAACGGTTTCACGATGAAATCCTTCGCCCCGGCCTGTATGGCTTCGATAACCATAGACTGCTGCCCCATAGCCGAACACATTACGATAGTCGCGTTGGCGTCGGCGGCTTTGATCGCCCTCGTCGCCTCGATGCCGTTCATCTCGGGCATGGTTATATCCATCATAACCAATCCCGGGGACAGCGTCTTGTACTGCTCGACGGCCTTCTGGCCGTTCTCGGCCTCGCCGACCACGTCGTAGCCGTTCTCCGTCAGTATTTTCTTCAGCATCATACGCATAACCGCCGCGTCGTCCACGAGCAGTACCGTTTTACCCGCCATACCGAGCACCCCTTTAAGTCAGGTTATATGATGTTAGCGTTAACAATTTCTGTTATTCTTATCCCAAAGTTCTCATCGACGACGACGACCTCGCCCTTCGCGACGCGCTTGCCGTTTACCAGCACGTCGATCGGATCCCCGGCCAGCTTGTCCAGCTCGACGACCGTGCCCGGCGAAAACTCGAGTATATCCTTGATCTTCCGCTGGGAACGCCCCAACTCGACCGTAACGTTCAGCTCCACGTCCATTATAAGCCCTATGTTCTCGCGCTGCCCCGACGGAACGGTCGCGTCGAAGCTCGCGAACTGCGCGGGCCGGGCGTTATACTGGCGCCGCGGCGCGGGGAGAGGAACAGCCGCCCGTTTCGGCGCGGACACCTCGGATGGCTCGGCGCCTCCCCGGATTATGTCCGCGATCCTCATAGCGAAATCATACGGCAATACCTGCATAATCTCGGAATCGACCAGCTTTCCGATCTCCATGCGAAACGCGATGCACACTACCTCGTCGTCCACGAACGGGATGTTCTCGGACACATCGGAGTCTGTCGCGTCGAGGATGAAGGCCATCGGCGTGTTGATGTCGATCCTCATGCCCACCAGCGAGGATATGCTGGTCGAGCTGGAACCGACCATCTGGTTCATGGCCTCGGATATGGCGGAAAGATCCAGATCGTTAAGGTTCCTGTCCGCGTCCCGCTCGGGCGGGATACCCAGCATCAGGTTCGCGATAACCTTGACGTCCTTATTGCGGAGGATCAGGAGGTTCGAACCCTCTATGCCCTCTTTGTAGTCCACCCTTATCCCGACGGACGGCCTCTCGTGCCCTTCGGGCAGGTCCCTCCAGCGGACGATGGAGACTTTCGGCGTCGTTATACATACCTTTTCGCCGAGAAGGGCGTAGAGCGTAGTGGCCGAGGTGCCCATCGTGATATTGCCGACTTCGCCCAGTATGTCCTTTTCGTCGTCCGTAAGGATTATATGGGGCGCCGCGCCGCTGTCGCCGCCATTGCCGCCCAAGAGCGCGTCTATTTCGTCCTGAGAAAGCATATCCGCCACGGTTATCCCTCCTATACTGTTTCAGAATTAAGGCTGGCGTTTGTTTTGCAAGGTTCGCGCCTATGAAGTTCACTTGGATGAATTTTGCGTGATTCAAGCAAAATTCTGTCACGCCTTGAAAACAAATGTCACTGTTTGACCTTAAACAGTATTAATCATCTTTAACGATAACCGAGGTTATCGCGACGGCGTTCCTGCCCTTGAATATACCCGGCTTCGCCTTGAACTTGCGGATATCCCCGACGAATATGTCGAGATCGTCGTTGGCGCGTCGGCCCAGCGGGATTATGTCCCCCGGGGCCAGCGACAGAAAATCCGCTACCGTTATAGCTCCGCCGCCCACGACCGCCGTAAGCTGAACGCCCGTCTTCTCGAGCGAGTCCGATATGCCCGGCGCGAACGCGCCGTCTCCGCCGGATGACGCCCTGCCGAACCAGATCCGCGTGTTCAGCCTGTCGATAACCGGCTCTATGACGATATACGGCAGGCAGAAATTGATCCAGCCCGTCGTTTCGCCTATGCTGACGGACAGCGTGACGAGCGCGGTCATCTCGTGAGGCGCTATGATCTGGGCGAACTGAGAATTAGTCTCGAGCTTCGTTATCCTCGGCTCCACCTTCGCGACGCTCTCCCAGGCTTCGGGGATGAACGACAGCATCTGCGTCAGCACGCGCTCGAGCAGTATCTTCTCAAGGTCCGAGAAATCGCGCGTTTTCTTAAGGCTAAGGCCCTGCCCGCCGAGTATCCGGTCGATCATGACATAGCCTATCTCGGTCGAAAGCTCCATTACGCACGTGCCCGAGAACGGCGCGAGGTCTATCATCGCCAGCGCGACAGGATTGACCAGCGTATTCTGGAACTCCTGGTAGCTGGCCTGTTCCGCGTTGGCGGCCTCCACGCTCACCGTAACGCGAAGATAGCCCGTCAGAAACGAGCTTATCATCCGCGCGTAATTATCGAACATAATATGAATCGAGCGCAGATGCTCCTTATTGAATTTGGACGGCCTGGCGAAGTCGTAGCTCTTGGCCTCGTGTCTCGGCTCCGGCGCGGGCGCTACGGATCCGCCGCTCGTAAGACTTCTCAGAAGCTCGTCTATTTCGCTTTGGGACAGTATGTCGCTCAAATCTTACGACCCTTTCCGACCGCTGATACTGATTCCGTTTAGAACGGAATCAGTTCAACCTATATACAGGGAGCGGATATATACCCGCGTTATCATGTCCGTCTCAAACGTCTCGCGCAGCGCCGCGAGTATCTTATCGCTGAGCGTCTCCGAGGCGTCCGCCCCGGACAGATCCTCGGCGGTGCATTTACGGATCACCGACAGCACCGCGGATTTAATCGCCGCATCGGATTCCGCCAGCTCGCCCATAATAGCCTCGTTCGCCTTTTTGTCGGCGGCCGAAACCGTGAAGCTAACGTCGGTGGAAATGACGTGATCCTTCCCGTCCCGCCCTTTAAGCAGATTGGTCTTGAACGAGTCCTTGATGTCGTATGTCGTTACCGGTATGTTCTCCTTATCCGCGGGCGGCGCGCCGGATTCCCGCCCCGAAAACGCGCCCACGGTGTATATCGTCAGCCCGGCCAGCCCGCCGAGAATGACGATAAGCAGCGCAATGATCACTATCATCAATGGTTTGCCCTTATCCATGAACACCGCTCCATTCATCCTAATCCCGTTTTAGAGTACAGACAATATTTTTCAAGTCCGCGCCTTAACCAAGGTCATTTTCGCGTGACAGAAGTTTGCCTGGTTCACGCAAACTTCATCCATACGAAAATTCATTGCGCGCGCCGCTTTGAAAAATCTTGTCCGCTGATTTAATCGGGATTAGTAATATCCGCGTTTCCGCCGATTACCTTGATCTCGACTCTGCGGTTTTTTTCGCGCCCCTCGGGCGTGCCGTTCGATTCGCGCGGGCGCCACTCGCCGTAGCCGACGGGCTTTAGTCGGGCGGGATCGACGCCATTCTCGGCGAAGAACGCCGCGACGCCCGCCGCCCTCGCGCACGACAGAACCCAGTTGTCCTTCCACTGCCCGGACAGCACCGGCAGATCGTCGGCATGGCCCTCTATCTCCACCGCCGAACCGGGATACCCCGAGAGCGCCGCCGCCACTTCCATAAGCAGCGCCCGGGCGGAGCCGTTCAGCTCGGCGCTGTCCGCCTCGAACAGTATGTCGCCGGGCAGAGCCGCGCGGACGTACTCCCCGCCGACTATCTCCACTTCCGCGCCCCGCGCCGACAGCCTGCCGAAAGCTTCGGCTATGTCCGCCGCTACTTTCTCGAGAGCTGACGTTTCGGTTTCGGCCGCCGGGGATTCGGACGTAACCTCGGGCGTCACGGGCGGCGGTCCCGCCGGAAGATCCTCCGCTCCGATTTCAATAACCGCGGTTTCTACCGGTTCGACGAAGTCCGACAACTGAACGCCCGAAGCGCTGAGGAAGACGAAGAAACACAGCAGCAGCGTCGCCACGTCCGCGTATGTTACCAGCCAGCCGTTTTTGTCAGACGGCGGCTTTTTCTTTGACGGCATCCCTGAACCGCTCCTCCACGTCCCTTGGCGGCCTGCCGTCCCTGACGTCCGCCACCGCTTCGGCGATGACCCGCATCAGCCCTGTCTCCGTCTCGTTAAGCAGCGTCAGCCTGCCCGCGATCGGCTCGGCGGCGAAATGCGATATTATAACGCCGTAGAACGTCGTTATAAGCGCCGTCGCCATCTTGGGACCCAGCGCCGCCGTGTTGGTAAGGTCGTTTAGCATCAGCACCAGGCCGATCAGCGTTCCGATCATGCCCCAGGCGGGCGCGGCCTTCGCGATATATTCCCAGACGGCGCGAACCCTCTGGTGACGCTCGTCGGTACGCGCTATGGCGGTCTCCATGGCGGCGCGTATCTCGCCCGCTCCCGCCCCGTCCGCGACCATCAGCAGGCCGCCGCGCACAAACCCGTCGTCCACGGCCTGGGCGGCTTCCTCCAGCCGGAGTATCTGCCCGCGCCGCGCCAGACGCGCGATCCGCGTCAGTTCTTCGGCCGCCGCGCCCGCGTCGCGCGCGTCCGGGCGGAAAACTTTCCGGGCCGCCCGGAAGGCGTTCATAATATCGCCGACGGGGTGGGCGATGAGCGTTCCGGCGGCGCACCCGCCAAAGACGATCAGAATCGACGCCGGGTCGAAGAACGACTTCAGCGTAAGCCACACGTCGAACCCCGTCCCGAGCAGAACCGAAAACACTATGAACACGAACCCCGCCGCGAAGCCGATCACCGCCGAAAGCTCCATCTTATCGCCTTACTCCCTATCTCTTGAGATTGACCAGTTCCTGCAGCATGTCGTCGCTGGTCGTTATGACGCGCGAATTGGCTTGGAAACCGCGCTGCGTCGTTATCATCTCGGTAAATTCCTGCGCCAGGTCCACGTTGGACATCTCCAGGACGCCCGCCATGATGTCGCTGCCCGCGCCCGCCTCCACGCCGACGCCGTCGAAGTCGCCGGAGTTGGACGTCGCGCGGTACAGGTTGTCGCCGATGCGCTCGAGGCCCGTCGGGTTCTTAAACTGTGCCAAAGCCACCTGCCACAGCACCTTCGACTGACCGTTTGAGTAGTACCCCGTCACCTTGCCGTCCGACCCTATCGAGATACCGTTCAGCACTCCGCTGACGTTGCCGTCCACTGTGACGGCGGAGGCCGTGGCGATGCCGCTGAACTGCGTAAGCTCGCCCGTCGAGACGATTATGCTCGGCGCGAAGTTGGCCGGGGGGCTGATGACGCCCGCCGAGTCGTCCACGACCAGCTGCAGCGACGTTATCGAGCCGGACGCCGCGCCCGAGGCTATGTCCGGCAGTCCGTCGGCGGTGAACTTTATCACCGCGCCCGGAGCGTCCGTGAAGGTGACTGGGCTGGCGCTGTCCGCCGCCGTGGCCGCGCGCGTCGTAAGCTGGGCCGCCACGGAGTTTCCGCCGGCCAAATCGCTCGCGATGCCCGTCCCCGCGCCTATATTCAGCATGACCACGCTGTTCGGGTCGCCGTTTACCGTGGCGCGGTCGGCCAGCGCCACGCTCCACTGCTTGTTCGTGTCGTCGTAGCGCAGCCGCGCCTTTATCGTGTATTCGTTGCCAAGCGAATCGAAGAACGATATGCTCGTCTCCTTCTCCTTGTCGGTGACGGCGTTCAGGTTGCCCGTCAGCCGCACGTAGCTCGTCGAGTTCGGCATGACGTACTCGTCGTCCCCCGATATCTGGATGCCGCGCGTGTTGGTCTTGGGTACCTCGCGCGTGCCGGGGATCGTCCCGTCGATCGCCTTCCAGCCGTTCAGGATCAGCCCGGACGACGTGACCAGGTTGCCGCTCTCGTCCAGGCGGAAGGCCCCGGCCCGCGTGAAGTATGTACCGCTGCCGTCGGAGACGATGAAGAAGCCTTCGCCCTGGATCATCAGGTCATAAGGGTTGTCGGTGCGCTGGGCGGCGCCGTTGGTCATCGACTGGTCGATCGAGGCCACGTTCGAGCCAAGCCCGATCTGCATCGGGTTGCGCCCGCCGCGCGCCGTGTTCGGGTTCGCGCCCGAAGCGCCCTGAACGGTCTGGCTGAATATCTCGGAGAACGTGACGCGGCTCGACTTGAAGCCCGTCGTGTTCACGTTCGAGATGTTGTTGGCGATAACGTCCATCTTTGTCTGATGGACGCGCAGTCCGGACACACCGGAAAACATTGAACGCATCATACCGCTTCCGCCTCCCCCGTCTGTTCCGCCGTGTCCGCCGCCTGTTCCGGCTCGTCAGCCGTCTTTTCCGGCTCGTAAGCCGTCTTTTCCGGCTCGTAAGCCGTCTTCCCGGAACCGCCGATTATATCGGCCAGTTCCTGGTCGAATATATACACCACGTCGGACAAGCTGATCTCCGACCCGCCGACCACGAGATACGGCGTATTGTTCCTCATCGACACCGCGTCCACGCGCCCGCCGACCGAATAGACAGTCCCCGTAACCGTGTCGGCTACGTCCGCCGCGATATACTTTCCGATCATCGCGAACGACTGGGAGCTGACCATGGCGGCGTTCATGTTCTGCATCTGCTCCAGCGCCGAGAACTGCGCCATCTGCGCGATAAACGTCTTATCGTCCGTCGGGTTCAGCGGGTCCTGATACTGAAGCTGCGTCACGAGCAGCCGCAGGAAGTCGTCCTTGCCCAGATCGTTTCCCGTTTTGGCCGCCGTCCGGCCCGTCTCCGCCAGCCCGGGCGCGTATGTCCCGACGAGCGCCGAATTCGTTAGCGTTTCCGCCATGTTCGTCCCCCCTATGCCGTGTAGTTTACTATAGCGTCGGTGTGCGCGGCGGCTTCCGAGTATCCCGAAGATGCCGCCAGGGTATCCGCCAGGCGGCGCCGATACCCCGGGCGGTACCCGGACCGGCTGTCGCGCCCGCCCGCCTTTTCGCCGCCGACTGAAACCGACATGCTCTGTATATTGACGCCCTGGCGGGACAACTCCTCGCGAAGGCTGTTAAAACCCGCTTCCAGCGTCTCCTTGACGCGCTGGTTCTCCGCCACGAACTGTGCCGTGACCACGCCGTTACGCTCCGTGATCCTCATCGTCACGTCGCCCAGCGACTCCGGGCGCAGCGTCACGCGCACTTCCCGCGTGTCGCCCCGATACTCGACCTTCAGCCTGTCGATAACCTGAGCCACGGGGTCCTTGGGTATATCCGGCGCCGCGGCGGGGATATCGGCGGCGGGTTCCGGCGCCCGCGCGGAAACCGCAGGGATTACGTTCGCCGTCCGGACCGGGGTTTCCTGAATAAACGCCGCGTCCGGACCGTACTCGCGCTCTTCGCCGCTCTCGCTCCGGGGCTTTTCGACCGAGGCTGGAGCGGCAGCTTCCCGGCTCGGGAGCCTGGCGGGATCTTCGGCCGGACGTTCCGCCGGGTCTTCCGCGTCCGCGTCGGTTACGGGCGCTTCGGCCGTATCCGCGCGGATGAAATTCGGCTTGCCTATGGCGTCGGCTTTCCCGTCCGGCTTCGTCCTTACGGCTGATGCCTCCGCCGCGTCATTATAACCGGCAAGAATATTATTCGTTATATCGGCTGTATCGGCGGCTGTGGGAGCCGATTCCGGATCCGTCTCGGCGGATACCTCCGCGACCCGGGCCGCAAACGCCGCCAGCTTCTCCGGCATTATCAGCTCGAGCGGCCTCGCGCTGACCGCCGCCAGCGCCTGCATGATGATTTCCGCCGGAAGACCCAGCGCCGCCGCCAGTTTTTCGATTATTTCCTGGGAAACGCCATCATCTTCCTGCTTCTTCTCGCCGCCGTCCCGCTTGACCGGCGGTTTTCGCGACGGCTTTTCGGCTTGGGCTTCGGTTTCGGGCTTCTCGGCCGCTTCGTCTGTTTTGGGCTGGCCGGCCCGCTCCTTCGTGGCGTCCGCGCGATTCGCTGATTGTTTCTCCGTCTGGACCCTGCCGAGGTATTCGCCGAAGCCTTCCTCCGGCCTTACCGGCCTTACGGAAGCCGCCGACGGTATGCCGCCAATCGCGCCGCCGAACAATTCCGTCACTGTCATAGCGCCACATCCTTGTCTGTTATACTGATTCCATTTTGATCGACGTTTGATGTTGTCTTAGACAACATCAAGCCGTCTTCTTGAAGGACGCCGAATATTTTTTCGGTCCGCGCCTGAAGCCGCGCGGTGGAAGTTTGCGTGGACCAAACAAACTTCCGACGCGCAAGCTCGAAAAAATATTCGGCACAAATCTAAATGGAATCAGTATCAATCCGGCGACATGAATTTCGCGGCGGCGGCGGCGTTGTCCGGATCCATCTCCGCCATAATCCCGCCCCTTGCCGCCGCGTTCATGCCGAGCAGTATCCTCGTAACCAGATCCATCTCCGTCGCCGTCAACCGGTCCAATATTCTCGCGGCGCTTGCCTCGTCCATCTCGGCGAACGCCGCCACGTAGTCCCGCGCCGCCTTGTCCGCGTCCCGGATCGCGGCGGCCTTGGGGTAGAGCGATTCCGCCGTCTGCGGGTTGATCCGCTCGTAGAAGTCGGCATACGCGGAAGGACTGCCCATCGCGATCTTCTCGTCGAACTCGGCCGCGCGGGCGTTTATCTCCGGCTCTTTCGCCAGCGCCTCGCTAAGGCGCCCGCGCAGGTTCGTTATCTCATCGACATATATATCGGTTTTTCCATTCAGTGTCTCAATTTCTTCTTTATATTTTAATATTTCGGACTCCATCCCGGCGATCCGCGCCGCGGCTTCCCCCGGGGAGAGCGCCTGTTCCCCGGGCGGTTCCGGAGACAGCATATTGCCGATTATCGGTATTTTCCGGACAATGCCCGGTATCGTCCTCGTGCGGACGCCGCCGGCGTCTAACGCGACGACCAGCGCCGACGCCCCGATCAGCGCCGTGATAACCAGAACCGGAATCAGCGCGCCGCGCCGCTTGCGCTTTACCGACCGCCCGGCGGATTTCCCCGGGGACGCCCCCGCGCCGAACCGCGCGTCCGCCCCGCCCGCCGCCGAGCGCTCCTTAACCGCCGTATCAGCCATCTACTCACCCCTAAAGAACCTGTACGACCCAACCTCGTCGGAGATCTTCTGTTCGCTCCGTTTCTCGGCTTCGTTATATTCCTCGCGCTTCCTGTCGCGCAGCGTCTCCAGCGCCTTCCTGTCGCGCATACGCTCTATCAGCTCTTCGCGGCGCTCGTCAGCCGCCCGCGCCGCTTCGCTCACGGCTTTGTCCTGCCTGGCGGCGTCCGAGCGCAGCCGCGCCATATATCCGCCGTACAGCAGCAGTTCCCCGGGCGAAGGACGTTCCCGCGCCGCGTCGCGGAAGGATTCCAGCCCTTCGGACTGTCTTTCGGAGATCTCCGCGCGGACGTGTTTTTGCCGCTCCAGTTCGGCCACGGCGCGTCCGTATTCGTTTTTTTTCTGGTTCTCCAGCTTCTCTCGGACGCCGAGCAGGCCGCCCAGCCGGAACCGAAACGCCATGCGATCACTTCTCTTAATCCTATTTAGATTTGTAGATAAAATTTTTCAAGCGTCCGCGCGGTTTTGAAGTTTGCTTGGTTCACGCAAACTTCTCAGGCGCGGACTGGAAAATTTTTATCCGTCCTTTAGAATAGGATTAGTCTTCAATATTTGTTCCATCCGTTCTACCGTCTCGCCGAAATCGGCCTTCTCGTCGGTTCTCTGCGTCAGGAACGCCTTTATACCGGCGTTTTTGGCGACGGCCTCGTCTATCTCCGCGCTCGCGCCCTTGGCGTAGGCCCCTATGTTTATTAGATCCTCGGCGTCGGCGTAGACGGCCATCAGACGCTTTATCTCGCGTGCGGCGGCCTTGTGCCCGTCCGACGCGACGTCGCCCATGACGCGGCTCACGCTCGCGAGAACGTCTATCGCGGGGTAGTGGTTCCTGTTCGCCAGCTTGCGCGACAGCACGATATGCCCGTCGAGTATCCCGCGCGACGTGTCCGTTACGGGTTCGGTCAGGTCGTCGCCGTCCACGAGGACGGTGTATATGCCCGTTATCGAGCCTTTCGCGCCCTTGCCAGCCCGTTCCAGAAGCTTCGGCAGGGCGGCGTATACCGACGGCGTGTACCCCCGGCTTACCGGCGGTTCGCCTGTCGCGAGACCCACCTCGCGCTGCGCCATCGCGTACCGCGTCAGCGAGTCCATCATGAGCAGCACGTCCCGGCCGCCGGCGCGGAAATACTCGGCTATGGCCGTCGCCGTCTCGGCGGCTTTCAGGCGTATGAGCGCGGGCTTGTCGCTTGTCGCCACGACCAGCACGGAACGGGCCAGTCCTTCCTCACCCAAATCCTTCTCGATGAATTCCTTTACTTCCCTGCCGCGCTCGCCGATCAGCGCGATGACGTTGATCCCGGCCCTGGTATTCCGGGCTATCATGCCCATCAGCGTGGACTTGCCCACGCCGGATCCCGCGAATATGCCGATCCTCTGGCCTTTGGCGACGGTGATAAGCCCATCCAACGCGCGCACGCCCAGCGGCAGCGGATCGGTGATCCGCGCGCGCTCCATAGGGTCGGGCGGGGTATTCGCTATTGGGACGGGAACGCCCGCGACGGCGCTCTTGCCGTCCGACGGCGCCCCAAGCCCGTCGAGCACGCGCCCAAGCAGAGCGTCCGAAACAGTCACGGATAACGGCTCGTCGCTGGCTTCCACCGCCGAACCGGGACCTATGCCCGAAATATCGCCGAGCGGCATGAGCAGTATCCGGCTGCCGCCGAAACCGACCACTTCCGCCGGGACGGGCTGCGCGCGCTTGCCTGCGCGGATGAGGCAGCGGCTGCCGATCGGAACGTCCGGCCCGACCGACTCTATCGTCAGTCCGGCTACCCGCTCGACGCGTCCGGCGCGCTTTATCAGGCTTTTCGCTATCGCCGCGCGGTATTTATATACGTCAACCGCCGTCGTCCCCACCGCCCATTATCGCGAACAGATTGCGCTTCAGAGTCTCCAGCTGCGTGTCCGCCGATACGTCCACCGAACCGAACGGCGTCTCGATGACGGCATCGCCGTCCTCGAACGACGGGTCGGCGGTCAGCTCCAGCTTGGCCCCGCCCGCCGCGCCCGACAACTCGTCCATACGACCGGCGATTTCGCCGTAACGGGACTTCGATACGCGGATCGCGGCGACGCCGGTTATCGTCTTGTCGGAGAGGCCCTTTCGTATCATCGCCAGTATCGCGTCGCCGCCGAACCTGACGGCTCCGCCCACGATACTCTCGCAAATCTCCGCGATAAGCCCGACCAGTCTCGGTTCCGCCTCGGCTATTATCTCGTCTCGGCGGCGTATGGACTCGGACAGCGCGTTTTCGGCTTCCGCGCGGAGCTTGTCGGCTTCGTCCCGGGCGTCGGCAAGGCCGTCGGCATAGCCCCTCTCCCGCCCGTCAAGCTCGGCTTCCCGCCGTATGCGCTCGCTCTCCTCCCGCGCGGCGGCAAGCTCCCGCTCCGCGTCCGCCTCAGCCGCCGATACTATCCGCCCGGCTTCTTCCCGCGCCGCCGCCAGTATGTTCCCGGACAAGTCCGGGGGCGGTTCCGGCGCGGGCGCGGGTCCCGGTTCCTCGGGAATGCCGGGCGCTCTCGCTATATAGTATCTGTCGTCGGACAGATTAACATGCGGGGCTTTGAGAACGCTAGACAATTATCTCGTCCCCCCCGCCCCTAGCGACGATAATCTCGCCGGCGTCCTGCAGCCGGCGGATGATGTTCACTATCTTCTGCTGCGCCTCGTCCACGTCGGACTTGCGCACCGGACCCATATACTCCATGTCCTCGCGGATCATGGCCGACAGCCGCTTCGAGATATTCGCGAGTATCACGCCTCGCACCTCGGCGCTGGCGCCCTTCAGCGCCACGGCCAGCTCGCGGTTGTCGATATCCGAACGCAGGACGGTCTGGATCGAGCGGTTGTCCATCGTGATGATGTCCTCGAATACGAACATCTTGCGTTTTATCTCCTCGGAGAGATCGTAGTCCTCGCCGGCGAGCGTCTCCATAATGTTCTTCTCGGTGGCCCGGTCCACGGCGCTGAGTATCTCGACCACGGCGTCCACGCCGCCGACCGTCGTGTAGTCTTCGGTCATGAGGCTCGAGAGCCGTTTCTCGAGCGCTCGCTCGACTTCCTTCACTACTTCGGGGCTGGTCCTGTCCATCGTGGCGATGCGCCGCGCCACGTTCGTCTGGAGCCGCGGCTCCAGCTCGGCCAGCACCTGCGCCGCCTGCTGCGGGCGAAGGTACGACAGTATCAGCGCGATAATCTGCGGATGCTCGTTCCGGATAAAGTTAAGCACCTGCGTCGGATCGGCCTTGCGCACGAAATCGAACGGTCGCGTCTTAAGCGACGCGGTTAGTTTCAATATGACCTGACGCGCGCGCTCCGGGCCGAGCGCCTTCTCGAGCACCTGTTTGGCGTAGTTCAGCCCGCCCTCCTCGATGTACCGCTGCGCGAGGCATATCTGGTAGAACTCGTCCAGCACCCGTTCCTTGACGTCGGGCATGACGGCGGCTATGTTTGAAATCTCCAGCGTCAGCGACTCGATCTCGTCTTCCTTCAGATGCTTGAATATCCTCGCGGATTTCTCCGGCCCGAGGGATATGAGCAGTATGGCCGCCTTCTGCTTGCCCGAAAGGCTGTCCAGTTTTTTCCCGCGTTCCAGCGCGGCGGTCGGCATACTATCACTCCCAATCGTCGTTCAGCCAGTTGCGCATCAGCGCGGCGGCCGCCTCGGGCTTCTCGTCCACCAGCTTGTCAAGCTGCCGCCTCATGTCCGATTCGAGTCCTATCTCAATCTCGCTCAGTTTCTCGGGTTCGGGCCGCGACGGCTCCTCCGGCTGACCGCTCATAAGCAGTTCCTCCACCGAAAGCTCCGGCTCGATCTCCTCATCCGCGACGGGTTTCGCCCGGCGCAGCAGGCCATACGCCAGAAGGATGATCAGCAGAGCCAGCGCGGCCATCGTAACGATCTGGCTGAGGGCCATTGGCGCGGGCGGCGGCGCGTCCGTAAACACCGGCACCATGTACCCGACTACGGAGAGGTTCTTTATCCCCGTTCCCATCTTGAGCGACTCCGCGAAGTTCTGATCAACGGTAAACTCCGAAGGCTTCGTATCGGCTTTGAAGTCCGCCCACGTCGTCCCGTCCAGCTTGCCTTGCGCCTTCATGTCGGCCTCGGCGTAAGGGGCGTACCGGTACACGTATACCGACATGCTGGAGTCTCCGGCCAGCATGTTGCCGATCTGCCCCGTCTTGTTCTGCTCGACGACATTATAGATGTAACTGGCTTCCTTCTCGTTCAGCGAGGAGGCGCTTGTCTCGCCGCCCTGCATAACGTATGTCGGAGTCTCCTGGTTGTTGGCGCCGACGCCCGGCTCGCCGCCCGCCGCCGTCCCCGACGAGGACGACTTGCTCGTCTTTTCGCTGTCGGTGAATCCGCTCGCGGCTTCGTCCCCCAAGGGGTTCGTGTACGTGCGCGACTGCTCCGAGATTGTGTCCCAGTTGAATCGCAGATTGAATATTATCGACGTCTCGTCGAAGAGCGGGCGCGCGGCGCGCTTGATCTCGTCCTCGAGAGCGCTCTTCATCAGCGACTCGGCCTCGAACTGCGTCTTTATGCCGCCGCCCGCCGCCGCCGAGCCGCCCGAGAACAGCATGTTGTAGTTCTGATCGGTTATCTCGACATTGGATACGTCAAGATTCTTGACGCTTCTGGCCACAAAACGGGCGACGGCCTCGGCCTGCCCCGCGTCGAGCTGCCCGTCCGTCTCGACGAGCACCGCCGCCGTAGCCTCCGCTTCCGGGAGGAAGAAGTTGGTGTCTCCGGGGATGACGAGCTGGACGCTCGCGGCGCGGACGCCCCTCATCTTGCCGATTATTCCCTCCAGCTCGGTCTGCTTGGCTTTTTTCAGGTTCTCATTCTTGATCGTATCCGTCGTACCCATCGACGAGTATTCCAAGGCGTCGTAATAGGTGAATTTATTGCCGGAGAACACGTTCGCCGTCTCCAGCGCCAGCCGCGCCTGCCCCAGGTCGCGGGAATTGACACGCAGCGCCGTGCCGTTCTCAGCCAATTCGGACGCTATGCCCGCGCTGTCAAGGGCGCCCTGGGCCGACACTATCGTCGCCGCGTCCTGATTGTTGACGAGAACGTACATAGCCGGGCGAAGCGTCAAATAAACGGTTATACCAAGGGCGACAAGGAATACCGCCGCGATTATGATTATTCGGACGCGCCGGCTCGCCTCTATTCCGTTCCATTTCGCCAACGCGTCGCCGGCTGCCGCCTTAATCCTGTCCAGCATTCCGTTCACCCCGTATTACGATTCATACTGTTTCAGAAGTAAGGTTGACATTCGCTTTTAAGGTTCGCGACCATGAAGTCCGCGTGGACGAAGTTCACGTGAACCACGCAAAATTCCGTCACGCGAAAATTACCTTCTTAAAAACAAGTATCACTGTCTGAGCTGAAACAGTATCTTACATCGAAAGCCGCATTATTTCCTTATAGGCTTCCACGGCCTTGTTCGTAACCTGCACGGTGAAAGAAAGCGCGGCGTAAGCCTTTTCCTGCGCGAGCATTACCGACAGCATATCGTCGGAGTGCCCGGCGGCGAAATCCAGCTGCGCCCGGTCGGCCGCCAGCTGATAGTCGTTGGTCTGCGCGATCAGATTCGTGTATGAGTCAAAGAAATACTCGAAAGGCTGCGCGTCCTTCTCCCCGGCGGATTCTCCGGCGAGCGGCGCCAGCGGCGCGAACGACGCGCCCACAGCGTTAACATACACTCAGATCAGTCCTTTCGTTATACCGTTTCAGGATTAAGGCTGACATTTGTTTTTAAGGTTCACGCGAAAATTACCTTCTTAAAAACAAATGCCGCCGTACAACCTGAAACAGTATTATCTCGAGATTTCCAGCGTCCTGCTGATCATGGCCTTAGACGAGTTGATCGCCGTAACGTTCGCCTCATACGAGCGCGTGGCGGATACCATGTTCACCATCTCGACCACGATATTTACGTTCGGCTTGGTAACATACCCGTCCGCGTCCGCGTCGGGGTGGCCGGGCTCGTATACGCGCGTACCCTCGGCGGTATCCTCCGCTATCTGAGATACCCGCACGCCGCCGGAAGCCCCCGAGAGCGCTCCCTTCAGATAATCGGCGAATTCGGCGGCGGGCTTCTCCCGGAACACAGCCGTCTTGCGCCGGTACGGCCCTCCCGTTTCGGTTCGCGTCGTTTCGGCGTTGGCGATGTTCTCCGATATTAAATCCATGCGCAGACGCTGGGCGGTCAGGCCCGAAGCCGATATGTCCATTGCCCCGAAAAATCCCACAGACGCCCCTCCTTATACTGTTCTCAACCAAGCGATAGATTGAGTTGAGAATAGCCTTGGCTATCTTATCCCTGTTATCGCCAGATTGAGCCGCTTGTAATTATTGACGACTCCGGAAACCAGCGTATCGTAGCGCGCGCCGTTTTTGTAGAGTTCTGTCATCTCGGACTCTATGTCCACGTTGTTGCCGTCGATCCGGTATTCGTAAGAGCCGTACTCAGTGTAGATCTCCGGGCGCGCGGACAACGCTTTCGACGCGTTTCGCGCGGTAATCCGCCCCCCCTCCTCGCCCAGCGCCTTCGCGAAGTACTCCTCGAAAGTCACGCCGGACTTCTTGAAACCCGGCGTGTCGGCGTTCGCTATATTGTTAGCGATAACGCCGTCACGCTTCTCGGCGGCCGCCATTGCGAGTCCGAGCGCGTCGTTCTGCAGAAACATCGTGCCGAATATCATTCGTTCGCCTCCATCCATCATGAGAGCGTTTTTTTGCCATAAATAGTATGCTCAATTTACGTCTATTGATTAATCATTTTCATCCCCATCGGCGCGAAAAAAGGCGAAAAAATAAAGCCGACGGAATCCGCGTCCATTATCTTCGCCCATTCCGTAGGCTTTATTCTCTCCCTGCCATCTACAGCCGCCCGCCAATGTCTCTCCTGTGGAACATATCCGTAAACTCTATCTTACCCGCGGCGGCGTAAGCCTTTTTAATCGCTTCCGTCAGACTGCCGCCCGTCGCCGTGACGCCCAGCACGCGCCCGCCGTCCGTGACGGGCAATCCGCGCCGCCCCGCGACTCCCGCCGAATAGACGGTAACGCCGGGGATCCGCTCCGCGTCGCCGATACCGGTTATCGGGTATCCCTTCCCATAACCGCCGGGGTATCCGCCGCTGGCCAGCACGACCGCAGCCGCCGACTGACCCGAGAACCGAACGTCCGCCCGATCGAGCCTGCCCTCGACGCACGCGAGCATGATCTCCGCCAAGTCGCCCTCGAGCAGCGGCAGAACCGCCTGAGTCTCCGGATCTCCGAAGCGCGCGTTATACTCCAGCAGTTTCGGGCCGCTCTCCGTCAGGATAATCCCGAAGTATATCACCCCGACAAACCGGATGCCCTCGGCGGCGAGCGCCGCCATTGTGGGACTGATAATCTCCCGCTCGACGCGCTCCGCCATCTCTTCGGTGTAGTACGGGCAAGGCGCCACCGCGCCCATTCCGCCGGTGTTAGGGCCTAAGTCGCCGTCGAGCGCGCGTTTGTGATCCCTGGCGGAGATCATCGGCGCTATCGTTTCACCGTCGCAGAACGCCAGCACGGACACTTCCGGCCCGGACAGAAATTCTTCCGCGACGACGGTCTTCCCGCTCTCGCCGAACTTCCCGCCCAGAAACATATCGCCGAGCGCCTCACGCGCCTCGTCCGCCGTCCGGCAGACGACTACGCCCTTGCCGAGCGCCAGACCGCTCGCCTTGACGACGAGCGGCATCGCCGCCGTGCCGGCGTACGCCGCCGCGCTGTCGAAATTGTCGAAGACGCGGTATCCGGCGGTCGGTATGCCGTATTTGCTCATGAGACCTTTCGCGAACGCTTTCGACGATTCAATCCGCGCGGCGTCCTTTGTGGGGCCGAAACACTTGATGCCGGCCTCGTTAAAAGCGTCCGAGAGACCGTCCGCGAGCGGGCCGTCCGGCCCGATAACCGCCAGATCAACCGACTTTTCCGCCGCGAAAGCGATAAGCTCCGCGAAACTTTTCGAATCTATATCGACAGTTTCAGCGTGACGGCTTATACCGAAATTACCCGGCGCGCAATATATTTTTTCCGCCGACGCGCTCTGTGACAGCTTGTGGCATATGGCATGCTCCCGCCCGCCCCCGCCGACGACCAGTATATTCATCCAATTCCACCTTTACCGATTATCTCCGCTCTCCCGCCGGACACCCGCAGCCGTCCCTCGCAGAACAGCCGCGCGGCTTCCGGGTATATCTCCCATTCGGCTTCCTCCATGACGCGCCGCTGAAGAATCTCCGGCGTGTCGCCCGCCTCTACCGCAACGGCCTTTTGCAGTATGATCGGCCCGGCGTCCGGCTCCTTGGCGGCGAAATGGACGGTCGCGCCCGTTACTTTGACGCCTTTCGCGAGAGCGGCCTCGTGTACGCGGATACCGTACAGCCCAGCGCCGCAGAAAGACGGTATCAGCGACGGGTGAACGTTCATGATCCGCTCCGGGAACGCGTCCAGAAAAGTACCGCCGAGTACGGTCATATATCCGGCGAGCAGCACAAGCTCCGTCCCGAACGATTTGAGATCGTCCGCGAGCGCCGTCTCGAAAGCTTCGGCGTCCGGATAATCCCCGCGGCGGACGACTCGGGACGGGACGCCGTAACGCGCCGCCCGCGTGAGCGCGTACGCCCCGTCCCGGCTCGAAATCACCCGGACGACCCGCCCGGGTATATACCCCGACGCGCACCGCGCGAGGATCCTCTCCAGATTCGTGCCGCCGCCGGATACGAGCGCGGCTATATTCAGCATATGCCGCACCCTTCGCCCGCCGTAATCTCTCCGATGATGAAGGCGGTCTCCCCCGCGGCGGTCAGCGCGGCGACGGCGGCGTCCGCGTCGCCCGGTGAGACGGCGGCAGCCATGCCCACGCCCATGTTGAAGGTCGAGTACATCTCGTCCTCGTCAAGATCCCCCGCGAAGGCCAGCAGGCCGAAAATGGGCGGCGGCGTCCAGGCGGAGCGCCGCACAACGGCCCTGACGCCGGCGGGCAGCATCCGGGGGACGTTCTCGGTAAACCCGCCGCCGGTTATGTGGCAGAGCCCCTTGACCACGACCGCGGACCGGAGCGCCGACACCGCCTTAACATATATCCTTGTCGGCGTGAGCAGGGCTTCGCCGAGCGTCTGTCCAAGGGACTGCACGTACTCGTCCATAGATTCCCGCGTCATGCGCAGCACGCGCCGCACAAGCGAGTAGCCGTTGGAGTGAAGGCCGGAGGACGCTATGCCGATCAGCACGTCCCCGGGGGCGATCGTCCCGCCCGTGATAAGGTTCGGGCGATCCGCCAGCCCTACCGCGAAGCCCGCGACGTCGTACTCGCCGGGATCGTAGAAGCCGGGCATTTCCGCCGTCTCACCGCCGATGAGCGCGGCGCCCGCCTGACGGCAGCCAGAGACCATCCCCGCGACTATAGCCGCGATACGGTCCGGAGCCAGCCGCCCGCAGGCGATGTAATCCAGGAAAAACAACGGCTCGGCGCCGCAGCAGATCACGTCGTTCACGCACATGGCCACGCAGTCTGTGCCGATAGTGTCGTGCCTGTCCATGATGAAGGCTATCTTCAGCTTCGTGCCGACGCCGTCCGTCCCCGAGACGAGGATCGGATCCTCCATGTTCTTCGCGGCCGCTATGCTGAACAGCCCGCCGAAGCCGCCTATCGCGCCCAGCGTCTCGGGCCGCGCCGTCTTCTCCGCCAGCGCCTTGATGAGCCGGACCGACGCGTACCCCGCGTCCACGTCCACTCCCGATTCTTTGTACAGTTCCCTTGACATCCCTTGTCCCCCTAGTCTCTAAACTACTATGTTTATAAGTTTATCAGGCACGTGAATAACGCGCTTCGCCGCCGCCGGGTCGAGCCGTCCGCCGAGCATAGCCGCCGCCGCCGCGAACACGGCTTCCTTGTCCGCCCCGGCCGCAACGCTCACTGTACCGCGCGTCTTGCCGTTCAGCTGAACGGCGATTGTCTTCTCGTCGTCCTTCGCGGCCTCGGCGTCCCACTCCGGATACTTCGCCGCGAACACGCTGGTCTTATGTCCAAGCCCCTCCCACAGTTCCTCGGCCAGGTGCGGCACAAACGGCGCGAGAAGGATAACGAGCGATTCCAGCGTTTCACGGTCGATTCCGCCGCGCCGCTCCAGATCGTAAAACTGGTTGGTATACTCCATGAAACCCGACACAACCGTGTTAAGACTCAGGGAATCGAAGCGCTGGGTTATATCGCGGATCATCTTGCTGCGCGCGCGCGACAGCTCGCGGCTGTCCGGGGCCGGATGGCCGGCGCATCTCTCCACAAGCGCGTAGACGCGCCCGAGAAAGCGGCAGACGCCCTCGATCCCGGTATCCGTCCATTCGCTGTCCAGCTCCGGCGGGCCCATGAACAGCTCGTACATCCTGAGCGAGTCGCAGCCGTATTTCGCGACTATCTCATCCGGAGAGACGCCGTTGCCCTTGTTCTTGGACATCTTCGCGCCGCCGCGCGTCACCATGCCCTGGTTGAACAGCTTTACGAACGGCTCGTCGAAATCCACGACGCCTATGTCATGGAGAAACTTGGTGTAGAACCGCGCGTACAGCAGATGCAGAACGGCGTGCTCAACGCCGCCGACGTAGTAATCCACGGGCAGCCACTTTTTCAGCGCTTCGGGCGAGGCCGGCGCGTCCGCGTTGTCCGGGTCGGCGTACCGCAGGAAATACCAGCTCGATCCGGCCCATTGCGGCATCGTGTTCGTCTCGCGCTTCGCCGCGCCGCCGCATTTCGGGCACACCGTGTTCACCCAGTCCGTTATGGCGGAGAGCGGCGATTCTCCCGTATCGGTCGGCTGGTAGGTCTCCACGTCCGGCAGGCGGACCGGCAGATCTTTATCCGGCACGGCGACCACGCCGCATTTCGGACAGCGAATCAGCGGGATAGGCTCGCCCCAGTATCTCTGCCGCGAGAACACCCAGTCGCGCAGCTTGTAGTTGACGGTTTTTTTGCCAAGCCCGCGCGATTCAAGCCACTGAGCCGCCTTGTCCTTCGCCTCGGAGGATCGCGCCCCGTTCAGCTCGCCGGAGTTGATCATGATCCCCTCGGACTCATACGCTCCCGCGAGGATAGACGGCGATTCGCCTTCCTTTATAATAACCTGTACCACGGGCAGGCCGAACTTGTCCGCGAACTCGAAATCGCGCTGGTCGTGCGCGGGCACGCACATAATCGCCCCGGTTCCGTAGTCCGCCAGAACGTAGTCCGAAACCCACACGGGAAGGTACGCCCCGTTCATCGGATTGACGGCGTAGGCTCCGGTGAACACGCCCGTCTTTTCCTTACCCGCCATGCGGTCCACCGACGACTTCACCGAGGCTTCCCTGCGGTACGCGGTTACGGCTTCGGCCCGGTCCGGCGTCACTATTGCGTCAAGCCCCGCGTATTCCGGGGCAAGCACCATGAACGTGGCGCCGTGGAGCGTGTCGGGCCGCGTGGTGTAGACGCGTATCTTCCGGTCCGAGTCCTTAACGCCGAAGTCCACTTCCGCGCCGTAGCTCCTGCCGATCCAGTCGGACTGCATCTTCTTGACTTTCTCCGGCCAGTCCAGCTTGTCAAGGTCGGCGAGCAGGCGCTCAGCGTAGGCCGTTATCCGCAGCATCCACTGCCGAAGGTTCTTCTTCGTCACGGTATGCCCGCAGCGGTCGCACTCGCCGTCGGCGGCCTCCTCGTTCGAGAGCACCACCTTACAGCTGGGGCACCAGTTAAGCGGCATCTCTTTCTCATAGGCCAGCCCCCGCTCGAACATCCGCGTAAAAATCCACTGCGTCCATTTATAGTACTCCGGATCGGTCGTGTTGATCTCGCGGCTCCAGTCGTATATCGCGGAAATCTCCTTCAGCTGGCGCTTGAAGTTAGCCACGGAATCCCGCGTGGAATCCGCCGGGTGTATGCCCATCTTTATGGCGTAGTTCTCGGCGGGCAGCCCGAAAGCGTCCCACCCCATCGGATGCAGCGCGTGATACCCCTGGATCACCTTAAGCCGCGCGATGGCGTCGGACAGGACGTACCCGCGCCAGTGGCCTACGTGCAACCCCGCGCTCGAAGGATACGGGAACATATCCAGGCAGTAGAATTTGGGCTTGCCCTCGCCGCCCCTGTTGATTGGATCCGCTTCCCAGCGCGCGCGCCACTTGCTCTCGATTTTCCTGAAGTCGTACCGTTTCTCCAAGCCGATCAACCCTTTCCGCTTCTTCAATTGCTTTAACTGTTCCGCAATTCCTTCATGTATCTGCTCCATTCCGCCTGAACCACGCCGCGAGCGCCCCGCGCGAACCCGCAGAAGCCCCGGAAGCTGTCCTCCAGATACGCCTTAAACCCCTCGACGGATTTGATACCGAATATACCCGCCGTCGGGAAAATATCCTTGAAGCCGTCAAGCGGCAGCCCGTACTCGCTGGCGCGGCGGTTTACCGCTATAACGATGGTCATAGCCGCCTTCGGCAGGAGATTCTCAGGAATACCGCCGGCGCCGCCGAGAACGTCGGCGATCTGCCCGATGATCCTCGCGCAGTACTCGTACTCCCCGACCACAGCCGCCGCCACGAGCGAGCGCTCCTTCTCCTCGGGATAGCGGTGAGTGAGACGGTTGTCCAGCTCGACAAACTCTATCGGGATAGTCGCGCCGTAACCGACGAGTACGCGGTAGCCAAGCGCGGCGGACGCCTCCCGGAAGCTTACGGTTATGTCCGCCGCGCGGGCGTACTCCCGGCCTATGCCGCAGGTCAGCTCGCGGCCTGTGCGCCGGAGAGCCGCGAGCTTTATTCCGTCCAGCAGTTTAACGGCCCCGGCCAGGGTATACCCGCTCAGCAGTATCTCCAGTTTATTGAAATTCCCGATCCGAACAACGCCGCGCCCCTTTTCGACGGATTCCAGCGCGGCGCCGTACGCCTGGTAGATCACCATATGCTTCTCGCGCTCGGGCAGTTCCGCCGCTATGTCCCGGAAGTGATCGGCCTTGAGAATAGCGGCGCGGCAGGGCGGCGCGAGCGCGACGCCGAAATACTCTAATGACCGGGCTATCTCATCGGGATCGCGCAGCGCCCCCTCGAAGAGATTCGCCAGAAACCGGTCGCGCATAATCGGCAAGTCGGCCTCATACGCCGCGCTAAGCCTCGCCTCGCCAAGGCGCTCGCGCTCGATCCGCGCGACTTCCTCCTCGCCTCGCCGGATCGCCCGCGCCACGTCCGCCTGCCGCGCGGGCTTGTACATATAGTCGATCACGCCGAAGTCCATCACGGACTCGATATACTCCGCGTCGTCGTAAGTGCCGTATACGATATAGCGCGTATCGGGCGACCGAGACCGCGCCGCCCTCAGCGCCGCGGACGGATTGACGCCGAAATAACGCACGTCCGCGAACACCAGGCCCGGGGATACCTCGCCGAGCGCACGCAGGAAGTCCGCGGCGGAAGACGGCGCCAAAAAGAGCTTCGCGCCGGGCGACGCCAGCTTTATATAATTCTTCAGTTTCTGGGCGGCTTCCGCGTCCGCGTCGGCCAGCATGATCCTCATGCCGCGCATTGTCGCCCTCCCAAAATAATGATTGAGTTTTTTTACCCATGTGATATTATAATACTAGCTCGTTGGTTTTACAAAGAAAATTTTGTGATTGTCGAAAATAAGGAGATAACTTGGTGAATAATGGCGAAAAAGATGCCGCGATCGCCGAATACGCGCTGAAAATGGCGCGGCTCGCCTTGCTGGGGGCGGTCGGCGCGGCTCTGGAGACGCGCGGGTCGGATGGGGAAGCGGAGCGTTTTATCGCCCGCGCCGCGAAGGAGTTCGCGGACGAACTGAAGCCCCGGACACATGATCCGGGGCTTTCGGAAGAACTGCTCGCCGAAGCGCGCGGGCTTCGCGAGTCTCTTATAAAACGCGCCGGAGAGAACGGAGCGGACGACGCGGTCACCCTCGCCCACGAGGGGCTTTGCTGCGTCTCATGCGCCGCGGCGTTCATGCCCGAGGGCGGCCCGGCGGAACTGTTCGAGGACGATATGCTGGGGCGCGACGCGCTGTCGGCCTACGCCGAAAACAGCGGCGACAGTCTCGAGCTGTTCGCGGAGACGATCGCGGAGCGCGTCTCCGGGCTTTTTGAGAAAGGTCTGGACGAAGCGGGAGAGCTGCGCCGGTCCATAGAGAGGTCCGGTACGAAAGGCTCGGCGCTTTCCGGCGCGTTCGCCGCCGTCAACGCGATTTTTTTCGAGAACCTTACGGAGCTTATTGGACTTCCCGCAACCCCCGTTCAGGAGATTGCGGAAAGTCCCCGGGGAGTTTGAGGGGATAACCCCCCTCAATAGACCTCCCGTTAATCGGCAATTTACGCGGTAAGTCTATTGCCGGGGCTTCCGTCCGCCCGACAGCGCCTTGACGACGATCAGCACGGACAGCGCGATGAGCGCGGCGGCCGCCGCGAACCTGCCCCACCCCAGCATCATGCTGTTAAAGATCATGGAGCCGCCCGCCGCTACGAATCCAGCGCCGGCATAGAGCGCCCACTTGCCGATTCGGCCGCGGGCGAGAAGGTACGCCGTGGCGAACCCCAGACCGACGGCGACGAACAGCGACTCGAAGCCGGGCAGGGGCAAACGCGCCTCCAGCGTGAAGGCGTATACCCCGAACCACGCGAGGAGCGACGCGGGCAGGATCAAAGCCTCCCGGCCCTTAAGCCACGCCATCGCGAGCAGCATACACGCCGTGAAGACAAACAGCGATGACATCCAGAAGCTAACGCGTATCGCGAAAAAACCGGCGGCTATGTCCCACGAGCGGTTGAGGGCGTACCACATCAGATACGTGCCGGCGACGAGCGCCCATGTTTTTCGGCGGGCGCCAAAAGTGAAACAGAGCGCCAGTCCGGCCGCGAGGAACATAAGCGGCGACAGATTGATACCGACGCTTGGCATCAGCAGCGACGCGCCGATGATGAACAGCGTCACGGCCAGCGCGATCTGGCCAAGTTTTGAGTTCATGCAGATCCCTTCGCTCATAAAAATTATTTATTATATATACAGATTTGACCGTACAAAGTCTGATTGGCCCGGAGGGAACATATGGATGACATTATGGAGGCAATTTCGCGTGAACCAAGCGAAATTCTTAAGGCAATTTCGCGTGAACCAGGCGAAATTCTTATCGAAATCACGGACATAGGATCGGAGGGCGAGGGGATCGGCCGGCTTGACGGACTGGCGGTGTTCGTGCCGGGCGGTTTCCCGGGGGACGCCGTCCGCGCGCGGATAACGTCGCGGCGTTCAGGGTTCGCGCGGGCGGAGATGACGGGGATAGTCCGCCCGTCCGCCGACAGGGTTCCGCCGATATGCGCTAACGCCCGCTGCGGCGGCTGTCCGCTTTCGGGCTTTTCGTACTCGGCGCAGCTCCGCTTCAAGCGTAAACGCGCCGCCGACGCCCTCGTCCGGATCGGAGGGGCGGATGGCTTCGTCTGGGACGAGACCGCGCCGTCGGAACCCGATCTGCCCTGCCGCTGGAAGGCTTCTTTCGGGGTATCGCGCGGACGGGTCGGTTTCGCGGCGCGCGGGAGCCGCGATATTGTCGAGCCGGCGGACTGCCCGGTTATCCAGCCGGCCCACCACGCGGTATTGGAAGCGGTTCGCGCCGATATACCCGGATGGCTTCGCGGGCTTATCGTCCGCGTCAGCTCCGTTTCGGGCGAGACGTCCGTCACGCTTGTCTCGCGGGAAGCCGACCCGGACGCGTCCGCGGTCGTTTCCGCGCTGTCCGCGGCGGGCGCGTCCCAGATCGCCCTTGCCGTCAACGCGGACGAATCCTCCCCGGCGAACGCGGCGGAGGGTCTGCCGCGCCGCGTTATATACGGAAGGAACTATATCACCGAGCGGATCGGCGGGGTCACGCTCAAATTGTCCCCCGCGTCGTTCTTTCAGGTCAATCCGCCCGTCGCGCGGAAACTCCACGCCAAGGCGCTCGAGTTCGCGGGAGTATCGGGCGGCGAGACCGTTGTGGACGCGTACTGCGGCGTAGGCGCGCTCGCGCTGATGGCGGCCAGGCGCGCGGGGCGCGTCGTCGGGCTGGAGCTGTCCCCGGAGGCCGTCGCCAACGCGCGGCTGGGGGCGCGTATAAATAAGACGGCTAACGCGGAATTCGTCGCGGGTCCGGCCGAGCGCACGCTGGGGATTCTCGCGGGCAAAGGGCTGCGCCCGGACGTCATTTTCGCCGACCCGCCCCGGCGCGGCCTCAGCGCGGAATTTATCGGCGCGGCGGCGGAAGCTTCCCCGGCGCGGGTGATATATATATCGTGCGACCCCGCGACCATGGCGCGCGACGTAAAGAGATTTACGGCTCTGGGATATGCCCCCGGACGGGCGGCGGTCTTTGATATGTTCCCGCATACGTCCGAAACGGAGACGGCGCTGTCACTCTTAAAGGTTCGGCCATAGCGGCGCGATATTCCGTTATCATGAAAATTAGTTAAAAATACGGTCAAAAAATGAGGAAGTTTCATCGTATTTGCTCATTGACTGGCGTTAGATTTTACATTACAATGTAATTATGGAAGCGAAAACGGTTACGCATCCAGTTGAAGGGGCGTCCGGCAATGACTATTGACGATATCGCGAACGCTTTGGGCGTGTCAAAGGCGACTGTATCACGGGCGATAACGGGGAACGGCAGGATAGCCCCCGCCACCCGCGAGCGTATTCTGCGCTATATGGACGAGAAGGACTACCGGCCCAGTTTCGTAGCGCAGAACCTTGCCACGTTCAAAACGCGCAATATAGCGTACACCCTTCCGACCGACAGAGAATCCTCCGGCGTGCCGTTCTTCCTGAACTGCCTGATCGGGGTATCTCAGGCCGCCGCGGCAAGAAAGTACGACGTTATCGTCGCGCGGTACGAGATGCCGGAGATCCGCCGGCTGGTTCAGGACCGGAAAGCCGACGGCGTCGTCATTTCGCGTAACCTGGCCGACGACGAGATCATAAGGTACCTGGCGCTTCGCGGTATGCCGTTCGTCGTGGTCGGAACGAGCGACGCGCCCGGCGTAATTCAGGTGGATCACGGCCACAGGGCGGCCGCGCGTGAACTGACGGCTCTGCTGCTCGAGCGCTGGGGCGGGAAGCCCGCTCTGATCTGCGGCGACCGGAACCATATTGTCAACAGGATACGCTGGAACGGTTTTCGGGACGCGGTTATCGCGCGCGGCGGAGATTCGGACGAAGCGCTGGTAGAGTGGGGCGCGTCCGACGCCGGGTCGGTGGGCGACGCGTTCCGGCGGCTGTACGCCGCGGGCGTTCGCGTGTTCTTCTGCTCGGACGACATGATCTGTTCGCGGCTGAGCCGCTGTCTGTCCGACGCCGGAGAGGAGCGCTATCCGGGCGTCCGGATGGCCTGTCTGTACGCCGGCGGCTTTCTGGGTCTGTACCGGCCGGACGTACCCTCGATCCAGACCGACGCGGGCGCGGCGGGCGAGTGCGCGTGCCGCGTGCTGATCGACATGCTGTCGGGCAAGGATGTGCCGGGAAGGACGGAGCTGGCGTGCAAGATTCTAGAAGCTGGAAGCTAGAAGCTGGAAAGGGCAAGATCAAGGGCAACAACGCAGCAGCTGACATATCACACATCTTTTGGAAGGGGTATTTGGTATGATGAAGAAACGTTTGCTGGGGGCGGTGTGCGCGGCTATGGCTATGGCTCTCGCGCTCACTTTCACCGCCTGCGGGCCGTCCGCGCCCGCGACAGTCGAGCTTGTGGTGTGGGAATCCGTGGAAGGTCCGGACGAGTTCATCAAGCAGGCCGGCGAGGCGTTCACGAAGGTTAATCCGGGCGTCACCATCAAGTTTGTGAACGTCGAGTCGGGCGACTCGACGTCGCAGATCGCCTTGGACGGCCCGGCCGAGCAAGGCCCGGACGTGTTCGCCGCGCCGCACGACAAACTGGGCGAGCTGGTCGCCGGCGGGCACGTGCTGGAGACCGTCAACGCAGCGTCGGTGGAGGCGCAGCTGCTGGACGGATGCGCGCAGGCCGTCCAGTACGGCGGCAAGATGTACGGCTATCCCGTATCCTCCGAGACATACGCGCTGTTCTACAACAAGGCTTACATAACCGATCCTCCCAAGACCTGGGACGAGGTGAAGACGTTCTCGGCGGGCTTCAACGCCGCCAACGCCGGTAAATACGGCTTTGTTATGGACGTCAAGAACGCCTACTACACGATACTCTTCACGACCAGCGGCGACAACCGCCTGTTCGGGCCGGATGGCGCCGACACGACCAAAACCAACATCAATTCCGACGCTTCCGTGGCCGGCATGACGACGTTCGCGGGGCTTAGGGAGATACTCAACGTCCCGGCGGCCGACCTCGACACCGCCGCCGTTGACGTGCTGTTCTCGGGCGGCAAGGCAGCCATGCACATCACCGGCCCGTGGAACGTATCGTCTTTCCGCGACGCGGGCATAGACTTCGGCGTGGCCGCGCTGCCGGCGCTTCCGGGCGACAGCGAGCCGGCGGGATCCTTCTCGGGCACGCGCTGCATGTTCGTCTCGGCTTACTCGAAGCATCCCGCCGAGGCCGCCCAGTTCGCGGAGTTCCTTATCAGCCCGGCGATGCAGCAGCTCCGCTATGATATAACCGGCGCTCTGCCGTCGGTCCCGATGACGCTTACGGACGAGGCCTCCAACGGCTTCCTGGCGCAGATGGAATACGCTTTCCCAATGCCGTCTATCCCTCAGATGAACAACTACTGGTTAGCCATGAACAACGCCTCCGCCAATATCTGGGACGGCGCGGACATCAAGAACGAGCTGGATATGGCGGATCGCGCCATACTGGCGCCGTAACAGAAACCAGAAATCAGAGAACAGATAACAGAAAACAAAAGTTGGAAATTGAGGCTGAATCCCCGACTTGGCGGAGATTTGGCCGGGGTGAAGGGAAGGCGGGAAGGTATGAGCGGAGCGGGAACCATCGCCGCCCCCGGCGGTATCGAGACTCTGCCTGATAAACAGCGGGTCTTTATACTGTCGCTGGTATTCATGGGGCTGGCGCACCTTACGCTTTTGAAACAGTATGTCAAGGGGGCGCTGTTCGCCCTCTGCGAGCTGGTGTTTATTTGCTTTCTGCCGGCGATAGTCGGCAAAATATCGGATCTTATCACGCTGGGAACGCCTACGCCTGAGCTGCTCATAACGCAGAGGGACAACTCGGTGTTCATGCTGATCGACGGCATTATGATTCTGGCGGTTATAGCCGTTTTCGCGGCATTGTACTACATATCCGCGCGAAGCGCAAAAAACGAGTGCCGGGCAATTTACGCCAACGGCAAGTTCCCGCCGAAGCGCTCGGCCGTGCAGACGCTGACCGGGAGCGCCTTCCCTGTGGCGGCGCTCACCCCCGCGTTTATCCTCATCGTGTTCTTCGTTATAGTGCCGCTGATCTTCTCGGCCTGCGTCGCTTTCACCAATTATTCCTCGCCGGATCACATCCCGCCCAGCAACACCGTGGACTGGGTAGGGCTTGATAACTTCGTCTTTATGTTCGGAGGCGATAATATCTGGTCGGGCGCGCTGTTCCGCGTGACGATATGGACGGTGATCTGGGCGGCGCTCGCCACGTTCACGTGTTATTTCGGCGGCATGGCCATGGCCGTCGTCATGAGGGACTCGAAGCTTAAGGTGACGGGGCTGTTCCGGGCTATATTCATCCTGCCCTACGCCGTGCCCGCGGCTATCAGCCTGATGGTGTGGCGCAACCTGCTGAACGGATCGTTCGGCACGATCAACCAGACGCTTATGCAGCTCGGGCTGATCAAGGACGCGATACCGTGGCTGTCGGATCCGCTGCTGGCGCAGGTCATGGTCATTATTATCAATCTCTGGGCGGGCTTCCCGTATTTCATGCTGCTTGTGACGGGCGCGATGACCGCCGTTCCCAACGACTGTTACGAGGCGGCCTCGATCGACGGCGCGTCAAAATGGCAGGTGTTCCGGCATGTCACCCTGCCGCAGGTGCTCTATCAGACGGCGCCGCTGATCATCATGTCATTCACGCACAACATCAACAACTTCGGCGCGATCTGGTTCCTGACGGCGGGCTACCCGGCGGTGTCCGACTCGACGCTGACCAGCGCGAGGGGCACGGATATACTGGTGTCCTGGATCTATAACCTGACGGTCATCTCGCTGAAATACAACTACGCGGCGGTGCTCGCCGTCATGATCTTCGTGGCGCTGGCCCCGTTCGCCATCATGAATTTCAGGCGCACCAAGTCGTTTAAGGAGGGGGCGATATAATGGTAGTCGGGAATAAATGGGTCAAGACGTTCAACACGGTTCTGTTGCTGGTCTTCTTTACCATCATTGCGCTGACCGTTCTGTACCCCCTCGTGTACGTCGTCGTGGGCGCGTTCACCCCGGGCAACTCCATCGCCGGAATGGACGTTATCCCCTTCGCGAGCGGCTTCACGCTGGATCACTTCGTATATCTGTTCACGCGCAGCGAATACCCGCACTGGTTCGCGAACACGCTCTTTATCGCCGTGCTGACGTGCGCGGGCACGCTGTTCGTCGCGTCGATCAGCGCTTATGTGTTCTCGCGCTTCCGGTTCACGTTCAAGAAGCCGATGCTGATGAGCCTTCTGATCCTCCAGATATTCCCGTCCTTCGTCGGGATGATCGCGATCTATGTCATCCTGTACCGCATAGGCGGGCTAAACACGCACTGGGGGCTGATACTCGTATATCTGGCCGGGAACACGCCGTATAACATCTGGCTCGTAAAGAGCTATATGGACTCGATCCCGAAGAGCCTGGACGAGGCCGCCCGCATCGACGGCGCCAGCCACTTCAAGGTATACCGCTCCATCATCCTGCCGATCGCCAAGCCGATCCTCGTATTCCTGACGATAACGAGCTTTGTCGGCCCGTGGATGGACTACATCTTCCCGAAGATGGTTCTGCGCGACCCGAGTATGCAGACGCTGGCGCTCGGCCTGTTCAGCTTCGTTACGGAGAGGAACAACGATTTCACCAACTTCGCGGCGGGGGCGCTGCTGATAGCGATTCCGTTTGTAATATTCTTCACCATCACGCAGAAGATGCTTGTCACCTCGCTCGGCGGGGCGGCCGTTAAAGAGTAGCTGGTTAAAAAATCCGCAGCCCTAATGGCGGCGGATTTTTTAATTGACCGTTACAGCCGCGCAATGCGGCGCCAAAGCGGACGACGCAAAAAACGCGGCGTCACAGATACGCCGCGATTATCGTGAGCATCGGTATTGTAATGACACACAGTATCGAGCTGATGAGTACGCACTTCGACGCCGTTTCGCTGTCCGCGCCGTACTTCTCCGCGAACATAACGACCGTGGACGCGGCGGGCATACCCATAATCAGGAACAGCGACGTCAGCGCAACCGAACCGAACGGCCAGACGAGCCGAACGGCCAAGAGCACCGCCAGCGCCGCCAGCGGGACGAAGATCAGCTTTACGGCGGCGGAAAGATAAAGTTTTCCATCGCCGGCGAGCGTCTTTATCCCGGCGTCAGCCAGCTTTATCCCGAGCAGGATCATCGACAGCGGCGTCGTCATGTCGCCGACGTACTTAAGCGCCGTCAGCGCCGGCGCCGGTAAGTTGACGCGCAGGAAGAAAATTGGCAACGCAACGGCGAAAGTCAATATCTGGGGATTAAGCAGCGCGTTTCGGACGTTTATATACTGTCTGTCGCCAGTAAGAGAATAGACAAGCAGAGTCCACGCCAGCAAGTTGAACCCAACGCCGAACAGCGCGGCGTATATAACCGGCTCGCCGTCGCCGGGGAAGATCGCCTGGAGAACGGGTATCCCCATGAACGCGCAATTGTTCATGTATCCGGCGGCCACGCAAGCCTTTTTCGCGCCGGAATCCTTTGCCCACGCGAAACAGAGCGCGCTGACGCCGAACCCGGCAAGGAGCGCCGCGAATGAGAGAAGCGTCGCGGCCGCCATGTCCGCGAGGAGCCGAGGCTCAAAAGCCTTTGTAGCGAAAGAGTGCGTGACGAGACACGGCAGGCTGACATACAGCAGAACCGTCACCACGCCATGGTTGAATCCTTCGGGTATCATGCGCGCTTTGCGCAGGATGTATCCCGGAACGGCCATGACGATCAGCAGAAAAACGCTCGCCGCCGAAGTCAGAAAATTCACGCGATTGCTCCCTTTCAATGAGCCGTTGGGCGCGCATCGGGCGGCTCATCGGCATAGGCGGCGGCTACCCGATAATCCCCGGAAGATCCTTGAGGAAGCGCTCGAACTCAACGCCGTATTTGCTTTCGACGCCGCTTTCGCGCGTGCCGCGTATCGCGGCTACCGTGAACCGGACGGCCGCGTCGGCGGCCTCGGCCAGCGTCTTGCCTGCCAGCAGCGCCGCCGTCACGACGCTGGCGAACACGTCCCCCGTGCCATGGTACATTCTGTCAATACGTTCGGCGAAGGAAGTCTCAATCCTGCCCGACTCGTCAATGGAAGCCGCTCCCAGCGTCTTGTCGTCATAGGCGACGCCTGTCAAGACGACATTCTTCGCGCCAAGGGAACGAAGAGAACGCAGCGCGCGCTCAATCTCGGCGGGTTCCGCGATACCGTCGCGGTAGGGCTGTCCAAGCAAAAAGGCCGCCTCGGTCAGGTTCGGCGTGATTACGTCGGCGATTTCGCACAATCCGCGCATCCCGTCCGGGAAGTTATCCGGAAATATACTATATAATTTACCATAATCAGCCATCACGGGATCTACGATGACGCGCGTGTCCTCCGCTCGCAGCAACGCGATTACTTCCTTGATTATGTCGATCTGCTCGAACGATCCAAGGAAACCGGTGTAAATCGCGTCGAACTCCAGTCCCAGATCGCGCCAATGGCGAACGACCGGCAGGATAAAATCCGCCAAGTCTCGGTAAATAAACCCGTCGAACCCCCCGGTATGCGTCGAGAATACCGCCGTCGGGATGACGGAGCATTCCACCCCCGCCGCCGAGATGATCGGAAGCGCCACCGTAAGCGAACAGCGCCCGAAACATGAGATGTCATGGATCGCCGCGGCGCGTTTTTGATTGCCCATACCCCTTGCTCCCTTGTATAATGTATTTAGGTTTTTGAGGAACCCATAAACCTTGAAAACCTGCCTGTTATCAATGATAATAGGGCTATGGGAAAGAGCGGCGTCGGTTCGCTACTTGAGTGTAAGACTCGTCATTGAAAGAGTGACGCCTCTTTCCGATAGGCAAGCTGCGAATGAGTTGGATGTCGATCCGCTAAAAGCGGTTGCCTCATATCTCCCACAGGGTTGTAACGCCACTGAAGTTCGCATCGCATTATCGTTTGAACGAATTTTGCCTAAACCCGCAAAATTCGTTCAAACGATAATGCTTCGAACCACGCAAAATTCATAAGCGACCCCCACAAGGGCCGCCACGCGCCGATCATTGACCACGCCACCATCGACCGCGCACGCGAGATTTACAACCGACGCGTGATAAAGCGCAGCCAGCGCGATCCGGGCGGCTGCCGCTATTGGCTCTCCGGGCTGATTTACTGCGCCCCTGAAGTTTGCGTGGATCCGCAAACTTCCTCGGCAAGAACAACCACGCCGCGAGCATGATTGGGGAGGACGGAAAGGCTGTGTTCCGCGCGTTCTCTTTCTCCAACTCTACTGACGGCGGCGAGAGCCTGCTTGCCAAACTGACCGCGCGCGGAGTTACGCCGGAAACCGTTGAAATCAAGTTGGAGGCGACGGGACATTACTGGCTCGCGGTCTGCTCGTTCCCGCGCGGCAAGGGGTTCACGCTCCACGTTATCAACCCCATCCAGACGGACGGTTGGCAAAAAGGCGTTGAAATTCGTCGCGTACCGGTAAGAAGCCCGGCGCCGCGTTTAGAAACGAGCAATGTTTCAATGCTCGTTTCTGCGGCGGTTTCGCCATAGGCGAAACTACTGAGCCGAAAGACAGACGTGATTGATTCCCAACTTATCGCCGAACTGGTTCGTTATGGCGATTTCATCGAAAGGCGGCTGCCAGAGGAAGCCGTCCTGTCGCTGAAGCACTTGACGCGCTTTCGGAGTAGCCTTGTAGATTCCGTCGGCGACTTGAAGCGGAAAGTCATTTGCGTCCTCGACCAAGTATTTCCCGAATACCAGAATCTGTTTTCCGACGTATTCAGCGTGACGTCAAAGGAAATTATCCTGAAATTTGGCAGTCCCACCGAACTGGAACAGATCTCCGCGGACACCCTCGCCGAGTTGCTGTTCGCGCTCAGCCGCCGAAAACTTGGGTCGGGCAAAGCCGATGAACTCTCCCCCGCGGCAGCGCTAATTCCGTCTGCGTACGCACACTGTGTCTGTCGTCCGCCGATACCCCGTTGATCGTAATAGGCGCGGAAATATTAGTTCCACCTGTAACTGTTTGATACTGCCAGTGGTTATTTATAGTGCTCTCCGCCGCTCCGGCCAAGGGATTTCGCGTGAATCGAAGCATTATCGTGTGGTTCAAACGAAAATGCTTCGAACCAAGCAAAATTCATCGGCGCGGTAGCGTGTGAACTCTGCCATATTGTTTTTGCCGCCCCCAAAGAAAACCAGCCTTACGAGACCCGAAACCCAAACGGCTTATGATGTTTTGCAAAGCTGGTCGAGGCCGCCGCGAGGCGGTCTTTTTCGCGCGTTTGCGCCCAGCTTGGAAAACCAATGCGCTAAACTCCGGGGGTTGGGGCATCTCACCAAGATCTTGAATTTTTTCTATCATCTCCCTATCGACTCTTTATAGTTGGTCTTTATGTGTATTCTATTATACAGCAAATAGCCGAGATATGCAATATTATTTTAATGAAGCTTCGGAACCAGTACCCCCCCCCCCCGGAGGACATAGCGCCCGGATTTGATAGCGCTATACTATGCATATGGGGGAGTCTTCGATACGCGCGATGAGAAAACTTAAACAGGATACTGCCAGCACTGCGGCAAATTACTGACAAAAAACAAACGACCGCTGTATTTCTTACTCGAAAAATCGGCATAGCAATATAATTGAAATCGGCCACCCCATTTTTAAAGTTCGCTTAAATTCGCGCTTTGTTATGGGGGTGGCCGATTTTTCAATTATATTGG
>JAISCI010000047.1 GCA_031265685.1 Clostridiales bacterium
CCAATATAATTGAAAAATCGGCCACCCCCATAACAAAGCGCGAATTTAAGCGAACTTTAAAAATGGGGTGGCCGATTTCAATTATATTGCTATGCCGATTTTTCGAGTAAGAAATACAATGTTTTACACAAAGCGTCATTATATCACAAACCGAGTGTTTTGGCGCGGTTTTCTTCCGAGCTTTTTTTGTTTATATTACCGCACTTTTTAGCTGGCTTTTAGTCTAGCGTATACACCATGGACTCACCGCCGAAATAATCCCCGAACCGCCATACCCTTCGCTCTCGGCCGCGGAGACTATCGACGCGGCCGACGGCGCCGCGTTGTCGATAATGACGGCGCAGCCGGCACTCAGTTGTGCGGCGGCAGTGACTTTGCGGCAGCATCTTGGACTATGTACGCGCTCGTCAAAATTTTTCTTGACAAACTCGTTTCCGAACGTTATACTCACATCGTTGGTTGTTATGTTCGCCCAGGTAGCTCAGTTGGTAGAGCAGAGGACTGAAAATCCTCGTGTCGGCGGTTCAATTCCGTCCTTGGGCATGTGAGTTTTGCGGGTGTAGTTCAATGGTAGAACGTCAGCCTTCCAAGCTGAACACGAGAGTTCGATTCTCTTCACCCGCTTTTTGCCGGGCAGATGTGTTTTGTCGGGTTTTCGCGTTGGATGTTTTTATATTATTTTTCGGTTCTGTCATAACTTTGGTTTTCGCTTGAGCGTTGCGGAGCGTATTTATTTTGGTCTTTACTTTGTGCCGGAAAAGCGCTAAAATGATATAATCGCAAAATACAAGGGGGGAAATAGTATGAAACGCCTTAAAACCTTCGCGGCGGGCGCGGCGCTCTCTCTGGCGCTTTCGGCGACGGCGGCCGGGGTATTCGCGGCGGAACCGCTCGCGGCTTATCTGGCCACGTTCCCTATATATGTAAATGGCGCGGAATTGGCGCCGGAACTGCCGGCGGTGGCCATCGACGGTCGGACATACCTGCCTCTGGCGGCGATCGGGGACGCTCTGGGCGCGAGCGTCCGCTGGAACGCGGAGTTTTCCCGCGTCGAGGCGCTGCCGGATAAGGGGCTTGGCGTGTCGCTCGGCGACTACTCCCCCGAGCGGAATTCGTCCATGACGCTGCTCGTCTATGGGGATGGGTTTGACGGCGCGGAATATCAGGCCTACGTAATCTACAAATCGACGTATACCGAGTATACGGGCAAGGTCGGCGAGCCTATCATGATAAATGTATCCACCGCGGAAGCGGGACGCGAGGTACCCGTGTTCGTGACGGTCGGCGACGTGACGCTGAAGACGTCGTTCACGCCTAAAGCGCGATGAAAAAAGGGGCGCCGCCCCGCAATAAAAGGAGTGTCCGGCGTGCCGAAGCCAGCCGAGCAGGAGATCGCGAAAACACTGGAAGTCAACTATATGCCATATGCCATGAGCGTCATCGTGTCGCGCGCCATACCGGAGATCGACGGATTTAAGCCGTCGCACCGTAAGCTGCTTTACACGATGTTCACGATGGGGTTGCTGCGCGGGGATCGCACCAAATCCGCCAATATCGTCGGGCAGACGATGAAACTGAACCCGCACGGCGACGCGGCGATCTACGAGACGATGGTGCGTCTGACGCGCGGCAGCGAGGCTTTGAACCATCCTTTCGTCGATTCCAAGGGCAACTTTGGCAAGGTGTACTCGCGGGATATGGCGTACGCCGCCGCTCGGTACACCGAGGCCAGGCTGGACGCTTTCTCCTCCGAGATATTCCGCGACATCGACAAAGACGCCGTGGACTTCGCCGACAACTACGACGGCAAGCTCAAAGAGCCGACGCTTCTGCCCGTCACGTTCCCGAACTTGCTCGTCACGCCGAACCTGGGGATAGCCGTCGGCATGGCTTCCAGTATATGCTCGTTCAACCTGGCGGAGGTGTGCCGCGCGGCCGCCGCGTATATCAAAAACCCCGAGTGCGATCTGCTCAAATACATCACGGGGCCGGACTTCTCTACGGGCGGTCAGTTTATTTTCATTGAAAAGGACTTTCGCCAGATCTTGGAGACTGGGCGCGGCACGTTCAAGCTCAAGGCCAAGTGGCGCTACGACAAAAAGGCCTCGACCATCGAGGTGTACGAGATACCGTATACGACGACGATCGAGGCGGTCTGCGATAAGGTCGCCGCGCTCGTCAAGTCCGGGAAACTGCGCGAGATCAACGACGTCCGCGACGAGTCGGACATATCGGGGCTTAAAATCGCCGTCGAGCTCAAGCGCTCCGCCGACCCGGACGCCGTCATGAACAAGCTGTTCACGCAGACGGCGCTGCTCGACACGTTCGGCGCTAATTTCAACGCGCTGGTGGACGGACGGCCCCGCACGATGGGCGCGCGAGAGATCATCGCCGAATGGCTTCGCTTCCGTGTTTCATGCGTGCGGCGGCGCGCGGCGTACCAGCTGGGGAAGGACCGGGACAAGCTGCACCTGATCGAGGGCCTGAACGCTATCCTGCTCGATATAGACCGCGCCGTCGCGATAGTCCGCGGCACCGAGGACGAGGCCATGGTCGTGCCGAACCTGATGGGCGGGTTCGGCATAGACGAGCGCCAGGCGGAGTACGTCGCGGAGATACGGCTGCGCAATCTCAACCGGCAGTACGTGCTGGGGCGCGTAGCCGAGGCGGACGGCCTGCGCGGCTCCATTGCCGGCCTTACCGACATTCTCGCGAACGAGCGGCGCGTTACGGACATCATCACGGATGAGCTGCGCGGCGTGGCAAAGAAATACCAGAAGCCGCGCCGCACGGAAGTTGTCGGCGCGGAGGCCCTGCCGAGCGCTTCCGAGGATGATTTTATCGACGATTACGCGCTGAAGGTGTTCCGGACGGCGCACGGCTATTTCAAGAAAATTTCGCTGGCCAGCCTGCGCGGCGGCGCCGACCAGTTCGTCAAGGACGACGACCGGATCGTCCAGGAAGCCGACGCCACAAACAAGTC
>JAISCI010000048.1 GCA_031265685.1 Clostridiales bacterium
CCAATATAATTGAAAAATCGGCCACCCCCATAACAAAGCGCGAATTTAAGCGAACTTTAAAAATGGGGTGGCCGATTTCAATTATATTGCTATGCCGATTTTTCGAGTAAGAAATACAACAGTATCCTGCGCAAAACTGACGGGGGTGAAACGATGAGTAAGCGAAGCTACAGACCAGACTACGGTACGCTCTATCCAGAATTGCTGGAAATTGAGGATATCGAGCGTCGCGCGAAAATTCTGGAATGCTTGACAGAAACAGACCGGCAGATGGAATACGCCGAATACCACAGAAAACGCGGCCGCGTTTTACGTGACAAGGCGACGGGCGAGATTATAAAACGGCTTCCGCCGATTGAGTGTTCATACGACGCGCTGCCTACGTCATTGTTAGTTATCGAATTATGAAAATAAAATTTATTACTTTTCTTTTGAATTTTGGTTATCAAAAGGGGCCTCTTATCACGGTTATAAGTAGGAGAGTTTAATGAACCTCCCGAACCTTGACAAACACTGAAAGCAGTGAGCCAGTCATAGCGATGCCGGGTAACGTTTTAGGATATGTCTAATATTTGTTATCCATTGAATGCGTAAACGTTAACGAACGCTAAATATTCACGCAATATTGACAATTAAACCGAACACTGATATACTTTCATCATAGAGAAGTATACAAACTAGGGGGAATCTCAATGGAAAAGAGAGATGAAAACAAGGAAAAGCGAGTTATTCTCGTAGCAGGGGATAACAGTAAGTGGTTTGATCAAGCTATATTCATTGTGCGCAAAGCGTTGCCGCCCAGCGCACTGCCCGTGGATTTCGTCGTCGCGGCAGAGAATATCGTAGCCGAATACATAGCTACCGGTCGTCGCAATTCAGAAAGGAACAAAGAGTATGTCTTGACCCGAGCGATAGAAGAGAAAGCGGATATATCCGCTCCAGTCGCCGCCACGAGCGAAGCTTCAAGCACTGCGGCAGTGTCCGTAAAATCCTGCCGGGCGAAGGACGAGACCAAGAAAGCTGGGGTTTCCGGAGTAGATCTGGCTCTGAATATCGGTATGTTAATCAGCGCGGTAATTCTGTCGGCTCTGATCGCTATGGCTTTCGCGGCGTTGTAACGTAGAGAAGACGTCAGAATCTCGAGTCATTCGCAGAGTATCAGTTAAAAAATCCCTAGCTAAGCTGGGGATTTCAATTTGTTGGGAAAAACTATATATACTAAACTAAAAACTAGCCAAAAAGCGCAGTAATATAAACGAAAAACGCTCGGAAGAAAATCACTATAAATGTCACACGAAAAATCACCCGCCCGCATAACAAAGCGCGAATTCACGCGATAATGCGATGCAAACTTCGCCACGCGAAAATTCATGGCGGGCGATTTCAATTATATTGCTATGCCGATTTTTCGGGTAGAAATACACGGTGTGTTTTTTCGTTTATGTTACCGCGATTTTGCGCCTGCTTTTTAGTTTAGCATATACGGAATATTCACGACACAAAGTCAGGGATAAATCCTGCCAATCGAACGTTTGAAAATTACCCGTCAATCAAGAAATTTTGCGGCGATGAAAGTTACAGCAAGTCTTTCGATTAAGCTGTTAAGAGAAAATTTAGTTTGGACGTTGGCATTTCAAACAAATCAAGTCCGAGTTCGTCATGTTTCTCAAAAGATGGGTTATCAAGCGTACATTCGCATGGCTTGGACACTCGCGCCGTTTGTCAGAGGATTACGAGTTTTGAACTGATTACGCCGAGGCTGTGATTATGATTTCCCATATACATATTCTAAATAAAGCGCCGGCGGTCGCGTGTCGGCGATAGTGTTTTCAGACTGAACACGACAGCGAATCCGCGCGAACGAAATCGCAATCCGGGCGCGGATTGCCGCGCTCCGCGGCTTTTTCGTCCAACTATACATAGAGGGGCGGGTAACCGTGAAATTTGATTTTAGGCGAGGCAATGACCGCGGCGCGCCGTCAAACAACTCAGCCGGGACGTCGTATATAAGAGTATATACGCGCGGCGCGGTTAAGATTCTGTTAAGATTCTGTCCGCCGCGCCGGGGCGATCACGGATAGTTGAAGGGAGTTACGGTAATGTCAATACATTGTGAAAGCTGCGGCGCCGAGCTGCCCGAGGATGCGCGCTTCTGCGGGGAGTGCGGCGCTTCGGCTCGGTCGGATCCGCCGCCGGACCCGTATGGGTATTCATACGCCGAGCCGGCGGTGAATCGGCGGCCAGTCACGGGCTATTCGGGGTACGATCCGCCCGCGCCGGTGCCGGCGGGGACCGGGCATATCTCGACGGCGGAGTTTTTCTTTACTTTGTTGCTGTTTGCGATCCCGGTGATAGGGTTAATTGCGTGCCTGATAATGTCGTTCGCGCCGAAGCTCCCCACGCGGCGGCATTTTGCCCGCGCCTTGCTGATCTGGAACATAATCGGCTGTATCCTCGGCGTATCGGTGGGAGCGTTCGCCTACCTCAAGGACGAAGCGTCGAGCGACCTCGTGCGCGTCCGGATCATGGGACAGGAATTGGGGTCCATGTCCAGCTTTGAAGCGGTCGTACCCACGTCCGCGCCGGAGTTACTAAGTGAACAATTGGAGCCTCCGCAGTCTTTTGAAATAACGATTGACCGGTGACGGCGGTAGTGAGCGGCAAAGACATAAATAAATCACAAGGTAATTCGCGCCTTAGTAATTTTGCGTGAATCGAAGCATTATTGCTTGGACGAATTTTGCGTGACAGAATTTTGCGTGATTCAAGCAAAATTCATCCAAGCAAAATTCCATCACGCGAAAATGCGACGCGAAATTCCGAAACCGCGCGAATACGAGATAATTCGCGCCTGAAACCGCGCGAATACGAGGAGGAATCATCATGGCGTTCTGCCCCAATTGCGGCTCCGCGCTGACCGACGGAGCGAAGTTCTGCTCCGGCTGCGGAGCGAGTACGGCGTCATCCGCGCCGCAGTATCAGCCGAAACAATATCATACGGAGCCGCCCGTCGGCGGGGCCGACCCGCGCGACGTCGCGGATAACAAGTCGATGGCCATACTGGCGTACATTCTGTTCTTCATCCCAATGCTCGTCGGCGCGCACAAAATATCGCCCTATGTCAGGTTCCACACAAATCAGGGTATTCTGATGTTCCTGGCGTGGATCGCGTACAGCGTCGTCGTGCCGATACTTTCGGCAATATTATTGATCATCCCGATTCTCGGCGGGATCGCCGCCGCGCTTCTCGGGCTGCTGTGGATACCGTTGCTGGTATTCAACATACTGGGCATAGTCAACGCGTCGCAAGGGCTTTTGAAGCCGCTCCCGTTCGCCGGCGAAATTACCATTATAAGATAATTCCCAAACGAGCGCCCCGTCAAGCAGCGGGGCGCTCGCGCGTTTTCCGGGCCGCGGGATGATACGTCCATATCCATATAAAATATTCTTTACTTATAGCCCCGCTATGATGTATAATTGTCGGGACAGCTTAGCTTAGGGGGATGGCGCGTGCGCGTTATAGCCGGAACGGCGCGGGGTCGCGGGCTAGCGTCCCCCGAGGGATTATCTACGCGCCCGACGGCGGATCGGGTGCGCGAAGCGATATTCAGTTCCGCCGCCGGGTTTGTGCCGGGCGCCTGTGTGCTCGACCTTTTCGCGGGAACGGGCGCCATGGGCATAGAGGCGCTGTCGCGCGGGGCGGATCGCGCCGTCTTTGTGGACAGATCGCCGGAATGCGCCGCGCTTATCCGCCGCAACCTGACAGTCACGGGTTTCGCGGATCGGTCGGAGATAATAACGGCGGACGCGGTGCGCGCGGCGCGGAGACTCGCGGCGGACGGGCGCGGCTTCGGCGTGATCTTCTCCGACCCGCCGTATCAGTCGGGCGAGACAGAGCGCGTCCTGGCGCTGATCGCCGAAACATCGGTATTGTCGGCGGGCGGCGTGGCTATACTCGAGACCGCGCCGGGATATGTTCCCGCGGTACCCGCCGGTCTTACTCTCGTCAAGTCGCGGGACTATAACGTTGCCGCGGTACACTACATCCAAAAAGGCGGGTAATGCTATTGACGGCCGTCTACCCCGGCAGTTTCGACCCGGTTACTTACGGACATCTGGATATAATCCGGCGGGCTTCCGTCTTCACGGACCGGCTCATCGTCGCCGTGCTGACCAATTCGGCGAAGAGTTCGTTCTTTTCGGTAGAGGAACGGCTCGATATGCTGAGCGCGGCTACGGACGGCATGGAAGGCGTAGTTGTGCGATCGTTCAGCGGTTTGACCGTCGATTTCTGCCGGTCGGTCGGCTCGAATCTCATCGTGAGGGGCCTTCGCGCCGTCACCGATTTCGAGTCCGAGTTTCAGATGGCGCTGACCAACCGAGAACTCGCCGGCGAGGTTGACACTATATTTATCTCGACAAGCACCAAATACCTGTTCCTCAGTTCGTCTATCGTGCGCGAGATAGCGCTCTACGGCGGGGACGTGTCGGCGATGGTGACGCCCGGCGTGGCGGAAAGACTTACGCGGAGATTCAAAGGATAAGCAGACAAAGGGAGTGGGGATAGTGGAGAAAATAAAGGATTATCTGGCCGCCGTCGAGGATCAGCTCGACAAGATCGAGAACGTTATCGAGGGCGGGAAGAGTTCGATCTTTTCGGGCAGGGTGTCGGTCAGCCGGGAGAGCGTATTCGACATTGTAGACGAAATCCGCAACATCAAGTCTGAGATCGAGATGAACCTTCCGGCGGAGATTCGCACGGCGGCGCGCATAGCGTCGGACCGCGAGAAGATAATCGCCGACGCGAAGATCAAAGCCGACGCACTGCTTAAAGAGGCGAGGGCGGAGGCGGACAAGGCGCTGAACGAGCACGAGATAATCCGCCAGGCGACGGCGAAGGCGCAGCAGCTCGAGACGGCCAGCCGCGCGTCCGCCGCCAAATTCCGGAAGGACGCCATCGAGTATTCCGAGGAGCTTCTGCAGAAGACCGAGGAGGCGATCCGGCGCGTTCTGGAGAATTTCGCGGACGAGGCGCGGGGCGTCGAGGATTATCTGACGGCGATGACTCAGACGCTTTTTGATAACCGTAAAGATCTGCGCGGCATAAAGGAGTAATTGCGTGAAAACGGGGTATATCGCCGTCGCCGCCGTTTTGTGCGCCGGGGTGTCCGCGTGGGGTGCGTCGGCGTTATTCGCGCGGCCGGGAGTGTCGGCGCGGATAACGCGGATCGGATCGGCGGATAACGTCTCTGTAGATTTGTCGCGGGACGGCTCGTTCCGCGTTTTTGGCATGGAGAACGTCACTTTCGAGACGCGAGACGGCAAGATCGCCTTCACCGAAAGCGACTGTCCGGATCATATATGCGTGCGGACTGGATTCATCGGCGTGGCCGGGGAGAGCGCGGCGTGTCTTCCGAACGGCCTGTTGCTGACCGTCTCGGGCGAAGGCGAAATTCATGGCGTTTCGAGGTGAGCGCGGCGAGACGCGTCGCGGTTGTCGCCGTTCTGTTCGCGGCGGCGGCGGCGCTTTCGATCGTCGAGTCCGCCCTGCCGCCCGTGCCGTTTATGCCGCCGCAGATCCGGATCGGCCTGGCGAACTGCGCCGTGCTTTTGTGCGCTTATGGCGTCGGCGCGGGCGAGGCGGCGCTGCTGGCTGTCCTGAAAGCGTTGCTGACGCTGGCGGCGCGCGGGGCGGTGGCTTTCGCGCTCAGCCTGTCGGGCGGGCTGCTGGCCGCGGGCGTCACGGCGTTTTGTATAGCGCTCACGCACGGACGTATCGCGCCCGCCGCCGTCAGCGTATTTGGGGCGGTCGCTCATACGTTCGGGCAATGCGCGGCATACGCCGTCATAACGGGCACAACCAGCGTATTTTTTTATGCCGGAATACTGATTGTCGCGTCGGCGGCCTGCGGCGCGGCTACCGGGGCGGTCGCGGCGGCGTCCGCTCCGCTGCTGAAAGGGGCGCGTTGGCGTGGTAAAAGCGCTGCAAATATTTCTGGCAATAGTAGTGTCGGCGGGGGCGGCGATACCGGCTCTGTGTGCGGAGGAGACGATACTGGTGAAGCCGCTGGCGGGAGTGGTGATCGGCGTTGACGCCGGGCATCAGAAGACCGGAGACAGCCGTCCGGAACCCGTGGCGCCGGGATCGTCCGAAAAGAAGCCGCGTGTCGCGGTCGGCACGCGCGGCGCCGCTACGGGCGTTCCCGAATACGAGCTGACGCTGGCCGTCGCGCTGAGGCTGGAGGCGCTGCTGCTGGAAGCGGGCGCCGAGGTCGTTATGGCGCGGCGGGAGAACGATGTGAACATATCGAACGCCGAACGTGCCGTCATGATGAACGAAGCCGGGGCGGATCTCGTCGTCCGGATCCACGCGGACGGTTCGGAGTCGGAGTCGGCGCGGGGCGCGTCAATGCTGGTTCCGGCGGGCGGCGCGGTAAAACAGGAGAGCCGGGCGGCGAGTGAAGTGATCTATGACGCGTACATAGCCGCGACGGGCGCGAATCGGCGCGGAATAGTGGAGCGCGGCGATCTCACGGGGTTCAACTGGTCGCAGGTGCCGTGCGCGCTTATCGAGATGGGATTTATGTCCAACCCGGACGAGGACAGGCTGATGAATACGGACGAATACAGGGATAAGATGGCAAAAGGGCTTTTTGACGGGATAATAAACTGGAAATCTGAATTTGCTGGATTCAGCGCAAATTCCTTGATGTGAATTTGCCCTGAACCCGGCAAATTCCTTGATGTGAATTTGCCCTGAACCCGGCAAATTCCTTGATGTGAATTTGCCCTGAACCCGGCAAATTCCTTGGAGGTAAAATAATGCCGACGATTACGATAAACGGTGTTCTCATGGCGTTTGACGCGGGCGAGAGGGTTCTCTCCGTCGTGCGGCGGGCGGGTTTCGCCATACCCACGCTCTGCGACGACGCGCGGGTGCCGCCCACCGGCGCCTGCGGAATGTGCGTTGTGGAGATGTCTGGTACGCCGCGCCTCGCGCGGGCCTGCTCGACCGAGGCGAAGGACGGCATGTCCGTCGTGACCGAGTCCGCGCGGATAAGCCGAAGCCGCCGCGCCGCGCTGTCGCTCCTTTTGAGCGACCATCGCGGGGACTGCCGGCCTCCGTGCCAACTGGCGTGTCCCGGCGATACCGACTGCCAGGGATACGTCGGGCTTATCGCGAACGGCGAGGCGTCCGCCGCGCGGGAGCTGATCATGGAGCGTATTCCCTTTCCCGCGAGTATCGGCAGGGTCTGCCCGCATCCGTGCGAGAAAAAGTGCCGCCGCGCCAACGTGGACGAGCCGATCGCGATCGCCGCGCTCAAGCGGTTCGCCGGGGACGCGCTTCTTGACGGCGCCGGCGCCGAGACGCCGCCGCCCGTTTCGGGCGCGTCTGTCGCCGTAGTCGGCGGCGGGCCGAGCGGCCTCTCGGCGGCGTACTATCTGCGCCGGCTGGGCCGCGCCGTGACGGTGTTCGACGCTCAGCCCATGATGGGCGGAATGCTCCGCTACGGCATCCCCGAATACCGGCTGCCGAAAGCCGTGCTCGATAAAGAGATCGCGCGGATCAGACTGCCCGGCATAGAGTTCCGCAATAACGCCCGGCTTGGCCGGGATATATCCATAGAAAGCCTGCGCGCGGAGTACGGCGCGGTCGTGCTGGCCGTGGGCGCGTGGAAATCCGCGCCGCTGGGCTGCCCGGGCGAGGGCCTCAGCGGCGTCATCGGCGGGATCGACTTTCTGCGGGCGGCCGCGGAGGGAACCGCGCCGGATCTCGCCGGCAGGACTGTCGCGGTGGTCGGCGGCGGGAACACCGCCATGGATTGCTGCCGGACGGCCGTCCGTCTCGGCGCCGGGCGCGTTTATGTCGTCTATCGCCGCACGGCCGCCGAAATGCCCGCGGAACCGTCCGAGATTGAGGAAGCCTTGGAAGAGGGCGTCGTGTTCGAGAACCTGCGCGCCCCGGCGGAGGTGCTGGGCGACAGCGTCGTGACGGGTATCCGGCTTGACACGATGACGCTGGGCGAACCGGACGCGTCCGGACGGCGGCGGCCCGTGCCAGACGGCGGCAGCGCAACGCTCTCCGTCGATCGCGTCATAACCGCTATCGGCCAGTGGCTTGAGCCGGAGGGACTGGAGGGGGTGGCGTTGACGCGGCGCGGAACTATCGCCGCCGACGAGGCCACGTTCGAGACGAACATATCCGGCGTGTTCGCCGTCGGCGACGCGACGAACAGGGGCGCGGACATCGCCATAACGGCTATAGGCGAGGGCCGCTACGCCGCCGAGACTATCGACGCGTGGCTCGGAGGGCGGGAGCCGCGAACCGCGAAGCCGTTCGTCGTCACTAGCGAGCCGGACGCGTCCGAATATGAGGAGCGCGTGAAGCTTCCGCGTCAGATACCCGCGGCCGAGCCGCCGGAGGATCGCCGCCGAGATTTCCGCGAGGTGACTGCGGCGCTCGATCCCGAGTCCGCGGCGCGCGAGGCCGCGCGCTGCCTGGAGTGCGGCTGCGCGGACTATTTTGAGTGTAAACTGCTGGCGTATACGCGCGAATACGCGAACGAGCCGGCGCGCTACGGCGGTTACGCGCATAAACGCGCCCGGGTAACGGATCACCCGTATCTGACGATAAATCCGGACAAGTGCGTACTGTGCGGGCTGTGCGTCCGCGTCTGCGAACGGGTTGCGGGAGCGGCGGCTCTGGGTATGGAATCGCGCGGCTTCGCCACGCGCGTGTCTCCGGCGATGGGCCTGCCTCTGATGGAGACGGCGTGCGTATCGTGCGGGATGTGCGCGGCGGTGTGTCCGACCGGGGCGATCACAGAGCGTATGGCGGCGGCGAAGCAGGTTCCTCTGGCCGAGCGGCGCGAGCGAGTCAAATGCCCGTATTGCGAGTTTGGCTGCCCCGCCGTGCTGACGAGCGCCGGCGGCGCAAAGCTGCGGCTTCTGCCGGACACGGAAGCCGACCCCAGAGCGGCGCTGTGCGCCCGGGGGAGATTCGGGCTGCTGGGGGATGCATCCGCGCCGATGCCGCCGGTTAACGGCAAACTGTTTCAGCTTAGACATTGACATTTGTCATCCTTAAGACTGAAACAGACTGACGAAGATATAGGGTACGGTAAATCAGGCTTGGAAACGGGGTCAAAAGATGCTTAAATTCCGCCCGATCGCTTCCGGTTCCAACGGCAACTGCCTGTTCCTCTCGGACGGCGAGACGAAGATCCTTATCGACGCGGGGCTGTCGGGCCGCGCCGTCGAATCCGGGATGAACGAGATTGGCGAGACGTGCGCGGGTCTTTCCGCGATCCTCGTCACGCACGAGCACAGCGACCATATCCGAGGCGCGGGGATTGTCGCGCGGCGGTACGGCGTACCGGTCTACGCCACCGAGGGCACATGGGTGTACGCCGACCGTCATCGCTCGCTGGGCAAACTGCCCGACGCCGCGCGGCAGTACATATACCCGGGCGGAACAGTCCGGATCGGCGCCATAGCGGTGTCGCCGTTCGCGGTCCCGCACGATGCGGCGGAACCCGTCGCTTTCGCGTTCAAGTCGGGCGGCGGCAAGGTGTGCGTCGCGACGGACATCGGGCATATCAACGACGATATATTGGCGGCGCTGTCGGGCGCGGACGCGCTGCTGGCCGAGGGCAATCACGACGGGGATATGCTCTGGAACGGCAGGTACTCCTATCCGCTTAAGAAGCGGATCTGGGGCGAAAAGGGGCATCTATCGAACGTTGGCTGCGGGGAGCTGATACGCGCGGTATACAGCGAGAGACTGCGCTCGGTATACATCGGCCACATGAGCGCGGAGAACAATACGCCCGAGCTGGCGTATTCGACCGTCGAGGGGATACTGCGCGCGGGCGGCGTGCCGGTCGGGGAGGGACTGACGCTGAGACTGGCGAACCGCGGCAGGGTAAGCGCGGAGACGCTGGTCGGGGTGTGAGTCATAAGGAATTTGCCAGGTTCAACGCAAATTCACCGTCGTTGTGTTTTCATACTCAAAAAGCCGCCGGGAGCGGCTTTTTGCCTATCTCTTATTGATTATGACCAGTTTCTGCCCGGGATAGATTACGTTGGGATCGGCTATATCGTTTACTTCAAGAATATCCTCTATCGAGGTGTTATACCGTTTCGCGATCGACCACAGACTGTCGCCCTTGCAGACCACGTATATCGTCATCGACGGCATGTTGTCGATAACGGAGCGGTCCACGTCCTCGAGCTTCGCGTCAGTGATTATATCGACGGCGTTCTCCGCGACGACGGTCGTGTTGAACGAAAGCAGGAAGCGAAGCTCGATCTCGCGGTCGCTCAGCAGGTTGAAGCCGACGTGGTCCACGCTTTTGTCTATCGCCGCGTCCATGCCCATACGCGCGCCCTTCGTCTCTATGGCCTGACGGAACGGCAGGCAGGCGCGGTAGTTATAGAGCGGAGTGTCGTCGCTTTTCGCGATATACATGATGTCCGCGTCCACTACGCCGTCCGCGACAACCTTGTCGTCCACGATGCGTATATCGTCGAGGTGCGCCTTGCCGCCCACGCGGACTATCTGAAGGATGTCCGGCGCGGCGTCTCCGATCTCGATCACTTCCTTTACGGGGCATTGGTTGCGGTTGCGGCAGACGAGAGTGGGGTACGCGACGCGCTGCCGCGTGAAGTCCAGCGTCTTATTGACGATATACGCGTCGTCGAGGACGTTCACGTCGGTCTGGGCATACAGCTTCATGACCGCAGCCAGAGCGACGTCCGCCGTCAGATTCCGGTCCTCGCCGTCGGAGTTCGGGCGCGCGCTGACTTGGGCGTCGATCGGCGTCAGCGTAACGTCGGCGTGCATACCCTCCTGAGCGCCCGGCGCGTCGAGCTGCTGATTGAACGGCACCTCGTGCTCGACGAACTCGACGACGCCGGCGTCCTCCCCGCCTCGGTACAGAGTGGACACGACGAGATCGCCCGACACGCCGACGCGCCCGCTGCCGACTTTCACGTCCTTATTGGCCACGGATATGTTTGTTTGCAGCAGTTCACGGATATCCGGCTTCGCCTGCGGCAGGGGCAGTTCGTCGCGCACCTGGATGCGGTCCGCGCGGTTCTCGACCGTCTTCTTGACGGAGAGCTGGCGGCGGCGCATCTGGTTGGGGCTTAGGTCGCCGATCTCGGACACCGCGTCGAAGTACGACTTGGTCTCCGCCGCCGCGTTTACGTCTATGACCGCTCGAAAGCTGAGCTTCCTGTCCGAAAGCATCTTGTAATCAATATTCGCTATGTCCGCCGAGACCTCGACCCAGTCGTCCTTGTCAACGCCGTCGAAAACGACCGAATCGGCAATATCGTGGTTGACTACGATGGACTGAACCGAGTGGTCCGCGCCTTTGGCGATATAAAGCGTTTTGACCATGAGCCGCCCCGAGAAAGAGACGCGCCCCGCCGAAACGTCCACCTTCGTAATCGCCGCGTCCGCGTCCGATTTGAGTATGTAATCCATGTCGGGCTTTATGTCCGGAACAATTATGTCGCCCTCCTCAAGCAGCTGCGTTGATTCGCGTCCAAGCGGGCGCGTAAGCCCGATCGTCTCCTTGATCAGATCGTTCGCCATGCCTTATCTCCTTCCGGTCGGTTGGTGGTTATCAGTGTTATATCTCAGTATTATATCTATGTATATAAGCCTTGGATGGGGAATATTACAAAAACGGGGGAGCGTAATTCTGATATGACGCCGGCGATCCGTTCACGTCCATTTCATGAACTCCCCGCCGCATCCAGCATACCCGTTGCAAAACATCCCAAAGAACACCAACTGACAGCAAGCGAAAAAAGCAAAGAATCCCGCAATACAACCATTCTCAAACTCGATTGGCGAACTTTTGACATATACACTGTAGATGTATAAAGCGTATATTTATACATTTTGCCTCAAACTGTTATTTCAAGGGGCTTTGTAAATTTCGACGTTTAGAAAGTTTAACTTTGGCAAAAGAAGAAAAGATTGATGAATTATTAACACATACATACATTGAATCGAGGCGCTTCCGGGAGCTAAAACATTGCGGACCTGACTATG
>JAISCI010000050.1 GCA_031265685.1 Clostridiales bacterium
CCCAATATAATTGAAAAATCCGCCACTAGCAAAATAAAGAGCTATATTTAGGGCTCTTCATTTTGCTAGTGGCGGATTCAGATTATATTGCCTGGATGATTTTTTGAGTAAGAAATACAGGCGGATTTTTAGTTTATATTGCCGCCCTTTTTTGGGCTGGTTTTAGTTTAGCATATACAGTGACAGAAGTTTGCTTGATTCACGCAAACTTCGTACATGCGAAAATGCTTCGAACCAAGCAAAATTCGTCCCCGCGAAAATTCACGGGCGGTCGATTTTAATTATTGCTATGCCGATTTTGTCGGGTAAGAAATACAATTCATCAAAAAAACAGTTGTCAACGCTCGGTATTTCCGATATAATAAATAATAAATAAACACTCTTAACTATCAGGAATAACGCGGGCAAAAGCCGGGGGGTAGTGATTTTGCCGGAACGATCCGATAACTCCAAAATGCGGGTGGAAAACCGTGCGCTGGTTATAGACGCGATATTCGCGGCGCGGTACACATCCCGCGCCGAGCTGTCAAAATTGCTTAAACTTTCCAAACCTACGGTTAACGAGCACGTGGATCAGCTGGTGAAAGAAAAAATCGCGATTGAGCTGGGCAAGGGCCGCCCAATACGCCGCGGAGGCCGCCGTCCCACGATGGTAGCCCCGAACGGCGGGCGCGCCTACGTACTCGCATTGGACGCCAGTCAGCAGTCGCCGGTCGTCGCGGTAGGGGATTTGCTGCGGGAACCCGTGGACAGGACCTACCTGGAACCGGGCGAGGTTCGGGCGGAGAGCGCGCTCTGCGCCGCGCGGGAACTTTTGGCGCGCAACTCCATCGCGGAGGGATCCGTCGAGGCGGTCGTCATCGCGGCGCCGACGGGCGAGGCGCCCGGATATTCCGGCGCGGACTACTTCGCCGCTTTCTCCGGGGCGTTTGGCGCGGCGCTCACTATAAAAAGAAGCGCCGACATGGCGCTGGCCGGCGAACTCAAGTACTTGGGCGGCGAGGATGGCCGCTCTCTGCTCCTAATCAACTGCGGGCGGGACATAACCGCTTCGCTGGCGATCGGCGGATCGCTGTTCGATGGCGCGAACGGCCGCGACGGACGTATCGGCGGCATGGCTACTCGGTTCGGCGCCGCGCGGTACTCCTGCTGCCGCGGCGAGACGGAGGATTTCGAGCGCGACGCGGAGAGCGTCGGCGCGGCCTTGGCCGACGTGATTGTTTCGGCGGCGGCTCTGACGGGCATAGACACCGCGCTGATCGGCGGCAATGCCGCGACGTTCTTTGACGCGCTGTCGCCCGTCATAGCGCGGGAGATCGGCAAGGCGGGGGCGGGCGTGGACGTCGTCCCCGTGAGCCTTGGGTCCGTCGGGGGGATTATCGGGTGTTTCGAGACCGGCGCGCGCGGCGTTATCGCGCGGCTTGCTCAAATATAGCGGACCAACTTTCATTCTGTGAGCGGTGATGACATGATTACGAAAGAAATTGTTATCGAAAACAAGCAAGGGCTGGGTATGCGGGCGGCGGTCTGTCTGGCCAGGCTGACCGGGCGTTTCGACGCTTCCGCCAAGATCCGGCAAGGCGGGAACGAGTTCAACGCGAAGAGCATACTGGGCATAATGAGCGCTCGGATCCGTTTCGGGGATACCGTGCGCTTCGAGTGCGCCGGCGGCGACGAATACGACCTGATGAAGGCGATCGTCGATGCTGCGGCGCGGGGATTTGAATGATTCCAGAGTCCGGGAAAGGCGAAAGATGGGAGTTAGTATATGGATTTGGGGTTAAGCGAGCGTATTCGGAAGTATTGGCGGATGATAATCCGCTGCGGGTTGAATGTGACGCCCGGGCAGAAGGTTTTGATCAGCGCTCCGGCGCGCTGCGCGGATATGGTTGAGATGGCCGCCTCGGCGGCCTATGACGCCGGGGCGAGCCGCGTCGTACCACGCTGGGATTCGGCGGCTCTCTCAAGGATGGGATACCTTCGCGGCGATCCGGGGGTGTGGGCGAAGGCCGACCCTTGGGACAAAGCCATGCTCGTGCCTCTGGCGCGGGAGGGCGCGGCGTTTCTTTTCATTCATTCGACGGATCCGCGCGCGTTCGAGGGCGTTGATCCCGGTATCATCGTCCGCAGCCGCGCGGCCTTTAATAAGTCCGTCCGCGAGTGGAGCGATCGGTACATGGCGAACAGGAACCGCTGGTGCGTGGCCGCGGCGGCAAGCCCGGACTGGGCGCGGGCCGTCTTCCCCGACTTGTCCGCCGGAGACGCGAATGACGCGCTGTGGGAAGCGATCCTTTCCGCCGCGTACATCGGCGACGGCGACGCGGAGGAATCCTGGGTCGAACACGCCGATTTGCTGTCGCGCCGGACAGAGCGGCTCAACGCCATGAATCTCCGGGGACTTCTGATACGAAACGGCCTTGGGACGAAGCTGTATGTCGGCCTGCCCGCCGGGCATATCTGGCTGGGCGGGCGCGAGCCGGACGCGGGCGGTATAGTCTTCTCCCCGAACATCCCGACGGAGGAGGTGTTCACCGCTCCGGACTGGCGCTCGGTTAACGGCGTCGTGAAAAGCTCGCTGCCGCTGGTGTATCAGGGCAACGTGGTCCGCGGCTTCTCGTTCACGTTCCGGTCGGGGAGGATCGTAAAGATTGAGGCGGAGGAGGGCCGCGACCTGTTGGTCAAGGCGACGGGCGTTGACAAAGGCGCGTCGTATCTGGGCGAGGTGGCTCTGGTGCCGTATCATTCGCCAATTTCGCGGACCGGGCTGCTCTTTTTCGATACGCTCTTCGATGAAAACGCGTCGTGCCATCTGGCCTTCGGCAAGGCTTACCCCAAGTGCGTGGCCGGGGCGGACGGACGGCCTGGCGGCGTACAGCGGCGCATGGGCGTAAACCGAAGCTCGACGCATGTCGATTTCATGTTCGGCACGCCGGATTTGGAGATCATCGGCGTCGCGGACGACGGGCGGAAAGTCCGGGTGTTCAGAGAAGGCAACTTTGCGGAGGGTTTCTGAAAATATTTTCAGCGCGCACATCGCCCGCGATGTACTAATCCCGTTTCAAATTATAGATAAGATTTAGGCGGGATTAGTATTGCGGGCGATTTCAATTATATTGCTATGGTGATTTTCGAGTAAAATACATGGTCAAGCTAATCGAAGAAAATTCATGATGTCCAGACACCGAAAGCGTGAAATCCCGCTGCCGATCCTGATTCGCGCCATCAAGTTATTGGAGAAGCTGTACTTGGGCGGCTGCGAGGTATCCGTCCAATGCGACTATGACGCCGTACTTTACCCTATTGAAAAGGAGCAGGACATCGAATTCTCCAAAATCGTCCGTGGCAAAGACGAACAAACGCGCCACGAAGCCGAATGGGACATTTCATGTCGGTTGTTTCTGGACATCCGATGGCGGCTGTAACATATACGCTGAAATCATACGGCGAGGCGCTGGTCTGTACACATATGCGATAATTTGTTGCATATATGGAACGTTTTTTCGCTTGTCTGATAAGGGGATTAGTTTTTATAGTGACGGGTTTTTTAATCCGGCCGACGCTTTACAACCGGACGGTGGACTTATTTCTTTACCGAAACTAGTGTTACATTACGTAGTACTAATGTAACAAAAAAGTAATAGCTTTTTGCCTGTCAGAGAGTTATAATTGTTCTTATAGTTGGGTAACCGGCGGTTATAATATTATTATGACTGTATGATTAATACTAATTCCAAAGTTGCCGAAATGGAATTAGTATAACGCGAATCTTTCAAAAAGAGAGCGAGATGATCCATAAATGTCAGACCAATCCAAAAAGAACGTCCGCGATTTTATCAAGCTGTTCTGCGGCGCGCTCATCGTGTTCTCGGTGTTGCTTGGCGTCGGGTTCTGCGGGTATTTGGTCGCGACAAACGGCGGCGACAAGGCCGAGGCCGCGAACGCGCTGACAAACGCCAGCCCGCCGCCCCCGATCTCGACCCAGCCGCCTTCTTCCGCGCCCACCGTCCCGCCGGACGACCACACCATCGCGAAGAACATCTACGTCAACGGTGTCTCAGTCGGAGGGCTGACGCCGGCGCTCGCGGAGCAGCTCCTCTGGACGGCGGCGGATTCGGACGATCTTGCGGACAGACTGTTGACTGTCGCGGGCGAAAAAGGCACATATGAGTTGAAATATGCCGATATAGGCGCTACATACGATTTTGCCGCCGCCGCTCAAAAAGCCTATAATCTCACGCGCGGCGGCGACCCGGACGGAATCTCCGCCGTCTCTCTCAAAACGGCGCGCGGCGAGATAGCCGCGGACGTGACTTTCGACGAAGCCATGCTTGAGACGTTTGTCGACGATGTATGCGCCAAGGAGGACGTTCCCGCTAAGGAACCTTCGATGAAGCTTTCGGACGGGGAGTTTACTTTCGCCGAGGGCGAAAACGGCAAGTCCGCAGAAAAGGCTGCCTTGCTGGCCGCCGCTTCCGAGTCCGTGCGCCTCTCGGACGCGAAGTCTCTGGCGGTGACATTCGCGTTGGCGAAGCCGAAGCTGACCGTCGCCGATATCCGGGACTGCACCGACCTTCTGGGTTCGACGACGACCAGTTTCACAGGCGGGCTGACCGCGCCGCGCAATGTCAATATCGCGAACGCCGTCAGCAAGGTGAACAACACATGCTTGGAGCCGGGGCAGGTTTTGAGCATGAATAAAGCGCTCGGCGCGATGACGTATGAAAACGGTTACCGCGAGTCCGCGACGATAGTCGGCAATAAGTATGTGGACGACTTCGGCGGCGGCGTATGCCAGGTGGCCGGGACAGTTTACCAGTCCGCGCTGAAGTCCGAGATGGAAATAGTGGAGCGGCACAATCATTCGCGCAAGGTGACGTATCTCGACTGGGGCTTTGACGCGACGCTCTCGACGCCCGTCCTTGACCTGAAGATCCGGAACGACCGCAGTCTGCCCGTCCTCCTTGTCGGGTATGTCGAGGGCAACACCGTGACGTTCAAGGTTTACGGCAAGGAGACGCGGCCCGAGGGGCGCGAGATAAAATTCGGCAATGAGTATGTCGAGACGTATTACCCCGGCGCGGACGTCGTAACGTATGATTCGTCGTTGCCTAAGGACGCGCGCGTGGTCGAGCAGGCCGCGATAACTGGGTATACGTATCGGTTTTATAAGTATATTTACATCGACGGCCTTCTGACGGATACAATTCTTATCAACAAAAGCACGTATCGGAACTATCCGGCGTATGTGCGCGTGGGTACGGGAGCGCCCGTGCCCGAAACCACACCGGATCCGCCGCCGGAGGACACGTCGCGTCCGGATGACGTGCCGCCGCCGGTTGTGCCGTCTCCGGAACCGGAACCTACCCCGGATCTGCCGCTGGAACCGATACCAGTTCCGGATCCCGCCCAGTCTCTGACGCCGGAGACCGTGGATGAGCCGGCGGTTATCAGTGAGTAATGGATTTATCCCTGCCTTTGGCGGGGATTTTTATTGCGAATAATATCAGGCGGCAAAAAGGAGCGCGCGGCGCTCCCTCCCGAAAGCGCGGACTGCCGGCGGCTGACCCGGCAGTCCGCGTTTCATTTTATCAGCATCAGCCAATACCCGTACCCCCCCGGACGCGCCGTCTCGCCGTCGCATGGCTTGAACTGGCTGAAACCAAGCGATTCCGGCAGTCTTCGGTTCCGGGGGTCGTAAGCGTCCGGTATGCCGAGGATCAGGTCGCCATCGGACCCGCGCCCCAGCAGCAGATGTTTGTGCTCATAATACCGCGACAGCACGAACGGACTTTGCGCGTACCGCACGAAATCCAGCGGCAGGAGAGCAAGCTCCTCCACCGCGATCCGCGCCCAGATCACACCCTCGGCCTTTGGGTTGGTCTCGCGGAATGGCCGCATTCGGGTATTCTCGTCAAAAATTCTGTCAATCGCGGGGGCGGGGCCGCCGTCTCGGGACTCTTCCGCCGGCGCGTCCTTGTAGGACGAGGCCAGCGCTGTCAGCTCCGAAAGCTCCTCGGTGAACTTCCGCGCTATCGACCGGAAAACCTCGTGCAGCTCGTTTGTCCGCAAGACCATAGCCGCGAGATCCGGAGACCGCTCTAACTCGGGTTCGCGGGAGCGCGCCAGAATCGGTTCTGGCTCTGGTATCTGTACGGATTCCTGGATTGGTTCAGGTTCCGGTATCTGCTCGGGGATCGGCGCGGATTCGGGTTCCGGGACTGGTTCGGGTTCGGGGACTGGCGCTGGTTCGGGCTCCGGGACTGGTTCAGGTTCCGGTATCTGCTCCGGGATTGGCGCGGGTTCAGGTTCCGGGACTGGTTCGGATTCAGGACTCGGCGCGGGCTTCACCAATTCTGATTTCCGCTCTCTGATTCGCCAATCCACAGGACCGTCGATATATCCCACAAGCTCGGCGTTATTGCCGCTGACGATCAGTACGGCGTTAAAATCCCACGCGGAGAGACTCGTTCCGCGTATGTCCTCCGCGGGCATTTCCGCGCGGAATTCCCACTTTCCAACGCCCGAGCGCGTCATAGCGCCGAGTTTCGCCCAGACAGCGCCGCCGTTGGCCTTCGCCAGCGCCAGTTTATAGGAGACCTCCGGACGCAGCCGGTACGCCGTCGCGGAAATTTTCATTGTCGCCCCGCGCGCGTCAATCGTGCATACTCCGACGGGGTCGCGCGCTTCCGCCGCAATCCCCGCGTCGGCCCTTTCAAGCGTAATAGTCCTGCGCATATTTTGCCGCGTCATAAACACACGCCCCTTTGCGATAATCATATGCGAGGCGGGGCGAGGTTATGACGGTTGATTAAGTTCGCGCGCGACGGCGACTCAAAAAGGCGGCGAGCGCCGCCTTCCGAATAAATCCTCAAATCTTTTTATTCATAACGCTTATCGCCTCCAGCAGCTGCGGATCATTCGCGGGATCAATCGCCCCGTCCACTACCTTCGCTATCTCGCCGTCGCCGATCTCCGCGGGGTAATCCGGTGTCAGCCCTATATCCTGTATACACCGCCCGTTAGGGGTATAGTACTTCGCGATCGTCACTTTCACGGCGCTGCCGTCGCCAAGCTCGATTATGTTCTGCACGACGCCTTTGCCGAACGTCTGCGCACCGACCAGTTCGCCCACGCCCATATCCTGCACAGCCCCCGAAAGCACTTCGCTGGCCGACGCGCTGCCGCCGTTAACAAGCACGAGAAGCGGCACGGATATATGATCCGGCTTGGAGTTTGAGTATTGTTTCTCGCCTTTCTTGTTCTCCTGGTAAACAATGGTGCCTTCGGGCACGAGCATATCCGTAATGTCCGTAACGACATTCAGCAAGCCGCCGGGATTGTTGCGGAGGTCGAGGATAAGCCCCTTCATCGTCGGCTCCATAGCGCGGTATTGCTCCGCGAACTGATCGTATGTCACGCGGTCGAACTGCGAGATACGTATATACGCGACGCCGTCCGCGAGCCACGCCGCGCTGACTGTCGGCACGTCGATCTTCTTGCGTGTCAGCGTCATTTCGATCTCTTTTTTCTCACTCGGGCGGTACAGCGTTAAATCAACCGTCGTGCCGGGTTCGCCTTTCATCATGCTTACGGCTATATCCAGTATCTCCCCGGTCACGTCCTGTTCGTTGACTTTTATGATCCAGTCTCCGGTCTGAACGCCCGCCTCGGCGGCGGGAGCCCCGTCGAAGGGCGATACGACCACTATGGCGTTGCTCGTCTTGTCGATATTGACGCCCAGTCCGATCCCCGCGTATGTCCCGGATGTGTCCTCCTTGAACCGCGCGTAGTGCTCGGAGTCGAAATAGACTGTATATGGGTCGCCGACGCCCGAGACCATGCCGGAGTACAGGCCCTCGACGGTCTCGCGGCGGTCGTATTCGTTTACGTAGTAATCGTCGAGAACGCGATATATTTTGTTCAGTTTCGCCGCGACGGACTCGGTATCGACGGCGCCTTCCGCGTCCAGCCCGGCCGCCGGGGCGACGCCGCCTACTCTCGCGTATATCCCTGGAAAGGCGGCGCTTGTCGCGATAAAGACGAAGACGGCGCTGAGCAGCCCGATGATGAAAAATTTGAAGGAGCGCCAATTTCTGTCGTCAGGCGTCTCCCGCGCGTCCTTATCTTCCCCTCGGCCGTTGAAATCCTCAAAATCCATCGGGCGTCCCCCTCCAAACGAGCTTTATACAAGTCTATGCGGCATGTCACGCTTTATTACCAACTAACGCCAACGCAGTCTATCTCAGAAAGTTCCAGGGATCGGTATGCACGCCGTCCACGCGCACCTCGAAATGGCAGTGCGGACCCGTGGAATAACCCGTGGATCCGACTTCGGCGACCGCGTCGCCCTTCTCCACCCAGTCGCCTACGGAGACGAGCAGTCTTGAGTTGTGACCGTAGAGCGTCGAGACGCTGCCGCCATGGTCGATAACGACGGCGTTGCCGTATCCGCCCCAGTATTTGGCGATGATTACGGTGCCCGCCTGCGCCGCGTGAACGGACGTACCTGTCGGCGCGGGAATGTCCAGACCGGTGTGGAACTCGGCCTCGCCGTCGATAGGCCCGGTGCGGTTGCCGTACCCGGAACTCACGACGTAGTACTCAATCGGCCAGCGCAGCACGCCGTTCATCGGGCCGAGCGCCTGCGCCGTGTTCTCGGCGGCGTTCCCGGCAGCGTTCGCGGCGTTTTGCGCGGCTTCGGCCGCCTTGCGGGCGGCTTCGGCGGCTTTGCGCGCCAGCTCGGCGGCGGCTTTCGCGTCGGCCAGCGTCTTCTCGGCGGATCGGATCGCCGCCGTTATCTCGTCGCTCTCGCTCGCCATGTCGGCGGCCTGCTGCGCGAAGAGGTCCGCGTCCTTCCGCAATTCGGCTACCCTGTCGTTGCGCGACGCGATAGAATCCTCGAGCGCGATACTCTTCTCAATCTGGCTGGCTTCGAGCACGGCTTGTTCTTTCTCCCGCGCGTCGATCTCGGCCAGCGTCTCCGCGATATCCCGCTCGGTCGCGATCAGCTTGTCGAATACGCCCCGGTCGAAATCGATGATCCGCGACATATATTCGTAGCGGTTCATCATCTCGGAGAGATCCGCCGACTCGAACAGCAAGTCGATATAGCCTGAGTCGCCGTTCTCGTACATAACGCGCAGGCGCGCCTTCAGCGTTTCATACTGCTTCGCGCGATCCGCCTCGGCCTCGCCCAGCTGGATCCTCGCTTGCGCGAGGCTCTCGCGCGTATTCGCCAGTTCCGCCGTGATAAGATCAAGCTCGGCCAGCGCGGACTCAAGCTCGGCGTCGAGCGCCGCCACCTCCAGCAACAGCGCCGATTTCTCGCGGTTCGTGTCGTCGAGCAGACTTTGAGCGCTCTCTTTTTTGCGCTCGGCTTCCGTATACCGCTCTTTCAGCTTGTCAATATCCGCCTGCGTAACCGCGTAGGCCGTAGCGCCGGAAAGCGCCATAACGGCGGCCATAACGACCGCGGCCGCGGTCCGTTTGGAAACCTTCATATCAATATCCCCCTCGGAGCTAAGAACCTGTATTCATTAGTGGAATCGGCGGATTTCCGCGATGATTTTCCGCCGGGCGAGGAAGCGGAAAACTTGCGTACTCAGAGAGTACGCAAGTTTTTGGCTGACGATCAACGACGGGAAATCAGCCGAAAAGACGTCGATTCCATCTATTAATACAGGTTCTAAACCCGCAGATACCTCCGGATCGAAAACGAGCTGCCCGCCACGCCGACTATAACGCCCGCCGAAAGGATCACAGGGGCGGCGAACACGAATATATCCATGCCGTCCTTGAATTTGAGCAGCGTGGCGAAACTGCCCAGCGCGGACTTGACGCCGTCCACAAGCGGGCCGTACCCGAACGCGAATATGACGACGGGTATCAGCGCGCCGAACAGCCCGATTATTACTCCCTCTATAATAAACGGCCATTTGATGAACCAGTCCGTTGCGCCGACGTATTTCATTATATTTATGTCCGTCTTGCGCGCGTTGACGGTCAGCTTGATCGTGTTCATGATAATGACGACGGACAAAAAGCCCAGCAGCAACACGACGAACACGCTGACGACGCGCACGACGTTGTTGAACAGCACGAGCGCGCCGACCGTCGCGCTGTCGGCGTTCACGCGGTATATCCCCTTGCCGATCAGAGCGTTCAGCGCTGCGAGAGTCGTATCGTGGTCGGCGCCGTTCAGCAGCGTTATCTCGAACGAGCGCGGCAGCGGGTTATCATCCCTAAGCGACTCGATCAGATCCTTCGCGGCGCCGGTCTCCTTGTCCGCCATGATCTCGAGCGCGCGCTCCTTTGTGATCAGCGTGACCGTCGCGACGTTCGGCTCGGCGGCTATCTGAAGCCGGAGACGCTCCGCGCCGGCGTCCGAGAGAGCGTCGTCCACGAAGGCCGTTATGCCCGATTTGTTCTCGATCTGCTCGAGGAAGTAATCCACGTTGGCGGCCAGGCTGTACGAGAAGATCAGTATAAGCATACAGCACGACACCGTCAGCGCGGACGAAACGGACATGAGCGAGTTGCGCGCCACGCCCGTCGCGGCTTCCTCTATAAAATATTTCGCGCGGTTGAACCCCACTATAAATTACCTCCCGTTACCAAAGCTGTTCGGAGTATCCGCCCCGGGCCGCATCCCGCACGACCGCCCCGTTTTTGAGCGCGATAACGCGCTTTTTCATGCCGTCCACAATATCCCAGGCGTGTGTCGCTACGACTACCGTCGTGCCGCGGCGATTGATGTCGTCGAGAAGCGACATAATCTCCCAGGCGGTCTCGGGATCGAGATTGCCGGTAGGCTCGTCGCAGATGAGGATAGGTGGGCGGTTGACGATGGCCCGCGCCAGCGCCGTCCTCTGCTGCTCTCCTCCGGATAGCTGGTTCGGATAAGCCTTCGATTTGCGCGACAGTCCGACCATCGTCAGCGCCATCGGCACGTTGCGGCGTATCTCGCGGTAACTCGCGCCGACGATCTGCATGGCGAACGCCACGTTCTCGAAAACGGTCTTGTTCTGCCGAAGACGGAAGTCCTGGAACACGACGCCCATCTTGCGCCTAAGGTACGGTATCTCGGCGCGCCCCAGCGCCGTCGCGTCCTCCTCGTCGATGATCAGTCTGCCGCCCGTCAGTTCCTCTTCCTTTAATATAACCCGTATGACGGACGATTTGCCCGAACCGGACGGCCCTACGACGAAGACGAACTCGCCCTCGCCGATCCTTAGCGAAACATCCTTGAAGCCCACCGCGCCGTTGTCCTCGTACACCTTGGAGCAGTTAACGAATTCTATCATACCGTCCGCCGCCCCCTGATCATAAATTGTTCTTGTATTTCATGTATTTGCTCACCATCAGCGTTATCCTGAACGTTATGGCGTCGTCGAAATTGCGCAGGTCGAGACCCGTCAGCTTCAGCAGCTTGTCGAGACGGTAGACGAGCGTGTTGCGGTGAATGTAGAGCTGACGGCTCGTCTCGGACACATTCAGGTTGTTCTCGAAGAATTTGTTGACGGTCGTAAGCGTCTCCTCGTCGAACGAATCGACGGAGATGCCGTGCAGCACCTCGCCGATGAACATCTTGCACAGGGCGTTAGGCAGCTGGAAGATGAGCCGCCCGATCCCGAGCCTGCCATAGTTGACTATGACCTTCTCGTCCTCGAAAATGCTGCCCACCTCGAGCGCCATCTTGGCTTCCTTGTACGACATCGACACGTTCTTGAGGTCGGAGACGACCGTTCCGAAAGCGACGCGAACCTCGGGTATGTCCTCTGTCGTCAGCCTGTCGTAGATAGTCCTGGCGACGGTCTCGAATTGGTTCACGTCGTCCTCCTCGCGCAGTTCCTTGACGAGTATTACGATGCGCTCGTCCACAGCCGTGACGAAATCGCGCGACTTGCTCGGAAACAGCTCGCGCAGCAGCTCGACTACGGTCAGCTCCTTATCCGCGTCCGACTCGATAATATAGACGACGCGCCTCACGTTGTTCTCGATCTTGAGCTTTTTTGCCCTCGAGTAAATATCGACAAGCAGAAGGTTGTCAAGAAGCAGGTTCTTTACGAAGTTATCCTTATCGAAGCGCTCCTTGTACGCGACGATGAGGCTCTGGAGCGAGAACGCGGCGATCTTGCCGATTCGGTAAGTCTCCTCGTCCTCCCCCTTGATTATGACGATATATTCCGCCGCGCCGTTGTCGTTCACCTTGAAATACTGGTACCCAGCGACAAGCTGGTTTTCGGCCTGACTGGAGACGAAGGCCGGAACGCCCTCGATGTAAAGACCGATCGAGTCTCCCTCCGTCGAGGCGACTATCTTACCCTCGCGCTCAATGACGCTCATCTCGCGACGGGTAATGTTTTTCAGTCCGTCTATGGTAGACTGCAAAATATGACTGGAAATCACCGATACCACTCCGAATTATTGATTTCTGATTACTCTTTCCCTCGGCGCTCTCCCGCCGATACTGTGCAACACCATTAATTTAATACCGTGAGACGCCGCCCCCGCGCTCAAGGGTTTGGGGATGAAACCCCTGGCGGGATTTGGGGCGGAAACCCAAGTCTTAACTTAAATTAATGACATTGCGGTACTTTGTGATTATTTTATAATTCTATAACATTTATCATGAAAAGTAAACGGGTTTTTGAACATTTCGATAATTTTTCTCCCGCTGGCACTCCATATTGCATAATTATGGGCTGTTAAATTGTACATAGTTTTTATACCAGAGCGCGGAGTACGCGAAACGGACCAGAACGCGGAAATTTCGATTAGCAAATACAAAATTAAAGAGATGTTGCGGCATATCAGGAAAATCACGGAGTGTACGTTCGAGACGACTGTATTTATTGATCAAAAAATCCACCATCCAATACAGTTTAGATCCGCTATCATCTTTGCAAAAACCGCTTGGGTAAGCGACTTGCTTTGGTGGCGGCGGATTTTTAAATCATATTGGGTGGTGGATTTTTCGCTTGATGTTTACAACAAGTCTCTGACATTATTTGAACACGGCTTACGAAGGTGATTATACAAGGTATATTGCCCGGCAACTTTATTTCACACCGGTTGTGGCGTCGAAGAAAAAGCGCAAGGCGCCTCGGCAATACGACAAGGAACTTTACAAAAACGCAATGAAATAGAGCGGTTGTTTCAAAGCATAAAGGATTTCCGGTGTGTCTTCACGCGATTTAAGAAGCTTGATGTGATGTTTGCTGGGTTTGTTCAGCTAGCACTGATTTTTATTGGTATTTTATAGTGTGAACATCCTTGGTTTAGCATATACACATGGTTTTCATGAGCTATATTATGGCATGGTTTCTCAATCTTTGCAGTCTAATCTTGACATTCCTAAATATAAAAAGTTCTTGACAAATCAACTAGCGCACGCTATACTAAATAGGTATCAGTTGTTGCGCACCTTTAGCTCAGTTGGTAGAGCAGCTGACTCTTAATCAGCGGGTCCAGGGTTCGAGTCCCTGAAGGTGTAGAGTGAGAAACGGTGTATGCACGGGCTTTCTAAGCCTTGTATCATACGCCGTTTATGTATCTAGTATGATCGTGGGGACTAATTGGGGACTATTACGTTAAAACATTACGCCATGTTTGGGTATTAAGCAACCTCTCGCGCTTGTCAGCCGCTTCCTTATCGGCTTTCTCAATCTGATGGGAATATATGTTAAGTGTCATTGACGGGGTGGTGTGGCCTAGTCGTTTGCTGGCGCTCACTACGTCCACGCCTTCCGCGATGAGAAGTGACGCGCTGGTATGGTCGGCGGATTTTTCAATTATAATAGGTGGCGGAATTTTCGGTTGACAATTACAACATCAGTGTAGACACGGACGCCGCCGCGAGATAAGATCCGGCGCATACGCGTCAACACGCCCGCTGGTTGTCGGGAAGAGAAGAGAGGAAATTTTTCATTGATTGAGAGCGCTTGGGGCGGTGGGATCAGATTCCCAATATTTCAACCGTCACTGGGAAATCTTCAACAAAAAGACGACGTATCGCTTCCGTCCCCAAATCACCGTAGCATACCGTCTCCACGGATTTTACCCTTCGGGCGATAATCGCCGCCACGCCCCCGATCGCCGTGAAGTACGCTCCGCCGCTCCGCCGGATCGCTTCGGCCACTTCGGGGGAGCGTTCACCTTTGCCGATCATGAAGCGCAGACCCCTCGCGATAAGATCCGGCGCATACGCGTCCACCCGCCCGCTGGTCGTCGGGCCTATAGCGCCGATGACGCGCCCAGGCGGGGTGTCCGTCGGACCGGCGTAAAAAACGGCATTTCCTTCGAACGGGAAAGGCGGATCTTCCCCCCGGGCTATCGCCTCGGCCAAACGCCTGTGAGCCGCGTCCCGCGCGGTGTATATATATCCCGTCAACAAAACGTCGTCGCCGACACGAAGCCCTCGTATGGCTTCGCCTGTAATCGGGGTAACAATCCGTTTAGTGCTAACATCTGGCATATATGATATTCTCTCCGATGGTTATTTGACATACCCCCCCCCCCAGCACAGGGGCATAAAATTTCCCCACTGCGTCTGACGGGTTTCGCGCCCGTCCGATCCGGGGAAACCCCGGCTTCGGCAAGGCCCGCGATCCCTTTTCTCGCCGGCGGCGCGTTTGCCGTCCATGCCGGCTTCGCCCCAGTCGTCCGGAAGCTCGGGAATCCGGAGCATCCGATCCGGGGAAACCCCGTCGGTCGCGAGTTCCGCGATTCCCTTTGCAAGCGTCTGTTTGCGGGCGTCCAAATCGCTGATCTTCACGTTGACGCAGGAGATTAGAACGTCGTTCGCGCCCGTCCGATCCGGGGAAACCCCGGCTTCGGCAAGGTCCGCGATCCCTTTTCTCGCCGGCGGCGCTGATTCTCTCGATCACCTCGGCCACATGTCGTCCATGCCCGCTTCGCCCCAGTTGTCCGGAAGCTCGGGAATCCGGAGCATCCGGTCCGAGGAAACCCCGTCGGCCGCGAGTTCCGCGATTCCCTTTGCAAGCGTCTGTTTGCGGGCGTCCAAATCGCTGATCTTCACGTTGACGCAGGAGATTAGGACGTCGTTCGCGCCCGTCCGATCCGGGGAACTCGGCTTCAGCAAGGCCCGCGATCCCTTTCTCGCCGGCGGCGCTGATTCTCTCGATCACATCGGCCGCGGCGGCGCGTTTGCCGTCCATGCCCGCTTCGCCCCAATCGTCCGGAAACTCGGGAATCCGGAGCATCCGGTCCGGGGAAACCCCGTCGTCGACGAGGTTTGCGAGCCGCTTTGCGAGG
>JAISCI010000053.1 GCA_031265685.1 Clostridiales bacterium
CCAATATAATTGAAAAATCCGCCACTAGCAAAATAAAGAGCTATATTTAGGGCTCTTCATTTTGCTAGTGGCGGATTCAGATTATATTGCCTGGATGATTTTTTGAGTAAGAAATACACTTTTTTACACAGAGCGTCATTATATCACAAACGGGACATCCTTGCGCGGCGCTGGCGGATTTTTAGTTTATATTGCCGCGCTTTTTTGGCTGAGTTTTAGAGTAGCATATACAACAGCTCGCTTTCCCCTATAAGTTCTTGTGCTGCCCGTGACCCTCGCGAGATACAGTCTTGGATACATGGACGCTTCCTGTTCAAAACGGTCGCTCAGACCGTAGCTTCTTAAACAGTCACTCATGAGTTAAAGCCCTTCCTTTCCGGCATACTTTGGTTTTGACTTCACATGCGGGTGACCGATTTCTCACTTGACATATACAGCGCTTCTTATATCGCTTTACGAAGCTCAGGCACCATTTTGGCGCCACGCGCCGATTTTAGGCGCGTGGGCGAGCGCAAAAAGGAAAAAGCAAACCCGCGTAAACGTAGTGTTCATGCGGGTTTGCTCGCTCCCATTAAATTGTCCGGCTGAAAAACGCTGTTCGGATGTGGCGCGAAAAAATACTATTTTTGACAGTTTTATATTTACATTGTTAATTGTTCATTGCATCATAGCGCCGACATCCTCGATGTACCGCTTGAGGATGCGCTTGATCGCGCTGTCGCGATCGCCGTCCTTTTCGGACAGATCCACCAGCACCTCCCAGAGCGCTTCGTGGCGGCGGTTCAGAAGATCCAGTTCGGCGGCGGCGCGTTCCTTATCCTCGGTCAGGCGGTGGAAATGCTCCTCGCTGTTCTCGCCGCTGTAGATCTGGTTCAGTTTGTCTATGGAGAACAGCGGGTTATACAGATCCTTATTCTTCAGGAACGTCTCGATCTCAGTCTCGGTCTCGTAGAGAACCGTCCGGACGGCGTCCAACCGCGCCGTCAGCCGGCGGAATTCGGCGAAATCCTCGATGTTGTTCTTGAGCATCTCGCCGCTGCGCACCTTGAACTTGCGGTACTCGTAATTGAGGAAGTTCGTGTAGTGCGCGTAGAGGACCGTTTTCTTATTGATCAGCTCGACGGCGCGTTTGCGCTTCTTTACGTTGAGAGCCGCGGCAAATTCGGCGCGGCGCGAAAAGGCGTACAACAGTCCTACGAACGCCGCGGATATCCCGATCAGCGTCAGCGTTTCAGCCAGGACCGGAACGCCGAGCGCGGCGCACGCGGCGGCCAAGAGAGCCGCTCCCGTCCCGAAGCACACGCACACGATAACGGTGAAGCTGCGGATGAACGTCCGCGCCCTTAAGAGCCGAGCCGCCTGGAATTCCAAGTCGGACTTCTCGCCCTCGAGATAGCCCAGGTCGCGTTTGAAAGCGCGCTGCTTCTCCTCGGCTTCCTGTATCTGGACGACGGCGGCGGGGGCGTCCCCCTCCAACTCGGCGAGATAGCCCAGCGACCGCTCGCTGGCGTCGAGCTGCGCGCGAAGTTCCCGGCGTTTTTCGGTCAGGTTCGCGAACCGCGACAAAAGATCCCGAATGCGCGATATATCCTCGCCGCCCAGGCATGTGTAGTGGCGCAACTCGTAGAGCTTCTCGTCGAGCGCCTTTATTTTGGAGAGCAGGATGACCCTCTTCTCCGTCACTATCAACGCCTCGTCGCAGATGTCAACTACGAGCCTGGTTACGTCGTAGTCCGGTTCAGACGCGTCCATACTATCCAAAAAACGGCCATAGCGCGAATAGTCCACGACCTCGGGCTTTTTCTCGCGCTCAAACAGCCGCGAGAACAGCCGCGCCGGTTTTAACACAGCGTCCATAAAACCACCGCCTTCGGATATAGTATCGGCATAGCGCGGCGTGATTTTAACAGCGTCATTAAGATTAAGAAGGCGGCTTGAATTTGCCGGCTCTAAGGCAAGACGACGGCTTACAGCGGGTCTATTATTACACGAATCTTGCGACACACGCGCCTGGAGAAAACAAGAACGCCGGAAATCCGGCGCCCCCTCGCTCTTGTCCGCTCATCTTCCGACCAGCCTTACCCGCCTTTTGCGCGGCGGCCCCTCGGTCTCCTTCGCCGGCACATTCCTATCCGACAGCACTGACAGATACCGAAGCCGCGCCGCCACGTCGTCCGTCAGGATCCATGACGGGAAACGGAAACGCCAATTACCGCCCGTTACGCCGGGCGTGTTCATGCGGCAATCCGAACCCATCGAGTAAACGTCCTGGATCGGGACTACCGCGATCCTCGCCGATGACATGAATACCAGCCGGATCATGTCCCAGCTTGGGTCGTGGCCGTCCACATTCATATACCGGCGGAAATGATCCCGTTCCCGATCCCCCACGGACCGATACCACCCAATCACGGTGTCGTTATCGTGCGTACCGGTGTAGACGACGGTATTCGCGTCCGTGATAAAATGCGGCAGGCTGCGGTTCTCCGCAGTGCCCGAGAACCCGAACTCCGTGATCTTCATGCCGGGGAATCCGGCGTCCTCGCGCATTTTCGCTACGGCCTTAGTTATAAAACCAAGATCCTCGGCGATTATCGGCAGCGGACCCAGCTTCTTTTTAATCGCGTTAAAGAACTCCGTGCCCGGACCCTTCATCCACCGCCCGTTGACGGCGGTCTTTTCCGAAGCGGGGACGGCCCAGAACGACTCGAACCCGCGAAAATGGTCGATCCGTAATATATCGACGAATTCCAGCGTCTTCCGGATACGCATGCGCCACCATTTGTAGCCGGTCCGCGCGTGTTCGCCCCAATCATACAGCGGGTTGCCCCATAGCTGCCCCGTCACGGTGAAATAATCCGGCGGAACACCCGCGACCGCTTCCGGCTGGCGCCGCTTATTCAGCAGGAACAGACTGTTATTCGCCCAGACGTCGGCGGAATCCAGGGCTACAAATATCGGTATATCCCCGATTACGCGCACGCCGTTTTCGCGGGCGTACCTTCGCAGCGCCTTCCACTGACGCGCGAACTCAAATTGCAGGAACTTATGGTACAGTATGTCCTCGCCGAGCCGCTCGCGCCACTCGGACATCGCCGCCGGGCGGCGCTCCAGAATCGGCTTCGGCCAGCTCAGCCAGACCCCCCCGTAATAGCAGTCGTCAATCATGCTCTTGTCCATGTGCGTGTTGGCTAGCCGGTACTCGGTATAGAGCGGATCGTTCTCAGAATCGTCCGCCCCTCCGCGTTCAGCCATAAAATGGCTTTTAAGCGCGCGAAAGAGGCAGTAATCGTTCAGCCAATATCGGTTTTTCGCGCAAAAACGCGCGAAAGCCGACTGCGAACCCGTATTCGCCGGGTCGGCGATAAAACGCGAAAACGCCAGCTTGAACAGCCGGTTTTTAACCTCGTATGCCCTGCCGTAATCCGCCAGATACGGACTGCGTTCGGGCAGGCCGCGCGTGTCCTCCTCGGAGAGCAGTTCCTCTTTGACGAGAAGATCCGGACTGATGAGCAGATGGTTTCCTGCGAAAGTCGAAAAACTCTGATAGGGCGAGTCGCCGTAGCCCGTAGGATTGAGCGGAAGAATTTGCCAAAGACTCTGCCCCGCCTTCTTCAGAAAGTCCACAAACGCGTAAGCTCCCGGCCCGATGTCGCCGACGCCGAACCTGCTGTCGAAGGACGTCGGGTGCGCCAGTATACCGGATCGACGCTTGTACGCCATGTTAACACCCCGTTTTTTGATCGCGAATAGAAATTATATGCTCAAATTCCAAATCAACAATAGTATTATAAAGCGCGAAGCGGCAGATTATAATCTCGCGGCCATCCGTCGGTTTGATCGGTTGCCGCGGCAGCGATATTAGCTATATCGTATGAAACGGAGGGAAACATAATGAATCTTTCTAAGTTAGCGGCGGCAGCGGCGCTGACGCTGACGGCTGCGGTATTCACCGGCTGCGCGGGTGCGGCCGGCAACGCGGGCGGCGCCTGGCCGTATTATCAGAACAGCCTTGATAATCGCGGCGGATACTATGGCTACGATTATAACGGCGGTTCTAATAGCGGCATAAACAACGGCGTGACCCGCCGCGACTATAACGGCGATTACGCAGCCGCGCCCACGTTCGCTTACAGCGACGACGACGCGACGGCGGCCCGCCCGCCCATGGGATACGACGATCCCAACGGTGTCAGAACCCGCGCGCACAGCAAGGATTACCCCATAAAAACCGGCAATCCGGGTAACGCCGCCACGCCGAGCGGACGCCGCCCCGGAGCGTACCATAATTCCGGTACACTTGGCAACGGCAATTATGACAGGGGCAGTACGACCGTAACGCCGAATTCCGGAACCTATAACGGAACTGACGCGACAACCGCGCCAAACGGCGCTTACAACGGAAGCGGCGCGACCGTAACGCCGAACTCCGGCACGTATAACGGAACCGGCGCGACAGCCGCGCCGAGCACCGGCACGAACAACGGCGGCGCCGCCCCTAACGGCTTCGGCATAGACAAGAACTCGCTGACGCCTTACGGGACGACCAATTATCTTCCAGGGAATAAGAACACGCTGGGGAACGGCATAACCACATATCCGGGCAGTGTTCCGGGAACCGCCGCCCCTTCCGCCCTTCCGGGCGATCTTTCGGGAAACAGCGCGCCTTCCACGCTTCCGGGCAGCGCTCCGGCAGCGGCGCGACCGTCAACAGCCCCGGGAACCTCGCCCGGCGCTTCGGATATTCCCGGAACGACTTCGGATAACGCGGCCACTCCGTCCGCGCTTCCGGGCGCGACGACACAACCCATAACCACCAGATAACAGGGGGATATAAGTACCGCCCGCCGGCTGAAAACCTCAGCCGGCGGTTCGCTTTCCGCAAGGAATTTTGCGCGGTTCAGGCAAAATTCGTAGTTTCCGTCAATCGTTTGCCATAAGCTTATACATATATTATAATGTAGAATATCCGAACATGTCAAGCGCGGGAGGAACAAAATTGGAATCCGCATACATAAACAGGGAACTCAGCTGGCTGGCCTTTAACGAACGGGTGCTCGGCGAGGCGCTGGACGCGTCCAACCCGATCTTCGAGCGGCTGCGTTTCTTATCCATAGTCTCATCCAACCTGGACGAATTTTTCATGGTGCGCGTGGCAGGGCTGGAGACGCGGATCCGCGGCGCCAAATCCGGTATCGTCCCCGACGGCGGTCCGGATTACAATCCGGGCGAAACGCCGGAGGATACGCTTGAAGAGATAGCCGCCGCGGTCCGCGAGATGACAAGACGTCAGCACACGTGCTTCCGGCGGTCGATAATCCCCGCGCTGAGGAAACGGAACGTCGTATTCCCGGCGTTCGCGTCCCTCTCCGCCGAAAAGTTCCGCGCCGCGCGGGAACATTTTGAAAAGACGCTCTATCCGATACTGACGCCGATGGCCGTCGATCAGTCGCGGCCGTTCCCCAGACTTGCCAGCGGCTCGATCAACCTGCTGGCCGAGCTTGAAAGCGCCGCCGACGCGCTCTACGCCGTAATACCAGTGCCGGGCGCGGCGCCGCGCTTTATCTCCGTGGCGAAAGCGCCGCGCGCCGAGATAATCTTTATCGAGGACATAATCAAGGCGTTCGCGGGACGGCTGTTCGGCGGCTATCGGCTGGCTTCGTGCCACGCCTTCCGCGTGACGCGCGACGCCGAGATGGAGATTGACGAGGAATACACCGACGACCTCTTGTCGGAGATACAACTATCCGTAAAAAAGCGGCGCTGGGGCGAACCGGCGCGGCTCGAGATTGAGACGAACATGCCCGCCGCTTCCCGCGCGTTCCTCCAGACGGCGCTCGGGCTTTCCGATTCCTCCGTCTATTACTCGCCCGAACCGCTCGATATGACCATTTTGGGTAAGATCGCCAATCTACCCGGATTTGACTCGCTGCGGTTTCCGCCCGCCGTCCACGCGGCATGCGCGGCCTTCGCTGACGGCGACTTCTTTGGGCGCCTCCGCCGCGGGGACGTACTGCTGCATCATCCATACGAATCGTTCGGCGCGGTCGTGGATTTCGTGCGAGCCGCCGCGTCCGATCCCGGCGTCCTCGCGATAAAGCAGACGCTGTACCGCGTGTCGGGCGATTCGCCGATAGTCGCCGCGCTGATCTCGGCGGCTGAGAACGGCAAGCAGGTCACGGTATTGCTGGAGCTGAAGGCGCGTTTCGATGAGGAGAACAACATCAACTGGGCGCGGAAGCTGGAGAAATACGGCGTGCATGTCGTCTACGGGCTTGTGGGGCTTAAAACGCACTGCAAGCTCTGTCTCGTCGCGCGGCGCGAGGGTGGGGTGATACGCCGTTACACCCATCTCGGCACCGGGAACTACAACGACCAGACCGCGCGGCTGTACACCGACATGGGGCTGTTTACGTGCCGGGACGACTTCGGCGAGGACGCCGGCGAGCTGTTCAACGTGCTGACCGGTTACTCGATACACTTGGAGTGGCGGAAATTCTCCGTCGCGCCGACCGGGCTGAGGGACATGTTAATCGAAGCCATCGGCCGCGAAGCGGAGAACGCCCGGCGCGGTCTTCCGAGCGGTATAACGGCCAAAATAAACTCGCTCGCGGACGGCGAGATAATCCGGGCGCTGTGCCATGCCTCGGCCGTGGGCGTGCGGATAACGCTGATCGTGCGCGGAGTCTGCTGTCTGCTGCCCGGCATTCCGGGCGAAAGTGAGAACATAACCGTCGTAAGTCTCGTCGGGCGCTTCCTAGAGCACAGCCGCGTGTATATGTTTGAAAACGGCGGCGACCGCGTGATCTGCCTGTCAAGCGCCGACCTGATGCCCCGCAACCTCGACCGGCGCGTGGAAGTCGCTTTCCCCGTGGAGGACGAGTCTGCCCGCCGCCGGATAGAGAACATCATCGCGATCATCCTGTCGGACAACGTCAAGCTGCGCGTCGGATCCCCTGATGGAACATACGCGGTGCCGCCAAGACCCGAAGGCGCGGCGCCTGTCAGCGCTCAGGAACTGTTGTTCGGGGAGGCGGAGAGAGCGGTTCGTACTAATCTCGATTAAACTAATCTCCATGCAGGGGATAGAGGATTTTCACGTCCGCGCCAATTGTAAAACATCCTTAAAAGTACCAATTGACAGCAGGCGAAAAAAAGCGAAGAATCCCGAAGAACCCTGCAATACAGCCATTCTCAAACTCGATTGCAGAGGTTTTATGATATACACTCATTTGTATTCCTTGAATCCACAATGTAAGCGCGGCAGATGAAAGGATGACTCGGAGCAGGAAATCCGTCGCCATAGCGTTTGTGAGAGCGGCTATGGGGACCCAAGAAATGAGCCGTTGCAGCCGTCTTAGCATAAGATAAAGGAAACATATACCAGTGTTAAACGCGGCGGGGAAAAGCCTGCGAGCAAGCGGTATCGCGGGGAATTAAGCGAAACGGCGGCGATGGGCGCGGATATTCGTCAATAGGAGCGCGCGGAAATACCGGCGCCGGCGCGCTTGCCGGAAAAACAGGCTCCGCCCGTCTCGTAACCATGGCGGACAGGCGCGACCGCTATCCGCCTCCGGGGAAGGCCTCAAACGAGCTACTGACCCTGTCGGCGGATGAAAAACGCGTGAGCGTCACGATCGACCGCGGCAAAGAATTTTCGAGACACGCCAGGGTAACCAATGCGCTTAATTCCCCGTCCCTCACGCGCCTTGACGGCAAGGGACGACGAACGAAAACACAAACCGGCCGCGCATATTTGCTATCAGTTGACAAATACAAATGTATATGCTAAACCAAAATGTGTTTACACTACAAAATCCCAATACAAATCAATGCGAGCTGAATAAACCCAACAGACATCACTGTAAAACGTCCCGAAGAACGCAAACTGACAGCAAGCGAAAAAAGCGAAGAATCCCGCAATACAGCCATTCTGAAACTCGATTGCGGAAGTTTTGACATATACACCGGAGATGTATAAAGCATATATTTATATATTTTGCCTGGGCGGGTTCCTCAGGGAGATTTCTAAATTTCGACTGTATTTATTCGCAGAAAAATACAGACATCCCGCCAAACTCCCGGACGATGACCCCGCAAGCCGGAATCGCTTCTCGCCCATGACAGACAATAGGCGGGAATATTTTTGCCGAGAAAGTCGAGGCGGGCAACGCGATCATCAAAGCCTGCAAAGCCATACCTAGCCAGATCCCGTGCCGCTCGGAAGCTATTGCGGCTTCGACATGGCGCTTTCCTTTGACACTTACGCTAAGAGTACA
>JAISCI010000056.1 GCA_031265685.1 Clostridiales bacterium
GCAATATAATCTGAATCCGCCACTAGCAAAATGAAGAGCCCTAAATATAGCTCTTTATTTTGCTAGTGGCGGATTTTTCAATTATATTGGGTGGAGGATTTTTCGCTTGACATTTACATGCGTGAACCAAGCAGACTTCGGCGATGCAAACTTCGCCCAAGCGAAAATCATTCGAACCAAGCAAACTTCCGCGCTTAGCTGGGGCAGAGAAAACCCCGCGTTTTGCTGGCTGCATAATCAAGCACGAGACGCCGCCTAACCGCCTCCGCAGGGGGCTTCAATTGCGCGTCAGGGATACCTCCCCCGATACTACCTGCGGGAACTATAACTGCCGATATCGCGGACGCTCTGGGGGGCGGCTAGGGGATATTGAGCGGCACAACCGTACCTATCCACCAATGGAAACTCACGCCCATTGGAAGGGAGTGCTCGCCTTTCGCGCTGGTTAGTGCGCAGATTAGCCAAATTTTGACGCGCCGTAAGCCGGAAACGTCGGCATAAGAGATACTTTTGCGTACAAAACAGCTCCAAAATCGAATTTACGGCTTACGAATCGATGGTATAATAAAATCATAGCATAGTAGTCGTTATATCATGTGTTAAGACGTGTTTGGACAAGAAGGCGGCTTGAATTTGTTTTAGAAGTTTGCATCGGAATTTCGCTTGGACGAAGTTTGCATCGCATTTTTGCGTGACAGAAGTTTGCTTGGTTCGCGCAAACTTCGCCCAAGCGAAAATGCTTTGAATCAATCAAACTTCTGTCGCGCAAAATTTCTTCGACTCACGCAAACTTCCTAGACAAATTCAAACGCCGATCAAGAAGGCGGCTTTCCTTTATCTAAGCGTCAAGCTTAGACAAACGAAAACGTCGGCGGGGGATTGACCGCGCGCCTTGCGACCGCTAATGTTCGCGTCTTGCGCATCGCCGGCGCTTCACGGATCTTTCGCAAAGTCCGGGAGACGGCGCGTTTGCGATCCCCGATTTTTCGGTCGTGGGTAAAACGGTTACGCGGATTTACGGATGTGGTTTTTAATATACAAAAGCAGATCGTGCCGTTCAAATCCGGATCCGCATTGAGGGAGGGGGCGAGCGCAGGCGCCGGCAGGGCGGATTGTAAGGCTCCGCGGCTGTCAGGCGGATATGATGAAGATGGCTTTCATTTGTTCAGGTGATAGTCGGGCAAATGAAAACGCCGGGCGAGGATCCGCCGCGCGGGCGGGCTGACAGCGTGAGGCACAGTCTTCTTCGGGTTACCGGAGAAGGGGGGAACTGCGCGTCATCGGTGTTTGGCAAGCCGCCGCGCGGACGGCTCACGCGGGAACAATTTGCTTATGAAACATAAAAACGCTGCGGCCCGTTCCTGAATCCGGTTTCTGGGCTAAGGAATTTTGCGGGTTCAGGCAAAATTCACTTTTGGGAACGGGCCTGATGTCAAAGACGGCGGATTCCGCGCCGTCCAACCATCTCGAAACACGCGTGATACGCGGCGTTTCAATTATACGATCAGTCTGTGGCAAATCGCCGCAATATTTCCAGGAGAGGCTGGTTCTGAATTCCTGAAACCTCGCGGGCGGCGGTCCGTATGGAAATCCGCGCCGCCCGCGAGGTATAAGCCCAACTGGAAATCGCTCCTGTTTATTGGCCGATTGGCCAAGCCTTTCGTCATTTTGGCCGCGCGGCGGAAATGGAGGTTACTATGGGTAATATTCGGCAAACAAGGCGGCGGCTTTCGAGGGTGTGTAAGCTTGCCGCCGCGGCGCTGCTCGCTCTGGCGATTATCGCGCCGGCTATACCGCCGGTCGATCTTTTGGCGGCCGGGAAGCCGCTGTCGCAGATCGCGTCCGTGGCGCTGGACAATACGTATAAACCAACCGCTACGGAGACGTATCTCATCACCACGAGTAACGCGGAGAAAGTGCGCGTCGTGTTCTACAGGGCCGATATGTTCCGCATCTGGATGGCGGACGGCGGCACCGGCGGCTTCACCGAAGCCGACTCCGACATGCTGCTGGTCAAAACAGACTATGGCAAGCCGGCCGTGGCGCTGGAAAACGAGAGCGGATACGCCGAGTTTAAGACTACGGCGCTGACGCTCCGGGCGTATGTGAACCCGTTCCGTTTCGAGCTGTATAAGGCGGACGGCGGGCTGATCTGGCAGGAATACCAGCCGATCTCGTATGATTCGTCGAGCGGCTCGTCGCAATACATGGCGACCGACGAGAGCGAGTATTTCTACGGCGGCGGTATGCAGGTCGGGAACGTGTCCCATAAAGGGACGAGGATCGCGATCACCGGGCGCAAAAACGGGTGGACCGAAGGATCCAATCCGACGTCCGTCCCGTTTTACATGAGCACCAAGGGCTACGGAATATTCCGAAACACGTACGCCAACGGCGAATATGACTTCACAAGCGACGTGAATACCGAAACGGTTCATTTTGAACAGCGATTTGACGCGTTCTATTTCTACGGGCCGTCGTTCGAGACGATTCTGGACCGGTATACCGAGCTGACCGGGCGGCCTTCGCTTATCCCGCGATGGAGCATAAGCCTTGGCGACGCCGGGGCGTACCGCCAGCAGACCGATACGTCGGCGCGGGGAGGCAATCCTCAAAACTCGGGCACTCAGGATCCCTCGACGGATCCGTATCAGGGGTACTGGCGCGGGGAAAAAGCCACCGTCGGCGCGGCGGACGACGCGAAAACGGACTATTTCGACAAAGGGTTCCCGCTGGGCTGGATGCTGCCCAACGACGGATACGGGGCGGAATATAACAAAGACACTCATCCGGGCGGCAATTTGAAAACTCTGGCCGACGCGCTGATGAAATACAACACGCGTCTCGGCCTGTGGATCGGCCAGCCCAGCAATTACACATCCGCGAATTACACATACGGCAACGGCGCGCTTAACGGTTTCGAGAATGAGATCAAGTACCAGGTCACATCCGGCGTGCGCCTGTACAAGATAGACGTGGCGTGGGCCGGGGCCGGCAGCGGCGTGGTAGCGGGCCCGGGCAGCACTAAGGGCGTTATGACGCAGATTTTCAAGCGCATGTATGAAAACATCGAGACCAACTCGGGAGACCGCGGCCTGCTCATCAGCGTCTATGGCTGGGCCGGCGGCCAGCGTTACGCCACGATCTGGTCGGGCGACCAGATCGGCAACGCGGACTATGTGCGCTATCATATCCCGACGTTTACCGGGGCATCTATGTCCGGATACCCGTTCTCGACAAGCGATCAGGGCTCGATCTTCTACGACTATAAGGATGTCTACGTCCGCGATCTGCAGATGAAAACCCTCGTCCCGATGAACTACGCGATGAACAACTGGGGCGGTATGGCCACATGGAACGATCCCGCCGGGGGCAGGGTAGGCCAGATAAGCACGGCGAGCAAGCGCCCCGGCACGCGCTCCACCACTATAGACGGCAGCACCACGGTGCGCTTCACCGAAGAGGAAGCCGGCATCAGCCAAAAATACCTCATGCTAAAGCGGCAGCTGATACCGTATATGTATTCATACGCGCGCAAGTCGTATGAGACGGGCGCGGCTCTTGTGCGGCCGATGGTCTATAACTATCAGGACGATCCGGCGACGTATGATGAAAAGACGCAGTATCAGTACATGACCGGCGACTGGCTGCTGGCCGCCCCGCAGTACGACACGGCCAGCTATACACGCGACAATATCTATCTGCCGGCGGGCCGCTGGGTGGATTATTGGGACGGCGCCGAGTATTTCGGCCCGGCGACGATATCCGTCGAGGCCCCGCTCGACAAGCTCCCGCTGTTCGTCCGGGCGGGCGCTATAGTTCCGATGCAGAAAGAATCGCTCTTCGACGGCCAGGAAACGGCGGACGGCACGCCTTACGGCGAAATTAAGCTGGACGGCACGGGAACCGCCGTTGACGACGGCACGCTTGTTCTTGATCTGTATCCCGAGGGGCGCACGGAATTCTCGCTGTACGAGGACGACGGGCATTCCGTTATGTACAAGACGGCGGACGCGTATACAAAGACGCTGATCACGTCCGAAGCCCCGGCGGCGGGTATCACCGGCCCGCTGACCATTACAGTCGGCGCGGCCTCCGGCAACGGTTTCGACGGACGGCTGACGGCGAGAAAGAACCTTCTGACTATTCACACGTTCACCAAGCCCGGCAGCGTCAAGCTCAACGGCGCCGGCCTTACGGAACTGGAAAGCAAAGCCGCCGTTCTGGCGGCGGAGAGCGGCGGCTGGTATTTCGCCGAGGACGAGATCAGCGGCGTTTTGTACGTCAATACGCCCAGCGTGTCCACGGGAACGCCGAACGCGATCGTTGTGGACAAATATCTCGCGAACGCCGCGCCGGAATTCGAGACCGCCCTGCGGTTGCCGCAGAATTTGACGGCTGCCGGAGTGTCTCAGAGCGCGATAGACGTTTCGTGGGACGCGGTTGACGGCGCCACGGTCTACGATCTGGAGATCGACGGCGGCGAGCTGATATCCGTACAGGGCGAGGCGTACACGGCCGGCGGATTCGAGCCGGGCAGCTCGCACAGTTTCCGCGTGCGCGCGCGCAACGACGCTCTGCAGGCGAGCGGGTTTACGCCGGCCGTTGAAGGGACGACGCTGGAAGCGGTTAAAAGCTATAAAATACCGCTGACGGCGGGCAATCTGCTGTGGACCGGCGGCAATTACGGTTCCGACGAGCTTAAGAACGCGGTGGACGGGAATCCGAACACTATGTTCCACAGCGCGTCGGCAGTCGCCGGCGACGCGGACTTTGACGTGTATCTTGGCGGTGTGTATGTTATTGATAAGGTCACATATCTGCCGAGGCAGGACAACGGCGGCAATGGCAACATAAGCCAATACGAGCTGTACACGAGCCTGGACGGTGTGACCTACAGTCTGGTAAGCTCGGGCGCGTGGGCGACGGGAAACAACACGGCCGGTATGAGTCTCAAAACCGCCGGGTTCGCTCCGGTGATGGCCGGCTATGTGCGCCTGCGCAAAAAAGCGTCCACGGGCAACTACATCTCCATAGCCGAATTCTCCGTATACCGCACGGAGCGCGACATAGCGCTTAACTCGCTGACGACCGGGAAAGACGCGTCGTCGTCGAGCGTATGGGCGCCGGAAGACGCCGCTCTGTCCGCGATTACCGGGATTACCGCGGCGGCGGACAACTATGAGTCGGCGGGAGGTTTTATGCCGTCCCAGGCGGTGGACGGCGACGCGGCGACATACTACAAAACGACGACCAACGCCGGGCAGTCGCTCCCCGCCGAGCTGAACATATACCTGCCGGGCACGGTCGCCGTCAGCGCGGTTACGGTAACGCCGCCGGCGAACACGGCGGACGGCGGCGTTACGGGCTACGCGATTTACGTCACTAACGCGAATAACGTCCGCGAATGGGCGGCGGGCGGCGAGTGGGCCAACGACGGTCAGCCCAAAACCGTTAACTTCCATCCTGTCAGGTCCAAAATGGTGCATTTTGTGATAACCGGCGGGCCGGACGGCGTAGGGACGATCGCCGAGCTGCAGGCGCTGACCAATACCTACGCTTACGCCGAGAACGAAACAGCCGTGTCGGCGGCGCGGTTCGGCTACGGAGCCGGTAATTCGACGGCGGCGACAGGCACGACCGTCACCGCGATTACCGACGGCGACACGAGTACTTTTTCGGAAACATCCTACTCCTCGGGAAACTGGAACACGACGCACTGGCCGGGTTACTTTACTCTGGATCTGGGATCGGCAAAAGTAGTGACGAAGATTGAGTATGCCGCCAGATCCACCGGAGTGGGTTCAATACTCGGATACGTCGTATACTACTCGACCGACGGAACGAACTGGTTCAAAGGCGGCTCGGGCGACGCTCCGGCGTCGAGAAGCGGGCAGTTTGTTTCCCTCAACTTCGACTATCGCGGCCCCGCGCGGTACCTGCGCGTAAGCAGCGCGCTCAGTCAGTCGGCCACAAGCCTGCCGTTCGCCGCGTATATGTCAAGCGGCGCGTCGGCTTTCGCTTATGTCACCGGCAACCACGTCACCGCGTCGGAGATCAAGGTGTACACGGATCCTAACGCGCCGGCGGTCACGAATCCGGTGTCGGAGATAATTCCGGTGTCGGCGGTAGACAATGAGGGCGGCTCGGACGCGGCGAATGTCTTGACAGACGTCATCACCAATTACTGGCAAAGCGAGTATGCGAAGGCGATAACCGCCGCGGACAAATGGCCGGTGTATATTACCATCGACTTAGGCGCGCCGAAGATACTCACGCAGATCCTGTACACACCGCGCAGCTCCGCCAACGGACGTCTGCGCGGGTACGAGGTGCTGTATTCCGCTTCCGCTTCCGGGGAAGACTTCGTCCACGCTTCATACGGCTATGGCTGGGACAACGCCAACCCGCAATTCCTCGAGTGGGATTACGATTATCCGGTGCGCCGCGTCCGTATTCAGGGAGCGGTGTTCGGGAGTATGGTCGGCAACGCGGCTCTTGACTTTACAAATTCGCCCACGGGGACGACGGGCGGATCAGCGACCGGCGCGTACTCTTATGGCAGCGGAAATCAGCTCGCCATCGCGCGGCTGCAGTTTTTCGGCATGGATCCGTCGCAGGCCGCGGATTACGGCCCGGCGGAGCCTGGATTCGCGGCGGAATACGCCGTTGACAAATCTGTTGAAACCGCGTGGTCGGCGGCGGCGGACGACGGCGACCGCTGGCTGCGGGTCGATCTGGGCGAGGCGTATGAAATCGACTTGGCGCGGGTAGTTTTCGCGAACCAGATTCCGGCGGGATTTGCCGTCGAGTATTCCGCGGACGGCGCCGCCGGGTGGACGCCCATGCTGACCGTGACGGACATGCCGAGTACAAGCGGCGCGCTCGAGAGCGCGTTCTATCAAATTCCCGAGACTAACGCGCGGTATGTGCGCTTCCGGGCCACGGACGCGCCGGGCGGCGTCACGCTGATCTCCTTTGACCTGTTCGGCGATCTGCCTGTGCAAAGCGTGACGCTGGATCCGGCGGAGGCGCGGATCTTCATCAACGACAAGCTGACGCTGACAGCTTCCGTTCTGCCTGAGGCCGCGCGCGATCATACGATAGTATGGACGTCGAGCGACGAGAGCGTCGCGGCCGTCAAGGACGGAGTCGTAACCGCCAGGGCCGCCGGAACGGCTACGATCACGGCCGCGTCCGCAGCTAATCCGAGCGCCTCCGCGGATTGCGCCGTAACGGTGAGCAAACGCGCGGCGACGGGCATAACGCTCAGCGCGGCGGACAGGATTATGGCCGTCGGCGAGATGACGCAGCTTGAAGCGTCCGTCCTGCCCGCGGACGCGACGGTCAAAGGCGTGACATGGTCAAGCGGCGATCCCGGGATCGCCGAGGTGACGTCCGACGGTTTTGTGACGGCGGTCAGTCAGGGCGTCACGGCAATCACCGCGGTTTCGGACGACGACGCATCGATAACCGCCGTTTTCGCCGTCACAGTCTGCGATATAGAAAGCGTCGCCGCGGACAACACCGCGGGCGTGCTGGACATATACTTCAGCGAACTGCCGACCAACGTTCTGCGTATGCTGTTTGAGATAAGCGTATCGCTGGACGGCGGAGAGACCGCGGAGGACGTCGAGTTCATCAACATGGCCCGCGACGACGGCGCGAAGAAAATCAGCTTTACGTTTGCCAGCCTTCCCGCCGGGGACGAGGACTATCCCGCGCTGTTCAGCGTCAGATATAAGACCGGCGCGGCAAGGACGCGGGAGATCTATATTCTGGCTGTGCCCAGCGAGGCCGTGATCTTCCGAAACGGCGCCGGCGAGGTCATAACCAAGCTGGACGATGTGAACGCAGACGACAAACTCTTCGCGGAATACGTGTATTTCAACGACTCCGCGGCGCGGAACGTCTCGCTTATCCTGGCGGTGTACCGGCGGGATGGCGCGCTGAAATCCGTCGCTAGGGACACTCGGACGGTCGAGTCGATGAGGACGCAAAAGCTGACCGTCGAGCGGACGCTTGCCGGCAGGGTCGACGACGACTACGCGCGGGCTTATTTGTGGAATGCCGATATGAACCCGCTGACAGGCGCGTTTGAAATTCGTTAGACGAAAAGGGGGGCGTGGTTCTCGCGCCCCCCTGACCGCTGTTTATTCCATAACGCGTCAAGCGCGAAACCTTTTGGGATGCTTCGTGCGGATATTCGAGTCTCCGCCGCGTTCGCCATTGCGGCTTGTTTTGCGTTCGGCGGAGAAAAACGCGTCATGGAGGCACAAGCGGCGGATAGTGACGACATGCCGCGCGGAGGCGGGAAGGGGAATAATGGCGCCAAGTCATAAATAAGATTAGAATGAAGCGTAAAAGACGAGCGAAAACGACTTAAAAAAGCCTTGATAATGTTATCGGGGTTGTGTTATACTAAATTCAGGGAGTTTTTATTATCGCCGCCGGGCGGTGCGGCGGTTGATTGTAATAATTCGGCAAATTAATTTGGTTTCGGCAGCGCATGACGTCCATATACGCGAAGGGGGTGTCGATCTATGACGGACGCAACCGAGACTGAGAAAATTGGGTTATTCACTTCGCTGAAGCTTGCATCGCCGATAAGCGTGAGTCATATTGTGACTATGCACTATTTCAAATATACAAAAGATTTCCATTTCCCCGGCGAGCGTCATGATTTTTGGGAGCTGGCTTACGTGGATCAAGGGGAGGTCGGCGTCGCCGCCGAAAAGCAGGGCGTCATGATTTTGCGCCAGGGCGAGGTGATTTTCCACAAGCCTGACGAATATCACGAGATTTGGGCGAACAACTGCTACGCGCACGTGATAATTCTGTCGTTTGTCTGCGACAGCCCGTCTATGGATTTTTTCGAGGGCAAAATCATCAGCTGCGGCAATCACCATAAGGATATTCTGGCGAGGATCATATCTGCTGGTGAAGTATATTTCCGGGGTCCGCTGGACGACGACGTCTACAAGAAGAAGATGGATATAGCGCCGGACTGCCCGTTTGGGAGCGGGCAGGTTATCAAAAACTATTTAGAGCTGCTGCTCATACTTCTGATTCAGGCCGACCCGGATAATTCCCGCGCAAACGCCGCGAGCGTGTACGTCCCTTGGCAGGGCGAGAACGACGTCGTCCGGTCCGTTATTCGGATTTTGACGGATAATATTTACGGCAGCGTTTCCATGGACGAAATATTGCGCAGGATTTCTTTCAGCAAGAGCTATTTGACGCGTCTTTTCCGAAACAACACGGGATTCACGATTATGGAGTATTATTCGAACATGAAGATTGACGAGGCCAAAAAACTGATCAGCGAGAACAGCCTGTCACTGACAGAAATCGCCGAGAAGCTGGGGTACTATTCGATACACTACTTTTCCAGCCAATTTAAGAAAAAAACACGGATGACTCCGTCGGAATACAAGAAAACAGTCGGCGTACTTGCTATATTATGAGCTCCCTCCGCGTCTCGCATGGTCAAAAGTATACAAACCATATTGCTTTATGCAAAGACACTTCGCTAAGTCTATGATACTATATGATTACTGTAATAAGTGCCGGCGGATCTCGTTTCCGGGGTTCTCGCCTGCTGCGGAGCAAGTATAAAAATCGAAGGTGAGGGGTTTGTGTTGAAAAAAGGTCTGAAATTGTTGCCGCTGTTTATGGTTGCCGCGTTGTTTTTATCGTCGTGCGGCGGCGAAGGCGCCGCGCCGACAAACGCGCCGCCGGCCGCGACCGGTGGGCCGGCGGCGGTCTCGCTGGCCGATATTGAGCCTGGCGCGCGTCTTGTCTACTGGTCGATGTGGAACGAAGCCGAGCCTCAGGGCGCGGTCATCGCCGAGGCGGCGGCGGCGTTTTCCGCCGCGACCGGCGTACCGGTCGACGTCAACTTCAACGGCCGCGACATCCGCAAGACGTTGGAGCCGGCGCTTTCGGCCGGCGAAGTGATCGATCTGTTCGACGAAGACGTGGACCGCGTTATCAACGCCTGGGGCGATTATCTGCTGCCGCTTGACGCGTATGTGGACGCTTCGTACCCGGACACGAACGGGCAGCCGTACCGCGCTCAGGTCAGCAAGACGCTCATCGATCTGGCGGAAAACCTTGGCGCCGCCAGAGGGTATTCCGACGGCGGGAAGATTCATTCGATCCCCTATCAGCCATCCATTTTTACGACGATGTATAACAAAGACCTGTTCGCGGCGGCCGGCGTCACTGGCGTCCCGGCCACGTGGGATGAGTTCCTCGACGTTTGCGGGAAACTGAAGTCGAGCGGCGTGACCCCGCTGACGGTCGACGACGCTTATATGGCCGCATTGTTCGGCTATGTGCTGGATCGCGTCGTTGGCGCGGAAAAGTGCGCCGAGATCGTCGCCAACCTGGATTTCTCCGACCCCGGCGTTTTGCGCGCCTGCGAGATTTTTGAGGAATTAGCGGATAATGGGTATCTTTCGAGCAAAGCCGCCACAAACGTGTGGCCGGCGGGACAGGTTGACGAGTTCGCGAAGAGCGCCGTCGCCATGTATCTGAACGGCACATGGCTGCCTAACGAAATCAAGTCTCAGACCGAGGGTCTCAACTGGGGTTCTTTCGCGTGGCCGGCTATCGACGCGGCCGGGGATGGCGTCGAGGCTAACAACTACGGCGGTCAGTCCTTTGGTATCAACAAGAACACGGCTTATCCGAACGCCGCTTTCGCGTTTGTCCGCTTTATGACTGTCGGCGAGTTTGACCAAAAGCTTGCCGACGAGAGCATGGGCGTCCCGATGGGCGTCAACGCCAATTGGCCGATCCAGCTTGCCGAAGCCAGAAACGTGTTTGAAAACAGCAGCAAGCGCCTTCCGTGGGCTGTCAACATGGAGGACAACGCTGAAGTCAACGCCGCGATTAAAGACGGTCTGGCGAAGGTCGTTATCGGCGAGTACACCGCGCGGCAGTTTGCCGACGCTCTCGCCGCGCTTAAGTAATACGCGAACCCCGGCCTGATCTTAAGGTAATTTTCGCCTGATGGAATTTTGCATCGCATTTTCGCGTAAACCAAGCGAAAATGCTTCGAACGAAGCAAAATTCGTCCCAGCGAAAATTCATATGGCGGAAGTCCCCGCGCGTATCCGCGTAGAACGCGCGGGGGCTGACCTTTCCTGGGAATACGGGCGGTTTCTGCCGGCGGAGTTCATAGTCGTAACACGAGGGCTGAAAATTGGCTTCGCTTTGACGGCGGGTCGGGGACCGCCGGGCAAATCTGGCGGGCAGGATTCGTTTGTCTCCATTATTGGGGGGAGTCTGTGTGGTTAAGCGGAAAAATACTCGGATGATAGTTTTGTTTTTGGCTCCGGCTATGTTATTTTACGCGATGGTATTTTTATACCCGATATTGCGGACCACTGTCATGAGTTTTTTCAAGGTGGAAACCGTATCCCAAAAAGTGGGTGATTGGAAATTCAGCGGCCTCGGCAATTATTTCAAGTTGTTTACGGCTAACATGTTTCACGCCTCGATGTTTAACTTCATTAAAATTCTGCTTGTCGGAGGCGTTGTGGTACTGGCTTTAGCGCTGCTGTTCGCCGTGATACTGACTTCCGGCATACGAGGCAAACGTTTCGCGCGGTCGGTGATTTATCTGCCGAACGTAATCAGCGCTGTCGCCATGGGCACAATGTGGCTGAATTATGTGTATAATATAGATTATGGGATCTTTAATAACACGTTCACTATGTTCGGCGGGGCGCCGGTTCTCTGGACCGGTCCGGGCACGTTGTTTTGGAGCATGCTTATCGCTTATAGTTTCGGGATGGTCGGCTATCATATGCTGATCTTTATCAGCGGGATTGAGCGTATTGGCACGGAATATTTTGAAGCCGCGAAGATTGAGGGCGCGAATGTTTTTCAGCAATTTTGGAACATCACGCTGCCGCTGCTTAAAGGCGTCATGCGCAGCAACGTCGTTATCTGGACGGTTTCCGTCACCGGATTCTTCGTTTGGGGCCAGCTTTTTTCGCCGGTCAGTCTGTCGTTTGACACGGTGACGCCCGTCAATTATATGTATGAATTGGTTTTCGGCGCGTCGTCGTCCGCGATAACGGAGCGGGACGCGGGCATGGGCGCGGCGATAGGCGTGTTGATGGCCGCGGTCGTTGTTGTCGTCGCGGCGCTCTCCACCTTGATTACGCGGCGCGACGATGTGGAGCTGTAATACTAATTCCACTCTAAATGTAACCATTCGATACATCGAATGGCATGATCTGAATGGAATTAGTATGACGCAATATGATTAAACGCGTAAAGGGGCACGGTTATGGCTAAAGCCAGTAAATTCCGCGGTATAAACGTGAGGAAAGAAGTCCGGCTGCTCCCCGGGTATTTGCTCTGCGCCGTCTGGATCGTCTTTACGTTTATCCTTGTGGCGTGGGTTGTATGCGCTTCGTTCCTATCGTCAAACGAGATTTTCAGCGACTCGATGATGAGTTCGTTTTTCACCCGGCTCACAACGTTCACGCTTAAGTTCGACAATTACGCCAAGGCGTGGGGCACGCATAACGTCGGTGTGTATTTCCTTAACTCGCTTGTTTACACCGTGTCGTCGTGCACGGCTATCGTGCTGATTTCGGCGCCGGCGGCGTATGTGCTGAGCCGCTTCGTGTTCAGGGGGAACGCGTTTATCCAGTCGCTGCTCTCGGTGGCGATGGGCGTGCCGGCAATAATGATTATCATGCCGCTGTTCGGCATCGTTACGGCGCTCCATCTTATGAATCAGCCGTCAACGATAATATTTCTCTACATAGCGATGAACATACCGTTCACAACGTTCTTCCTGATGGCTTTCTTTAAGAATTTATCGCCGACATACGAAGAGGCGGCCGCAATCGACGGATGCAGCCCTATCCGCACTTTTTGGCGCATCATGTTCCCGCTTGCGCAGCCGGGTATAATCACCGTTTCGATATTCAATTTCATTACCGTCTGGAACGAGTATTTCTTGTCGCTCGTTTTCGCCAACAAATCGCAGGTGCGCCCGGTCGCGGTCGGGCTGTATAACATGATCCAGTCCATGCGGTACACGGGCGACTGGGGAGGTATGTTCGCGAGTGTCGTTATCGTTTTCGCGCCGACGTTCCTGCTCTATATTTTCCTCAGCGAAAGAATCATCGCCGGTGTCACGGGCGGCGCGATAAAGGGATAGCGTCTGTACTGTTTCAGTTCAGACATTGACATTGTTTTTAAGAAGGTAATTTTCGCGTGACAGAAGTTTGCATCGCATTATCGCGTGACAGAATTTCGCTTGAATCACGCGAAATTCATCCACTCGATAATGCTTCGATTCACGCAAACTTCGTCCATGCGAAAATTCATAGCGATAGCGTGTTCGCGCGGTTCTGAAGTTTGCATGGATGAATTTTGCGTGATTCAAGCAAAATTCTGTCACGCAAACTTCACAGGCGCGAACCTTAAAAACAAATGTCAACCTTAAGACTGAAACAGTCTGAATATTTTGAATCGAAGGAGTTTGAGTATGAAGCCGGTTCTTGTGATACTTGCCGCCGGATTGGGCAGCCGTTTCGGCGGGCTGAAGCAAATCGCCCCTGTTGACGACGAGGGTAACGTGATTATTGATTATTCTATTTTTGACGCGCGCCGCGCCGGATTTGAAACGGTCGTCTGCGTCATAAACCCCGGCCAGGAACGCGATTTTCGCGATAAAATCGGCGACCGCGCGTCCAAGCACATTGAGGTTAAATACGCGCTTCAGCGGCTGGACGATCTGCCGTCCGGGTTCGCCGCGCCCGAAGGCCGCGTTAAACCGTGGGGAACCGCCCACGCTGTCCTTGCCGCGAAAGACGTTGTGTCCGGTCCGTTCGCGGTTATAAACGCCGATGATTTTTACGGCGCCGCGTCGTATAAGCAGGTCTACGATTTTCTGTGCTCGGGCATCGCGAAAACCCATTGCGCTATGGTGGGTTTTCGGCTGGGGAACACGCTGACCGAAAACGGTTATGTTTCGCGCGGGGTGTGCGAAGTTGACGGCTGTGGGCGCGTTTTGTCGATAACCGAACGCGTTCATATTGAGAAGGCCGCGGGCGGCGCTGAATATGTGACGGACGACGGGGCGCGCGTGTTCCTCCCCAATGAAAAGATCGTGTCGATGAACCTTTGGGGTCTTCCCCGCGGCTTTTTTGACGAAGTCGGAGAGCGCTTCGAGGGGTTTCTTTCGGCGAATCTTCCGAAAAATCCTCTCAAATGTGAATTTTTCATGCCGTTTGTTATTAACGACCTTCTCGCGGAAGGTATATATACCGCCGACATGCTTGTCAGCGAAGAAAAATGGCTGGGCATAACATATGCCGCCGATTTGAGGATTGTACGCGAAAATATCGCGCGGCTGAGGGCGCTTGGCAATTATCCGGCGCGATTGTGGGGTGCGGCATTGTGATTGAGCAGGCGCATGCGTTTTTAACCAGCGGTGAGCCGATTTATTGCGGACTTTATGGCAACGGCCACATAAACGAAACGTATCTGCTTTTGGATTCTAAAGCCCGTACATATATATTGCAAAGGGTTAATCGAACCGTTTTCCAGGATCCTGAGCTGCTCATGCAAAATATCGAGTCCGTTTGCGCGCACATAAAGCAAACGGCGAAAAGCAATCGTGAACACATGACGCTTATTCCGACTAAAAACGGAAAGAATTGGCACATAGACGAAGACGGTTATTTTTGGCGTCTGTATGAGTTTATCGCGGACAGCGTCTGCATCGAACAGGCTCCCACGCCGTATGATTTCAGAGAAAGCGCCGTGGCGTTCGGGCGGTTTGCGCGAAGCCTGTCGGGCTTTGACGCCGATTCGCTGCACGAAACGATACCTCGGTTTCACGATACGCCGAACCGCTTCGCGCTTTTGCACGACGCGATTTCGGCGGATCCCCTGGACCGCGTCAAGACGGTCGCCCGCGAAATTGAGTTTGCGCTCAGCCGCGAGGCGTATGCCGCGAAACTGGTTGATCTGCAAAAAAGCGGCGACCTGCCGGCGCGAGTGACCCACAATGACACGAAACTCAATAACGTGCTTTTCGACAGAACGACGCGGCGCGCTTTGTGCGTGATTGATCTGGACACGGTGATGCCCGGTTTGGCCGTTACGGACTTCGGCGACGCGATACGCTTCGGCGCGTCGACCGCCGTCGAAGACGAGCGCGATTTGTCGAAAGTCGCCTTTTCGATGGAAATGTATTCGGCATATGCGGACGGTTTTTTGGCCGAGTGCGGCGGCATTTTGACCAGCGTGGAGCGCGAGTGCCTGCGCGACGGCGCTAAGATGATGACGCTGGAATGCGGCGTGCGGTTTCTTACGGACTATATTTCCGGAGACGTGTATTTTCGCGTTTCGCGCGCCAGCCAGAACCTTGATCGCGCCCGGACACAGTTTAAGCTGATAACCGAGATTGAGTCCAATTGGGAGAATATGAGATTGGGGTGATTGCGTGAACATCTTGGTGACGGGCGGCGCTGGTTATATCGGAAGCCATACGTGCGTCGAACTGATAAACAGCGGACACGAAATTGTCGTGGTTGACAACTTTTGCAACAGCCGGCCTGAGGCTGTCTCGCGCGTAAAGTCTATAGCCGGGTCTGACTTCCCCTTTTATGAAATGGACGTTCGGGACGAGGAACAGCTCGGCCGAGTCATGGAGGAACATCGGTTCGATTGCGTTATCCATTTTGCCGGTTTGAAGTCTGTCGGCGAGTCGGTCGCGAAACCGATTAAATATTATGACAATAATATAGGTTCGACGATCGCGCTATGCAAGGCCATGAGCAAACACGGCGTCGCCAGGTTCGTTTTTTCCTCCTCGGCCACCGTTTACAGCGGCGGCAACGTCATGCCGCTGACTGAGGATGCGGCGCTCGGTTGCATAAATCCTTACGGCTGGACGAAGCTGATGTGCGAGCGCATTCTGACCGATTTTGCTGCGGCTGAAGACTGGTCCGTGGCGTTGCTGCGTTATTTTAACCCGATCGGCGCGCACGAGAGCGGCCTGATTGGCGAGGATCCGTCCGATATACCGAATAATTTGCTTCCTTATATTTCTCAGACCGCGATAGGCCGTCTTGATAAGCTTCACGTTTTCGGCGACGACTACGACACTGTTGACGGCACGGGCGTCCGCGACTATATCCACGTTGTGGATCTGGCAAAAGGGCACGTGGCGGCTGTCGGCTATTGCGCGGAGCACACCGGCGTGGAGGCGGTCAACCTCGGTACCGGGCGCGGAACCAGCGTCTTGCAGCTTGTCGCGGCGTTTGAGCGGATGAGCGGGGTCAAGGTGGCCTATGATATCGCGCCGCGCCGCGCCGGGGATCTGGCGATTTGCTATGCGGATCCATCGCGGGCGCAGCGGATTTTTGGCTGGAGCGCGGAGAAGAGCGTTGACGACATGTGCGCCGACGCGTGGAGCTGGCAGCGCCAAAATCCGATGGGTTACAGAGAGTAATCTTCACGCGTAGACGTTGATGCTAAAACGGACGCAAGGCGGCGATTATACGATTTCTGAGCCGCCTTGCTTGGTTTAGCGCCAGCTGTATCCGCCAACTGAAAAATCCTACAGCCAATCAAACAACGCCGTGATCTTTCGAACTGTGAGCAGCGAGCGGCGGAAATTTCAATTCGCTCGTGTTGACACAAGGCGAAAGAATCTGAGCCAGCCACTACAAACACACGCTAAAAACGTCACATTAAGTTTATCATATCGCGTAAATATCTTGCGGTATTCTTTAAAGCGGCGGAAAAAACCCTCCGCAATATTACGCGGCTTGTACGCACCCTTGTTGTAGTCCCAAGATCCTTTCCCGCCGTTTTTTGCGGGACCGCAAATTCAGGTTAACAGCAAGTTCTCTGGGTTGCCGCCTTCATACGCTTTCGGCTGTATTTGCTAATTGAAATTTCCACCACCCATTATAATTAAGATCCGCCAGCCGCTACTCACAGTTCGCCTGATCACGGCGTTTTTTGTTTGGCTGGTGGGTTTTTCA
>JAISCI010000057.1 GCA_031265685.1 Clostridiales bacterium
TGCCGCTCTCTTTACGAAGCGTCATTATATCACATCCGGGGCCTTATCGCGCGTCAATGGTGGATTTTTCGTTCATATTGCCGCGCTTTTTTGTTTGGTTTTTAGAGTAACATATACACCGTCCGATCCGCCCGCGAGGTACGCCCCAACGTTCGCGGTAAAATATTAAGATACGCGGAGCGGCACTCCTGTCTACGCTTTTCGCGTGATCAAAATAATTTCTTGTCGAAAAGTGTTGAAACAAAAATTTATTTAGTGTATAATAAAATCCGTTCCAAACTATGGGGTTTGGGACGGATCGTTTTGACCTTGCGCGGCTATGAAATATGGACATCCAGTGTCCGAGCCGCCGCCGGAGACCGTCAGCGACTCGGGGCTGTCGTACAGCTCGCATTTTCCGTCGCGCTGTCGGCGGCATTGGTATGTACAGTTTATATCCATCGGCTATTCCACCCTTCTGATCGGATAATGGAAGCTGTCGGAGTTTGTCGGTTTTATTATATGCGGCGGCGCGGAAATAACACGCGCGTTTTAATGGAAGGTGATTGTTTTGCGGGGAGTGTTTTCACCGGGAGCGGCGGTCCGGTTCTTGATAGTTTTGCCATTGTTTTTGCTCGTTTTGGCGATTGGCCCGGATATGGCGCAGGCGGCGCAGACCGAGCTTGCCCTGCACATTGACGGTTATACGACGCGCTACAGCGAACCCGAGGTAAAGCTCGTCATAAACGGCGTGGCCGTTAATAACGATTCTCTGGCTATGCCGCCCATCCTGCTCGACGGACGCGCGTATGTACCCGTCCGCGCCATTTTCGAGAAAATGGGCGCCATCGTGGACTGGAAACCGAGCGTGCGCGAGATTTTTATTGGATTCGGCGAAAGCCTTATCGTGCTGACCGTTGACCGCACGGATATGTTCGTGGACGGCAGGATCGTGCAAGCGGGCGCCGCGCCGAAGATCGTCAACGAGCGCACGCTCGTCCCCGTCAAGTACCTCTCCGAGGCGCTCGGTTTCGACGTCGGCTGGAGCGACTCCGCGCGGATCGTCAGCATCGACAACCGCGGTCTGACGAACGACGAACCCGCCGACCCGACCGCGCCCGTCGTGACCGTGCCCGACGCCGGGACGCCGCTCTCCGATCCGCTCGTTGTGCTTCCCGTCTCCGACGAATATGAGGCTGTGGACGCGTCCCCATCGGATATACCCGCGATGGATCTGCCGACGGCGCGGATAACGTCGATCGCGCTGCCGACGGCGGACGACCCGTACACGTTCAGCGTGTCGGCGTCGTCGGCTGTCAGCCGCGTTACAAAGACGTACATAGAAGGCAACCGTCTTGTAATCGACATAATCAACGCCGAGAACGCCCTCGCCAAAGGCGAGTACGAGGTAGAGCATAACCCGCTGATCAGACGCGTCCGCGCCGGGCAGTTCGAGACGGAACCGATGACGGCGCGGCTCGTGTTCGACCTGGCCGGATCCGTGCGCTATTCAGTCGGCGTCAGTTCCGACCGCGAGACGCTGATAATCTCTTTCGGGGCGAACCGCGTCACGGAGTTCAAGCTCGAGAGCGACGGCGTCAACGACTACATATATATAATCGGCGAAACGCGGCCCTCTGTCTCCATAACCGTTCTGACCGAGCCGGACCGGATCGTTATCGACACGCGGAGCGCCGCGATCGAGACGGCGGAAATACCCGTGTCCGGGGAGTTCGCCTATCGGCTTCGCTCGTCCGTATACATGAACCGCGACGCGCGTATCGTCGCCGATCTGACGCGCTCGTCCGGGTACACGGTGACATACAGCGGCAGCGCCGCGCTCGTCACGCTGACGGAGGTAAGCTACAAACACGTCTCGGTCGATAACGGCGGCCGGCGCGTAGTTCTGCCGAAAGCCGCCGCGCCGGGGCTTTCTTCGGCGGTTTTCTCCGCGCGCGACAGATACGCCGACTCACTCTACGAGCTGGATCTCGGCGGCGACTTCGGCGGGGCGTTCGGCCACGGCCAGATAAGCGTAAACACCGACTATATTGATTCGGTTGAGATAACGACCGAAAACGGCTCGACTCGTCTCATAATAAAGGAAAACCAGATTCTGGCCTTCACAGTCACGGAGGACGACGAGAACGTCTACATAAGCGCCCGTCCGCCGAAGGAAGCCTACAGCCGTATAGTCGTGATCGATCCCGGCCACGGCGGGGCGTTCCCGGGGACGGAGGGCAACGGTATAGTCGAGAAGGAACTGAACCTCGCGATAGCGCTGAAAGTGATCGACATGCTTGAGAAGGAGGGCGGCGTCAAGGTCTACGCCACGCGTCTGACTGACGCGGATCTGGACAAGAACCTTTCCTCCGATCTGCTGAAGCGTTCGGCGCTGGCGAACGCCGTCGGGGATATGTTCGTCTCGATACACAACAACTCGTATACGACATCGTCGGTCGGAACCGAGACGTACTGGTGCGATAAGAACAACGCGACGATCGGCGGCCTAAACAGCAAGAGGCTCGCGGCGATCCTGCAGGATTCCATGACGGACAGGCTCGGCTCGTACGATCGTGGCGTCAAGAGCGGCGATCTGTCCGTGCTCAAATACTCTAAAGTACCCGCGGCGCTTGTCGAGGTCGGATTCGTCAGCAATCCGGGCGAGGCGGCGAAACTCCGCGACGACGGATACCGTACGGAAGCCGCCCGCGCGATTTATGAGGGGATCATGCTGGCGTTTGATGAGTATATCCCGGTCAGATGAATAAAAGCCGCCTCAGTCTCCGCTTGACGAACGGTCGCGCCGTCCGAAGCGTCCCGGCGTCGAGGATCGTGACGCCATCCACCGCGCAGGGGACGGAATTTTGCGGGTTCAGGCAAAATTCACTGTCGCCGCCGTTGGCAATCTGCGACTGCCGGAAATACGCCACGAGGTCGTCAACAGTGAGTTGGCTCTCGATCTCGATAAACCAGCGGCTAATCCCCGACAAGCCAGCCGTGGGTTAACTCAACTCATGCCTAAGCGATAGTGAGAGGCGGTTGGCCTGACGTTCGTCTCCAAGGGCTTCCGCGCCCGCCGAAAGTCAGTCAGCCCATCCTCTCATTACCGGCGTTCGTTTTGCGCGGGTCGTCTCGCCGTCCTTCGGCGCGTTCGTGTCACCCAACAGATTGAATCGGCAATAGAGACCGGAAGATACTGGCGCGCGCCTTTAACGCGCGTTTTCGCGAAGCGAAAATCATGAGAGTAAAAATGGTATGCCAATTGCGACAATGGGGTCAGGAGTGATGCTGTGGACGCGACCCCGGTAGGGATCGACGTATCCAAGGGCAAAAACATGGTGTGCGCCATGCGCCCGTTAGGGGAAACCGTCGTGGATTTTCGCATGACAGAAGTTTGCGTCGCATTTTCGCGTGAACCAAGCGAAAACGCTTCGATTCAAGCAAAATTCTGTCACGCAAACTTCGTACACACGATAATGCTTCAATTCACGCAAACTTCAACCACGCGAAAATCACCTTGTTAAACCGCGCAATGTAAACCACTCGGTCGGCGAATTGACGGCATTGGCCGAATCTTCAAAACTCTCAGTGGCGAAGCCCGCGCAATCATGAAGGCTGCAGGGAGGTACCGCGAGCTGGTTGCCGAGGACCTCCATAACGCCGAGATTTTTGTCAGCAATGTTGTGCCATGCTTCACGGCGCAACTCTTAGTCAACCCGAAGCTCATCAAGGACTTCGGCAGCAACTCGTTGCGAAAAGTCAAAACCGACAAGGCCGACGCAAGGAAAATCGCACGGTACGGTCTTGAAAACTGGTCTAAACTCCGCGAGTACACAAGCGAAGATTCTACGCGCGTTAAACTCAAGGAATTCAGCCGTCAATATGACTTGTACGACAAGATCAAGAAGGCGGCTCGAATGTGCTTTAGAATTTTGCATCGAAATTTCGCTTGGATGAATTTTGCATCGCATTTTCGCGTGAACCAAGCGAAAATGCTTCAATTCACGCAAAATTCTGTCAAGCGAAAATTATTTTAATGCAACTAGACAATGTAATCTAAATCACACATAGAGGACGGCATGGCTGGGGCCGCGATAGCGGCGGCGTTTTCCGCTATGTAGTCGGCTGCGCCGAAGATGTCTGTGTAATCCTCCGTGGCGCAACCTTTAGTATATATCTGGCATTTCTGCGTACTACCCTCGGTGGTGACATATATCCTGTCGATGACCGCATACAAGCGGGAGTTAAGCCCCGCCGAATGCAAAGAACCTGAAAAGCAGGAGTCTTTGCTAGGTGAAATCGCGGAGGCAAAAGCAATCGCCGCGAAGCCGCAAGCGCGGAGCGTTCCGCACCAAGCCAGACGACGGAGGAAACGAGGTGATTATGTGCAAGACCAGTTAAACGAGCGTTCCGTCGCCCTGTATATCAAGGCGGGAAAGCTCACGGGACTCGTATTGGCGCAGGCAATGCGAGCCTTCCTCAAACGCGCCCGCGCCTCTCCCAAAGCCGCTCACGGTCATCAGAGCGTCAAGTCGCTGACGAAACAGGGCGCGAGCCTTATGAGCGCCGAGGTTTCGGGCGACAATATCGGCGACTTCAAAAAGACAGCCCGCAAGTACAACGTGGACTTTGCCGTTAAACGCGACGATTCCGAATCGCCGCCCAAGTGGATCGTCTTCTTCAAATCCAAAGACGGCGCGGCGATGGACGCGGCGTTCAAGGAGTACAGCAGGCAGAAAATCAGGGCGAAAGAAAAGACGGCGCTGCTGACGAAGCTCGCGAAGTTCAAGGAGATTTCCAAGCAGATTGCCGCCCCGGTCAAGAACAGGCACAGAGGGGAGCGTGATATTTAAGATGAGCGCGAAAAACATCAAACGGCTCATCCTCCCCAACATACCCTATTTGTTTCTCTGGTGGCTGTTCGATAAGAGCGGCGAAGCCTAGCCTTAATAGCGCGGCAGAAGTCCACAAAAGCCTTCGCCAAGGTAATTTTCGCGTGACAGAATTTTGCTTGGTTCACGCAAAATTCATCCATGCGAAAATTCATAGCGGCATGGGGTTTTCCACCGCCGCCTTACGGTATTCCTCGGCAAGGAGGTACACGCGCTTATAGTCGCGCGCCGGAAGTTTGCTTGGTTCACGCAAACTTCCTCGGCGGCAACAAACGCGCTGGCGGACTTATTGCCGCCATGAATTTCGCGTGAACCAAGCGAAATTCATTGTCGAAATAGGCGTAGGTCTCCAAATCGACTTTGACGGTTTCCTACCACGCAAAATTCCCAGACGCGAATCACCTTCCTGTTTCCGGGGCAATGAGAAAGGCTCGGTTGAAAACAGCGTGAAAGTGCTGCTCGGTCGTATTTTCAGCGGCACGTACAGATTTGGAAACTTGAATGAGGCGCGTGAATATCCGCACGGCCAGTTACTGAAGCTGAACGAAGGCAGCGAGATCGAAGATGAGAAAAAGTGTCTGGCGCCGGGCAAGCTACCGCTGGAACTGGCGGTTATAAGCGACAATAAAGTTAATACAAGCAGTATGAATTTTCGCGTGACAGAATTTTGCGTGAATTGAAGCGTTATCGTGTGGGCGAAGTTTGCATCGCATTTTCGCTGGGTTCACGCGAAAATGCTTCGAACCACGCAAACTTCTGTCACGCGAAATTACCTTTATGGCGTTTGTTGTTTCCTTGACCAATTACATGCTGCTGATATACAATAGATGTAGCTCTGGGATTGGGGTTGCTGCAACAACCTCAACCGATCACAGGGAGGTGAGAAAAATGTTGCGTTCGTCAAGAAGACGGATTGATGTTGTGAGCAACAACATCAAACGTCGGTCAAGACCTTACTAAGCAGACGTTTTCTATATAACAAAAATACAAACGAGATTCACGACTTAACTAATGAAAAGCCGCAGTGCCAGATTGACGAGATTAAACCCGAACATATTGCAATGCTGAATTTCGAACCGAATAACCCACACTTAGCCGGAGAGGTAGTTTTTCGTTCCTTCTTAGGCAAAGCGCCCGATTGCTCGCGGGGGCATAGTAAATATCCGCCGCTTTTGCGTCGCCATTTCTCGTGGCGGTCGCTGATTCCGGCTTTGCCAAGCGCGCTCGCGCTAGGTTCGAAATACCTGCTCTAAAGGTAATTTCCGCGTGTAAGAGATGGCTGACAATTTCCACTACGGACGCGAAGTCCAAAAGGAGCTTCGCCAGACCCAAAAATCTATTGCGGCAAAGGAGAATAAATCTTGCGCGAATATATAGAGAAAGCCAAGGTGCTCGTCGAAGCGCTTCCTTATATAAAGGAGTTCGGCGGGATAACCGTCGTGATCAAATACGGCGGGTCCGCGCTTATCGACGAGGGCGTCCGCGATACGATCCTCGACGATATCGTGCTGATGAAATATGTCGGGCTGAAACCCGTGGTCGTCCACGGAGGCGGCAAGGACATAAACGTAATGCTTGATCGGTTCGGTATAAAGTCCGAATTCGTCGGCGGGCTGCGCGTCACGGACGCGGACGCGATGGAAGTGATCGAGATGACGCTCTCGGGCAAGCTGAACAAGGAACTGGCGAGCCGTCTCAATCGGCACGGCGTGGCCGCCGTCGGCATAAGCGGCAAGGACGCGTCGCTCCTCACGACGTCGCGCAAGAGGGCTTCGGACGGCGTCGACTTGGGGTTCGTCGGAGAGATCGACGCCGTCAACCCGGGAATAATCCACGCGCTGATCGAGCGGGACTTCGTGCCGGTCATCTCGCCCGTGGCTGCGTCGGCGAGCGGTGAGACGCACAATGTAAACGCCGACTTCGCCGCCGTCGCGATCGCTGGCGCGCTTAAGGCAGAGAAGCTCGTTTTTCTGACGGACGTCGAGGGCGTCCGTGCGAACGCGGGCGACAAGGGCAGCGTACTCTCCCGCGCGACGCTCGGGCAGATCGGGCGGATGATCGAATCCGGCGCTATCTCCGGCGGTATGATTCCGAAGGTGATGTGCTGTGTCGCGGGCGTCAAGGCGGGCGTGAAGAACGTCCATATACTGGACGGCAGGGTCGAACATTCTTTGATTCTGGAAATATTCACGAAGGAAGGCATTGGGACGCTGATTGAGCTGGAAGCTAGAGGCGAGAAGCTGGAAAGAGCTTAGACCTTAAAACCTTAGGGCGGGTTACGGGGTATTTCGCCGCGGGGGTGGGCGGCGCAAAATATCAGCGCGGCCGGGGTTTGCGGGGGCGGGCGGGTCGGGGCCGGACCACGCTTCCCGAGCCGTTCTCCGCAAGGGTGGCGGGAACAATACCCAGGATCGACGAGCCGCTTCAGCGTGCCGCGGCCCCTACCCGCCCACCCCCGACGGCTCTCGTCGAGGCCGCGCCGGCGGCGGATGGGATACAATAAGCAATAGGCGGGAAGGAGATAATAATCATGACCACAATTGAAAAAGGCGAACAATACGTGATGAACACGTATAAACGGTTTCCTGTCGCGTTCGAGCGCGGCGAGGGCATGTACCTCTACGACGAGAGCGGCAAAGCCTACTTGGACTTCTGCGGCGGTATCGCCGTCAACTCGCTTGGCGCGGGCGACCGGGGTCTCGTCGGTGTCGTCGCGGCGCAAAGCTGGCGGCTGATACATACGTCCAATCTCTACTGGACAAAACCAATGGCCGATTTGGCCGAAACGCTCGTAACGCGCTCGTCGTTCGACAAGGCGTTTTTCTGCAACTCCGGCGCGGAAGCCGTCGAGGCCGCCATGAAGCTCGCGCGCAAATACGGCGCGGATCACGGACGCTTCAAGATTGTCGCGATGGAGAACTCGTTCCACGGGCGCACGTTCGGCGCGATAACCGCCACGGGCCAGAAAAAATATCAGAAAGGGCTGTCTCCGCTCTTGCCGGGCATAGTCCACGTACCGTTCGGGGACTTCGAGGCGCTCGAATCCGCCGCGGACGACGAGACGTGCGCCATTCTGCTCGAGCCTGTCCAGGGCGAAGGCGGAATCATACCGGCGGAGAGGGAGTATCTCGCGTCCGTAAGACGGCTCTGCGACGACCGCGGTATCGCGCTGATCTTCGACGAGGTTCAGTGCGGCGTGGGGCGGCTCGGGTACCTTTTCGCGCATGAGTATTTTGGTGTGGCGCCAGATATGTGCGCGCTGGCGAAAGGCATAGCCGGGGGTGTCCCGATGGGCGCGCTGCTGGCGCGGGCGAAATTCGCGGCTGCGTTCGCGCCCGGCGATCACGCGTCCACGTTCGGCGGAAACCCTCTGGCCGCCGCCGCCGCCAACTACGTCGTCTCGCGGGTGCTCGCCGAAGGTTTCCTTGAGAATGTCCGCGAGACTGGAGCGTACCTCGCGTCGTCGCTCGAAAAGCTGTCGCGGAGGAATCCGGCGGTGCTGGCCGTGCGCGGAGCCGGCCTTATGCGCGGCGCGGTCATGTCCGTCCCGACCGGGCCGCTCGTCGGTAAGTGCCTGGAGCGCGGTCTGCTGACGCTTGGCGCGGGCGCGGACGTTGTGCGGTTCGTGCCGCCGCTTATCGCCGGGAAGCCGGATGTGGATAAGGCTATGGAATTGTTTGAGAATGCGTTGGGATAAATAGCCGCGGCATATCGCGGTTCCGTTCGATTAACCGGCCTGATGCAGTTTCGGCTTAGATATTGACATTTGCTTTTAAGGTAATTTTCGCGCGAACCTTAGAAACAAATGTCAGCCTTGGTTCTGAAACAGTACGACGGGCCGGTTTTTTGTTGCCCTGTATTTGAATTTATTTTCCGGGATTTGTATAGGTCTCACAAGAATGGGAATAATGATTATAAGAACTAATCAAAGAAGAGTGATGTCATGATAATAAAGCGCGGAGACATTTTCTACGCGGATTTAGACCCGATCGTCGGATCGGAGCAGGGCGGGGTGCGCCCCGTTCTGATCGTCCAAAACGACGTCGGCAACAGGCACAGCCCCACCGTTATATGTCTGGCGATAACAAGTCAGATGCACAAGAAACTGTTACCGACGCATGTGTGGATTGACTCGTCGCGTCATTCGCTCGTCAAGGATTCGGTGGTTCTCGCGGAACAGATCCGAACGATCGACAAGAAACGTTTGCACGAGAAGATCTGCCGGTTGGACGATGAATTGATGAAACGCGTCGATCACGCGATATATGTCAGTTTAGGACTAAGCTGCCTACATAACCCTCGGTTGGAACAGCGCGGCGCGGAAACGGCGCGATTCCTGGCGGCGGGGCTTTTCGGAGAATGAAAAGCCCCGCTTTTTTATTCGCGGCCGCCGCTTATCAAAATATTGAACAGAGCGGCGAGCAAAAGCAAATATTTCAAAAGCGGTTTTGAAAGCATATACCTCACGCTTTTGTGGGCATGCGGCAAAAACCGCTATAATACTTGTAAATGTCAAGCGAAAAATCCTCCACCCAATATAATTGAAAAATCCGCCACTAGCAAAATAAAGAGCTATATTTAGGGCTCTTCATTTTGCTAGTGGCGGATTCAGATTATATTGCCTGGATGATTTTTTGAGTA
>JAISCI010000013.1 GCA_031265685.1 Clostridiales bacterium
TTGTTCGGTTGCATGAGGAGACGCCTTGAACGCCTTAGTTCCAAGGGTAAGTCAGGGCTAGGGGAAGAGTGGTATGGTAAGTGATAAACGAATTTTTATAAGCGCCGTAAAGACGAACAAGAGATAGGAACAGAAACGCTCCTGTGCAAAGGGAAAGGATATACACTGTGTTGATGTATATTCAACGCCTTAAACTCCCTTCGGCGTAGTGGAAGAACCTAACACGCTCGTATCTAACATATGTCGAACTTGTTAAGTCCTATGAAGTCCGCGGACCGGGATCCCCGCAAAACCGATTTTTGGTTTTGTGGGATGGAAAAGCAGTAGGCCGACCGCAAGGGAAGCGGAATCCTTCAGAGGATAAAGGAGGCCGGAAGAAGCGAACGCCGCCACGCCGAAAGGCGCCGGGAATGGAAATAACCGGGCGGATAGTGCCGACACTCGTGTCAATGGCGTAACGTGAAAGCGTGCTGACTTCCAATGCTGGTATACAACATGCGAATAAAACGTAAGCGATTGCTCGAAAGGAGGGCAACAGTCGTGAATACTCAATCCGAAACACCAGGTACCGGAAAGAAGTCCGGCGCACGCAGTGCGGTTTCACGAAATGAAACTACTGAGATTAAGTCCGCATTGCCCTTACCTACTGATTGGCAAGCCATTAAGTGGCAAATAGCCGAAAAGTATGTAGAGAAATTGCAAAAGCGGATATTCCGTGCCGAAAAGAACGGCGACAAACGTAGAGTCCGTGACTTACAAAGAATGTTGATGAAAAGCAAATCCGCGTTATTACTGTCAATCTGCAGGGTAACGCAGATAAACAGGGGCAAGCGTACGGCGGGCGTAGACGGTTTCAAGGCTTTGGAACCCGCAAAGAGATTAGCTCTATACCACCAAATGGTAAACATAGATATATCTCTGCACAAGCCGAAGCCGACTTACCGAACCTATATCAAAAAGAAAAACGGTAAATTGCGACCGATCGGAATTCCGACTATCAAGGACAGGGTGTGCCAAAATATGTTAAATCTGGCGCTTGAGCCTAAATGGGAGGCGAGATTCGAGCCTGCTTCATATGGCTTTAGACCAAAAAGAAGCTGTCATGACGCTATGGTAAGAATACACCAAAACCTTCGCGGTGATAAAAGCAACATGAGCTGGGTATTCGAAGGCGATTTCAAAGCCTGTTTTGACACGCTTAACCACGATTGGATACTGGGGCAGATAGAAGGATTCCCCGAAGCTGATGTAATTGCCAAATGGTTAAAGGCGGGGTTCGTTGACAATAACGTTTTCAGCGAAACAGAGGACGGCACACCGCAAGGCGGGATAATATCCCCGTTACTGGCAAATATCGCGTTGCACGGCATGGAAAAGGCATTGGGAATAAAATACGCGCCCGAAAAGCGCGCAGAGGGAATAACTCACGCGAACCACTGTAAAACGTCCTGAAGACTGACAACTGACGGAAAGTGAAAAAAAGCGAAGAATCCCGAGGGATCCCGCAATACAGCCATTCTGAAACTCGATTGCGGAAGTTTTAACATATACGCTGTAGATGTATAAAGCGTATATTTATGCATTTTGCTTGGATTGGCCGTTTGGAGGGCTTTGTAAACTTCGACGTTTAGAAAGTGTAGTTTTGTAACACAAATACAAATATCGCGGACTAAGCGGGCGACGTCGCCGATCTAGCTGACGAAATTTCCCAGGAAGCCGCCCGCGCCGAAGCCGCCGCGCTCCAGTCCGCCAAGGACTACGCCGATTCGGTGACGGCGGCGCTGGAGAGCGAGCTGCCCACGGAGTTCCAGGAAACGGTCGACTACTATGTAACCAGTAACATGGGTATGACCTCGCCGGGCACCGATTTTTGCTTGAATCACGCAAAAATCGTGAGCCGCGCCCGGTGGAATCCGGACGTCTCCGATACCGACTGGCATTTGTTAATTGAAAAATCCGCCGCCCATTATAATTAAGATCCGCCGGTCGCCGCTCACAGTGCGCCTGAGCACGGCGTTTTTTGTTTAGCTGGCGGGTTTTCAATTATAATGGGCGGCGGATTATTAAGGTGACGGATACATGCGATACAAAACTCCGTCACGCGATAAGCTTCGATTCACACCAAACTCGTCCAAGCAAACATCCGTCCCGCTCCGATACTCATCGCTTTGAGAAATCTTTTCCGTCAATCTAACGGAGATTAGTCTTAAGCGTACATGCGTCCGCGCCGGCTGCCGCCCAGCTCGAACCTCCCGACCAGCGCCTTCAACGCGTCAGCCTGAGCCGCCAGTTCCTCGCAGGCGGCGGCCTGCTCTTCGCTTGTCGCGGAGTTGGACTGCGTTACGGCGGCGATCGAGTTCATACCGCTGTTGATCTTCGCTATGGCGACTGACTGTTCCGCGCACGCCGCCGACACCTCGGCCATGCCGCGCGATACCGCCGTTATCTCCGAGATCATCTCGTAGAGCGCGTTCGCGGTGTCGTCGGCCAGCTTGCCGCCCGCGTTGATGGTAGAGACGGAGTTTTCGATTAGTTCCGCCGTCTCTTTCGCGGCTTGCTGGCTCTTTCCGGCCAAGTTGCGAACTTCTTCCGCCACTACCGAGAAGCCTTTGCCGTGCGCGCCGGCGCGAGCGGCTTCCACAGCCGCGTTCAGCGCCAGTATGTTCGTCTGGAACGCGATATCGTCGATCACTTTTATAATGCGCGAGATGTTCGCGGCGTTGCTGTTTATGCCGTGCATCGCCTCCAGCAAGTCGCGCATCTTGCCGCTGCCTGTCTCGGCGGTCGCCGTCGCTTTGGATACGAGCTTCTCGGCCTCCGACGCGGCTTCGGCGTTCTTTATGATCTTATCGCTCATCAGGTTGACCGTAATGTTCAGCTGATCGGCGTGCGCCACCTGCTCCGTGGCTCCGGTGGCCAGCGCCGTGGCCGAGCGCGATATTTCGCCGGAGCCTAGCGCCACGTTCTCCGACGACTGCAGCACCTCATGCACTACTTCCTGAAAGCGCTCGACTATGCTGTTGATAGAACCCTTGATGGCCGAGAAGTCGCCGACGTATTCGCCGGAGAGTTTGCCGGATATATCAAGCGCCGCCATGTCGCCGAGTATCTTGGAGATCGCGTCTATATACGATCCCAGACGGGCGGCGGTGTTGTTCATCGTCTCTTTTATCTCGCCGAATTCGCCCCCGTACTCGTCCGTCATGCGATAGGACGTATTGCCTTCGGCAAGCGCGTCCAGCGCGGACATTGTTTCGCGTATCGGCTTACGGAATGCCGCCAACAGTTCGTTGACGCCGTTTATGAGATTACCCCAATTGCCCTGGAAGCCGGAAATATCGGCGGATACGCTCAGGTCGCCGTTTCTCGCGCCGTCTATCGCGCGGTTCAGTTCGGACATCAACCGCTTGAACAGCCGCTGAATCTCTCCGAAAACAGCCGTAGTCTCGCCGCGCTTGCCCGGAAGGGTCCTCAGCTGCCCGTCGAACTTACCTACCCCGATCTCCTGTATAAATCCCGCCATATATCTGTTGTCGTCGATACAGAGCTGGAGGATGTTGTTCATCGCCTTGGCTATGCAGGTATAGTCGCCGCCGTACTTCGACGCGTCTATGCGCGTGTCGAAGTCGCCTTTCTGGAAGCCGTCGGTCACGGCGTTTATGTCGGCGAACAGCGTGACGAGCGTCTCCTGCATTCTGCGGACAGACTCGGTGGCGTCGCCGATTTCATCCTTATAGTTGTACGGTATGTTCGCGTTCAGCTCGCCGCCGGCGATGGCGCGGGCCGAGTCGCGCAGGATCGCCGCTCTGCGCTTCAGGTTGTCCGAGATAAAAATTGCCGCCCCGATCGACACCGCTATGATCACCACGGCGTACACCGACAGCCAGATTATGTGCTGGTTGGTATCCCCGCTCAGGGATACGCTCCTGTCTTTAACGGTCCGCATAGCCATGTCCGACAAATCGTTCAAGGTTTCGTCGATCCTGTCGGAATAGGCGTTGAACACGTCGTCGTTGAACAGCATCGCGGACGCCGCCGCTTTGTCGCCGGAGGACGCGGCGGCTAATATCTTATCGCTCATCTCGGCGTATGTCCCTGTCAGTAAGGCGTTCATATCTTCAAACATTTTAAGCCGCGATTCCCTCTCCGCCGAAGTGACGGTCGCGTCGTTAGTCAGAAGCTTCCTGTAGTCGTCGAATCCTTCGGTCGTCTCCCTGACGCTGTCCGAGAACTTGCCCAGATATTGGGCGTATGTCGCCGGGTCGTCGCAGTTCTGAACCGCCATAGCTCTATAGTAGATCGAGTCCGAAAAATCGCCGCTCGCCTTCAACAGTATCTCCGTCCGTTCGATGGTTACATTGATCATATTCGCGTACGAGTTGTCGCTGTTTTTATACGAGATAATAGAAATCAGCGAAAGGCTGATTGTCAGCGCTATCAGCACGCCGAACGCCAAGTACAGTTTTTTCTTGATGTTAGAATTTTTATACCATGTGAACATAAGCACACCTCCGTCAGGTTTTGTCCGATGAATTATTATCGGAAAGTCAGGGGCTATTACTAATACTAATTCCGTTTGAACGGCGGATTTTTCAACTATAATGGGCGGCGGAAATTCCAGTTGACAAATACATCCCTCTGAACGCTCTCCAAAATAAAACCGCCTTGACGTTATCAAGGCGGAGTTCGCGTCCGATTTCATTGAAACGGGCTTCAGAAGCGCGCGGTCGATTTTCATTGTATCCCCACAATTACCCAATCTTAGCGCGGCATGCCCGTCCTATTACCTCTTAATAAAAACTATCTCATCCGGAAAGACATACCCCAAAAACTTCCGCGCGGCGGCTTCGATAAACATATCGGTTTCGGAATACGCGCCCATTTCTCGGATCTGCTCTACGCGCGCCTCTTCCTCCGTTATACGCGCCCGCGTGCCGGCGTTCGCGTCTTCCAAGGCGGATAACCGCTCGATGTTCGGATATGTAACCGCCAAAAAAAACGCAGCGACACCTCCCCAGACGACAAGCCAGAAACCGCCTCCCGCCAGCACCCTGAAAAACGTCCTGATATATTTAATCAACGCCATCTCGCGCTCACCTTCCAAATATAGCCGCGGCCTGAAATTGACCACAGCCCACTTGGGATACACGACCGCCAAGCCAAGCTCAAGCATCCCATCAATACCATCTAACCCTGACCCGGCCAGTGTTCCCGCTCTTCCCAATGTCCTCCGCGGACGCTTCCTGGGCGGTCTGTTCTCTCTTGCGCGGCTTGGGCGCCAAACGCGTTAGCACTATTTTGCCACAACCGAGGGCTTTATGCAAGAAGTTTTTTAACTTTATAGATAATTTCGCCCATAATCCAGCTATTAATTTGGCCGGTACGCGCAGCAGCCCATACAGCATGACAAAAGGCGCGGCGGCAACCTTGAAGATGAAACGCAGCGCCTTCTTAACGGCCTTGGCCGTCTCGACGCCGACGGCCAGAACCAGCCGGCTAAGCGTCTCAAAATAGAGCGTCATGCCCAGAAAGCCTCCGACGACGCAGAACGGACGTACCTCTCCCGAATTGTGGTTCAGAAGCACATAGAACATCACGACGGAGAACGCCGTCCAAAACAGTACGTCCTCAAGCGCGACGAAGAACGCCGCGTGCGGAACGGATTTCCGGAACACGCGGAAAGCGTCGAAAAGAAGCCCCGCCGCGAATCCGGCGGCGGCGGTCAGCAAGAACACAACCGCTTGATGCGACATCGAGAGAATCATACGCCAACCTCACTTAAACAGCCTGGACATGAGCGACGTCTTAGTTTTGCCGCCCGCTCCGTATGCCAGACTGGTTATCTCGCCTTCCACACCCAAGTCGCCCGTGCCCAGGTTGAGCGTGCCCACGCGCAGATTCCGCCCCTTTATGACGAGCGAACCCGCGGTCGTTTCGGCGACTATCTCCGTCTCGTCGAACGACGCGACATCCGTCACGCCCGTTACCGTCAGCGCGCCGCGCTCCTCCATATGGACTGCGTGCCTGGATGCCGCGCCCCGCGTCTCCGCCATTTGATCACCGCCGATAGGTTTGTTACTAAAAAATATACTGCCCTCCGGCGCGATTTATTCTCGACAACGCGCCCTGCCGGTGTTACAATACAAGAGATAATTGGGGGTCTTTTCGGCGGACGACGGAATAATCAGCGTAAGCCGGATAAGCACAACAGAATCCGTCATTGTATATGTCAAAATAAAGCAATATTTTGAATATTGCGTTATATCCAAAATAAAACCAATCTGTTATCAGCACTAACAAGCGCACTATCCGTAATCGTATTTTTCAACTCATTATAGCGTCGGCGGACTTTTCAGTATGTACAACGCGGAGGGCAATGCCCAGTCCGGCAAACGCGCTAACGCGTTTTCGGGGATATGACGGGCAATCGCTACGCTGACCACCGTCGGCTATGGGGATATATACTCTCAGTGACTGCCGTCGGAAAGGTTTTGAGAGCGACAATATCGCTTTTGGGTATTGGTCTTGTGGCCAATCCCTTCGGATATAATTTCTAGCGGATTCATGGAAAATATCGAAACCGAAAAGTGTCATTGCTCATACCGCGGCAAAAAACTAGGCCAGGAGGGATCCTTATGCCTGAATTGAAAAGGCCGCTATCTACGCCCGGTCTTCTTGCTCTTTTCAAATTTACCCGTCCCGGCAAACTGATCCACCAGCCCCTGAACCTCGCCGGAATCTGCCGTCAGGTAACTCTGCCCCCTCGATATAGCCGCCGCTGCTTTTGATGAAGAATTTTGCGTGAACCATGGAAAATTCACCGCCCAAGTATCGCGTGTCCGGGCGCCACAGGACGAAGTACACGGACGAGCCTGACGCGCGTCTGCGCGAAATCGCGGAAGAAGAACGCGGGAAAACGCGGCGGCTCGGCACCGGGTAAAAGTAATTTTTGCGTGACAGAATTTCGCATGGTTCACGCGAAATTCATCCAAGCGAAAATTCGCCAAGCATAAATTGACAAACAGACAAATATTTGAGAAAGTGGGGGCTGAAGGATTCGACATCATGAATTTTCGCGGATTCACGCGAAAATTACCTTGGCGAAGCAACGGTAAGTGTAGCACTGTATTTATTCCCGAAAAATCATAGCAATATAATTGAAATCGGCCATGAATTTTCGCATGGTGATTTTTGCGCGAACTTCCACGGCTTGAATCCGCCCCGGTAAATTCAAGCCGTTTTCTTAGTGACATTCTCTCGATATTTCCATATCATGTTAATACAAGCGTGAAGCGCGCTTGTCACTGGGATCGCGAAAGGAGGATGAGCGGATGGCCACCCTCAGCGTTTGCCTGATCGTCCGCGACGAGGAGGATGTTTTGGCGCGATGCCTCGATTCGGCCGCGCTGTTTGCCGACGAGATTGTCGTCGTCGATACCGGCTCTGTCGACTCGACAAAAGAGATCGCCGGGCGCTACACCGATAAGGTGTACGATTTCGCTTGGACCGACGACTTTTCCGCCGCGCGCAACTTCTCGTTCTCTAAGGCCACGGGAGACTTCCTGATGTGGCTGGACGCTGACGACGTCGTCGAGGGCGACAATCCCAAGAGGATCCGCGGCCTGATGCGCGGTATCGACGGCTGCGCCGACGTCGTCATGCTGCGGTATGACGCGGCGTTCCGCCCGGATGGTTCCCCGTCTCTGTCTTATCACCGGGAGCGGATCATCCGCCGTTCGCTGGGCCTTCGCTGGGAAGGGCGGGTCCACGAGGCCATTCCTCCAACGGGGCGCGTCGTATCGTTAGACATCGCGGTATCCCACCGTAAGCTTAAAACGAACGAACCGGGAAGGAACCTCAGAATCTGCGAGAAACAAGAGAAGATCGGCGAACCCTTCAGCCCGCGCGAGCTTTATTATTACGGGAGAGAACTTTTTGAAAATAAACGCTATGACGAAGCTATCGCAAAACTGACACTCTTCCTGTCGCGCCCGGACGGATGGCCGCCGAACAAGATCGACGCGGGGCGTGTTCTGGCCGAATGCCACAAAGCGCTGGAGCGTCCGGATGAAGCGCTCAGAGCGCTGCTGCTCAGCCTCAGGTACGGCCCGCCCACAGGCGAGACTTGCTGCGAAATCGGCAAGGTATTCATATCCAGGGGCGACTGGGCGGCGGGCGCGTTCTGGATGGAGGCCGCGCTCTCAAGCCGCCCTGACATCGAGAACGGCGGGTTCGTCTGCGCGGACTGCTATGGGTTTGTGCCGCACATCTGGCTGGCGGTCTGTTACGACAGACTGGGCGACAAAGATAAGGCGTCCGTCCACAACGAGGCCGCCGCCGCCGAGAGACCGGATGATCCGTCTGTTCTGGCAAACAGGGAGTATTTCGCCAAGGTTAAACGGTTGTCCGCAACCGAATGTCTGTAAAAGAGAAAGGACTGTTGCATCGTCATGTATGATGATCAATGGAGCAGCTACGGCCTGAGCGTCGATTACGGCGAGATCGGCGGAGAGCGTAAAAGCCGCGGACGCGGACGCCCCGAGCCGAGCCGCCCGTATCCGCCGCCCGTTCCGCCGTGTCCGCCCGACCCCGGATGCGACTGCTGTCAGGATGATTATGTTTGCTTCCAATGCCCTCCGTGTCCGCCTGCGCCTCCGTGTCCGCCGCTACCTCCGCGCCCACCAGGCCCACCAGGCCCTCCCGGCCCGCCCGGACCTCCGGGACGCAACGGATGCCCCGGACCCGCAGGCCCGCCCGGTTTTCCAGGGCGCAACGGCGCGACCGGTCCCGCCGGCCCGCCCGGCTTCCCCGGCCCGCCCGGCGCGACCGGATCGCAAGGCCCCATAGGCGCGCAAGGCCCCGCCGGTTCCCCTGGCCCGCAAGGCTCAGTCGGTTCTATCGGTCCGCAAGGTCCGCAAGGTCCCCAAGGCCGCGAGGGTCCGACTGGACCCGGAGGTCCAGCCGGACCGCAAGGCTCCGCCGGTCCGCAAGGCCCCGTGGGCGCTCAGGGTCCCGCCGGTTTTGAAGGTCCTGTCGGCCCCGCGGGTCCGGCAGGCGTGGCAGGCCCTACAGGTTCAACTGGTTCCACAGGTCCCACAGGATCAACCGGCTCCGTCGGTCCGCAGGGCTTCGCCGGTCCGCAAGGCCCAGCGGGCGCTCAAGGACCCGCCGGTTCTGCTGGGCCTGTCGGTCCCGCCGGCCCGGCTGGTCCCGCAGGCCCCACAGGTTCAACCGGCTCAGCCGGTTCGCAGGGCGTGGCGGGACCGGCAGGACCCGCCGGTCCCGCCGGTCCCGCTGGTCCGCAAGGTCCTGCAGGGTCCGCAGGCGCTCAAGGCCCCGCCGGTCCCGCTGGCCCCGCAGGCGCTCAAGGTCCCGCCGGTCCCACCGGTCCCACCGGTTCAACTGGCTCCGTCGGTCCGCAAGGTTCCGCCGGTTCGCAAGGCCCCGCAGGCGCTCAAGGCCCCGCCGGTTCCACCGGTTCCACCGGTTCAACTGGCTCCACCGGTCCCACCGGTTCAACTGGCTCCGTCGGTCCGCAGGGTCCCGTCGGCGCACAGGGTCCGGTCGGCCCGCAAGGCCCCGCGGGAGCCACAGGCGCCACAGGCGCAACCGGAGCTACAGGCGCAACCGGAGCTACAGGCCCCCCCGGACCGCCTACTCCCCTCGCCGCCGACTTCCTACTCGCCGACCGCCTCCCGTCCGACGGAAATCTCGTGATCACCGACGCGAGCGGCGATCAGATCCCGTTCGCGCGGGCAGCCATTGCATCCGGAAGCTCCTTGAGCTTTGATACCGCCCTCGAACAGATAACCGCCAACGTGGACGGCCTCTACGACGTCCGCTATCAGGTGAGCGGCACGCCGACGGGCACCACGACCAGCCTGTCAACCTACGTCGCGTTAGACGGCACGCAAGTGGATTACAGTGTTGTGACGGCGACCTACGTCCCCGGAGTCGCGCAAACGGTCAGCGGCGAGACGATACTGGGCGCCCACGCGGGCCAGATTATAGGGCTCTACGCGTCCGCTCCGATCACGCTGATCCAAAGCACCGTCTCGTTTACCATATCGCGTATCGGCGATTGATATACATAAGAAACAGCCGCCCGGGGACTCTCCCGGGCGGTTCGTTTACGCTATTCCGGTGATGACACGGAATAGCCTTGACCGACGTTTGATGTTGTCTTAGACAACATCTGAATTTTGCTTGGACGAATTTCGCATCGCATTATCGTTTGAACCACACGATAATGCTTCGAACCACGCGAAATTCCATTACGCAAAATTCATCAAGCCATCTTCTTACTCGCTCTTGAGCGGAGCGACGCGTATCGCGGACGAGTCCACCCCGGTTTTGC